>NZ_JBICRM010000004.1:0-408292 GCF_043197025.1 Nonomuraea marmarensis
CATGACGGCTCCGCCACGCAGCAGCGATCGGCGAATCACCCTCTCGAAGGCCGACATATCCCATCCTCCTGATCTTGCTAGAGCTCGAGGGCGAGCAATCGATTTCTCAGAATCTAGGAGTCGGCATGCCAACCGTCAAGAACTCCCTGTTGTTACAGCTTGCTAAAGCCAGGAATCGATATCCTCACACGACCTGCGCCTCCATCCCCCGCCAAGCCGTCGAGATCACTCCAGCACGGCGCCCGCGTTTCACACCCGTTTCACGCCGACGCCGCGACACGGCGCCCCCACCCGTCAGTTCTTGATGCCCGTCAGCGTGACCCCCTCGATGAAGTACCGCTGCAGGAAGAAGAACAACACGACGATCGGCGCGATCACGGCCGCCGACGCCGCCATCAGATACCCCCACTGGGTCAGGTACATGCTCTGGAACGAAGCCAGCCCCAGCGACAACGTGTAGTTCTCCTCATCCTGCAAATACAGCAGCGGCCCGAGGAAGTCGTTCCAGGTACCGATGAACGTGAAGATGGTCACGACGATGATCGCGGGCTTCGACAGCGGCATGACGATCGTCCAGAACACCCGCCACGGTGACGCCCCGTCGATATAGGCGGCCTCGTCCAGCTCGAAGGGAATCGTCAGGAAGAACTGCCTGAGCAGGAAGATGTTGAACACTCCCCCGCCCGCCCCGGCGAACCAGCTCGGCACCGTGAGCGGCGCGATCGTGTCCAGCGCCCCCAGCTCCTGCCACATGACGAACGTGGGAATGAGCGTCACCGCGTACGGCAGCATCACCCCGCTCAGCAGCAGCGCGAAGACGACGTTGCGGCCGCGCCAGCGCAGCCGGGAGAAGCTGAACGCCGCCACCGAGCACGTCAGCACCGTCCCGAGCACGCTGATGACGGCGATGACCACCGTGTTGAGGAAGTACCGGGCGAAGGGCTGCGTGGTCAGCGCCCCGCTGAAGTTCGACCACTCGAACGGCGCCGGGATCCACTCCGGCGGCGACACGAACATCTGGCTGTCCTGCATGAGCGCGCTGCGCACGAGCCACACGAACGGCAGCAGGGTCGGGATCGACCCCGCCACCAGAGCCACGTACAGCAGGATCCGGCCGTACCTGCGGGGCCTGCGCAACCCTTCGGTGGGGGCCACGCCCTTCGACCGGGTACGGTCCGGCGCCGCCACGGCGGTCATCTGGCACCTGCCATCTCGTAGTAGACCCAGCGGCGGGCGTTTCTGAACAGCAGGAACGTCACCACCATGATGATCATGAACAGGGTCCAGGCGAGCGCGCTTGCGTAACCCATCTCGCTCTCGGTGAACGCCTTGCGGAACAGGTAGTAGACGTAGAAGAGCGTGGCGTGGTTGGGGCCGCCCTCGGTCATCACGTACGCCTGGTTGAACACCTGGAAGGTGCCGACCACGCCGACCACCAGGTTGTAGAAGATGGTCGGCGTCATCATCGGCAGCGTCACGTGCCAGAAGCGCCGCCACGCCCCGCCGCCGTCGATGGACACCGCCTCGTACAGGTGCCTCGGCACGCCCTGCAGCCCCGCCAGGAAGATCACCATGGTGTTGCCGAAACCCCACGTGCTCATGATGATCAGTGAGGGCACGGCGGTCGACTCGGCGTAGATCCACTGGGAGGCGGGCAGCCCGCCCTGCCGCAGCAGCGAGTTGAACAGCCCGAAGTCCGGGTTGAAGATCCAGATCCAGAGCACGACGTTCGCGATGGCCGGGACCAGCGTCGGCAGGTAGAAGATGGTCCGCCAGATCGCCAGCCCCCTGACCCGCTGGTTGAGCAGCAGGGCCACGGCGAAGCTGACGATCAGCACCAGCGGGACCGCCCCGAGCGTGTAGTACGTGGTGGTGCTCAGCGACTTCCAGAACAGCTCGTCCCCGACCATGGCCGAGTAGTTGTCCAGGCCGATGAACGACGGGCTGGCGCCGATCTGCCAGTCGGTCAGGCTGAAGAAGGCCGAGGCCGCCATCGGGCCGATCGTGAAGATCAGGAACCCGAGGACGGCGGGCAGCGCCATCAGGATGCCCCAGCGGGTCTCGAGGCGGCGCATCACGGCTCCTGGACGTGCTGCCAGCCCTGCAGCATGCTGGTGATCTTCGGGGCGACCTCCTTGAGGATCTCGCCGGCCGGACGCTTGCCGGTCTCGATCTCCTGCAGGGCCGGAGTCAGTACGTCGCTCCCGATGGTGGTCATGTTCTTGACCCTGTTGCCGAACACGGGGACGCCGTGGTCGCGGGCGTAGTCGACCACGGCCGTGCGGAACTCGGCCGGGTGCAACTCGTTCTTGGTCCAGGAGTCGATGGCCGCCTGGTCCTCGTAGTACTTCTTCTCCTGCGGCATCCACAGCCCCTGCTTGTACAGGTCGACGTAGCGCGGGTCGTTGTGGAAGGCGAACAGCTCCACGGCCTCCTGCTCGTGCTTGCCGCCCGCGAACACCGCCGACGCCCCGGCGACCTGCGTGGAGGTGAACGGCTCCGCGTACTTCGGCAACACGCCGATGCCGTAGTCGACCTTGCTCTCGTTCATGTCGAGCAGGCTCCAGTGGCCGTCCACCACCATCGCCACCCGCTTGGTCTTGAGCAGGATGTTGGTGCCGGGCACCTCGTCCCCGGTGGCGGCGAGCTGGCCGGGGCCCGGCGCGACGCGGTGCTTGTAGATCAGGTCCTGCAGGTTCTGGAAGACCTGGATCGCCTCCGGCGTGTCGAGCAGGCACTTCTTGCCGGCCTCGTCGGCGAAGTCGCTGCCGTTGCTGCGCAGGAACCCGTACCAGGCGGCGCCGTACGTGATGCTGCTGGAGATTCCGAACTGCTTGATCTGCTTGGGATCGAAGCCGGATTCGTCGGGATGCTTGCCGTTCTGGTCGACGGTGAGCTTGTAGGCGTTCTCGACGAGCTGGTCCCACGTCCACGCGGAGGCCGCCTCGACCGGCGGCGTGACGCCGGCCTGCGCGACGGCGGACTTGCTGTACCACAGCAGCTCGATCTCGTTCGCGGTCGCGACGCCGTGCAGGTTGTCCTGGCCGCTCCACAGGTAGGCGTCCGGCAGGTAGCCGGCCAGCTGCGGGTACTTCTTCATGTACGGGAACAGGTTGACCAGCTTGCCCTGCTCGCCCAGGCGGAACGACAGGGCCAGCGGCACGTACCCGACGTCGGGCAGCCGGTTGCTGGCGACGAGCGTGTTGAGCTTCACGTCGTACTCGTCGGGCGTGTACAGCGGCTTGACCTTCATTCCGGCATGCTTGCTCTCGTACTGCTTGAGCATGCTCTCGATGGCCTTCTTCTCGAACGTCGAGCCCCAGTACATGAACTGCAGCTGCACGTTCCCGGCGGAGTCCGAGCCGCCGCCACAGGCCGCCGCCGTGGCGCCGAGGGCGGCGAGCCCGCCCAGCTTCAACAGGTCGCGTCTTCTCATCGGGGGGTTCCTTACGCGAGGGGGAGCCAGACCCGCATCGTGCCGCCGTCCCGGTTGTCCCACTGGAAGTACGGGACAGCCGTGGCGGTCACGAGGGTGCCGGCCGCAAAGGGTTGGCTGGTGTACGGCAGTCCGCCGCGCGGCTGGTCCACGGCGGCGGCCTCGGTCTCGATCAGCACGGTGCGCCCGACGCCTTCGAGGTTGGCCACGGGGACCACGCGCAGGCGGGCGCCGGGGCTCAGGGCGAGGTCGTCCACCTCGACGCCCCGCGCCTGGTCGGCCTGCTCGAAGCAGTAGACGAGCGGCCCGCGCTCGATGGCCACGCAGCCCCTGACCGCGTCGATCCTGCGGTGGGGGTAGGTGTGCCTGGGCGTCAGGTCGAGCCGCAGTTCGACCGTCTCGCCGTGCCGCCACTGACGACGGATCCGGAAATATCCGTCTTCGCCGGGCTGGGCGGGGCGGGCGTCGCCGGGCTCGTCCCAGGAGAGGCCGGCGAGAGTGGACTCGCTCCAGGCGGGGATGCGCAGCGCGAGCTCCCATTCGCCCGCCGGCGCCTCCTCGACGGTGACCCGGATCAGCCCGTCCCACGGATAGTCGGTGTCGATCTTCAGCCGGGCGGGCGCGCCCTCACCGGCCTGGACGGTGCCGGGGACGTACTGGTGCACCTGCAGGCCGGATTCCGTCTTGGTGGCGACGTAGCCGCTGAGGGAGGCCACCAGCCGCATGATGTTCGGCGGGCAGCAGGCACACGCGAACCACTCCCTGCGCCGCCCGAGATAGGCGTCCTCCACGAGGTCGTCCCTGCGCTGCAGCGGGTTGACGTAGAAGAAGCGCACGCCGTCGGCCGAGGTGGAGGCGGCGAAGGCGTTGTAGAGCGTGCGCTCGATCAGGTCCGCGTAGCGGCCCTGGCCGGTGGCCAGCAGCAGCCGCCAGTTCCAGTGGATGCCGGCGATGGCGGCGCAGCTCTCGCTGTAGGCCCGGTCGGGCGGCAGCTCGTAGCGCTCGCCGAACGCCTCGCCGTCGTGCCGCGAGCCGTTCCCGCCGGTGATGTACGTCTTGGTGGCGACCATGTCCTCCCACCGGCGCACCGAGCACTCCAGCAGCGACTCGTCCCCCGTCTCCAGGTAGACGTCCACGATGCCGGACTCCAGGTAGAGCTGGCGCACGGCGTGCCCGACGGGGGTGTCGGCGTCGCGTACCGGCAGGTGGTCCTGGGCGTACAGCATGCCCATGCCGCTGTCGGCGATCAGCCCCTTGCCGCGGCTGTCGATCAGATTGCCCGCCAGCTCCAGGTAGGTGCGCTCGCCGGTCAGCCGGTAGAGCTCGACCAGCGCGGTCTCCACCTCCGCGTGGCCGTCGATACCGTCGTTCCCGCCGGTCAGGAACACCTCGACCAGGTGGCCGGCGAGGCGCCGCGCGACCGCGAGCAGTCCGTCGCCGATCCCGGCTCTGGCGGCGGCCACGGCCGCCTGGAGCAGGTGGCCCGCGCAGTACATCTCGTGGCTGTACTCGAGCTCGGCGTAGATCTTGTCCGGCTTGACGACCTGGTAGTGCGAGTTGAGGTAGCCGTCGGGCCGCTGCGCCCGTTCGAGCACGGCGGCCGCCTGCTCGGCGAACTCGGCATACAGAGGTTGGGGAGCGCGTACGTGCTCCCACGCGATCGCCTCGAGCTGCTTGTAGAGATCGGAATCCTGGAACCGATAGCCCTGGAAGGGCCCGTCGCCCTCGCCTCCCGCACGCCGGAGGTTGGGCAACGCGCCCGAGCGTTCCATCTGCTCCAGGCCCAGGGGAATGCTCGCCTCGTGATTGATCCGCTGCCACCGCGCGAGCGGCCCACCGGTGATGACCACGTCTTGGATGCCGATCGGCCGCAACACTGCCCGGCTGGACGGAACGGCAGGACCAAGGATCTGTTCCATCACGCTCCTCACCTTGGTGAGAAAATATGAGAATAGGTTTTCTCAACCGGAGAGTAGGGTGTGATACATCACTGGTCAAGAGAACGGCTGTGCGGGTCAGTGTGTGAGCGCGAAAGGGGAATCGGTTGGCCAGCCCTTCCGAGGGGACAGCGAAAACGGTCACGATCAGGGACGTCGCGGCGGCCGCCGAGGTGTCGATCGGCACCGCGTCCAAGGCGCTCAACGGCCGTGGCCGGATGCGCACCGAGACCCGCGACCGGGTGCTCGCCGCCGCAGAACGGCTCGGCTTCCGGCCCAATCCGCTCGCCCAGGGCCTGCTGGCGGGCCGCACGTACACGGTGGGCCTGGTCACGGGCGACAGCTTCGGGCGGTTCAGCATCCCGGTGATGCTGGGCGCGGAGGACGCGCTCGGCGCGGGGAAGATCTCGGTGTTCATGTGCGACACGCGCGACGACCCGATCAGGGAACGCCACTACGTCGAGCGCCTGCTGGCCAGGCGCGTCGAGGGCATCATCGTCACCGGGCGGCGCACGGAGCCGCGCCCGGGCATCGGCCGAGACCTGCCGGTTCCCGTCGTGTACGCCATGACGCAGTCCACCGACGAGTCCGACGTCTCGATCATCCCCGACGACGAGGGCGGCGGCGCGCTGGCCGCCCGCCACCTCCTGGCGACGGGCCGCACGCGCATCGGGCACGTCACGGGGCCGCACCGCTTCGAGGCGGCGCGCCGGCGGGCCCGCGGGCTGAGCACCGCGCTCGACGCGGCCGGTCTCGAGCCCGCCGGCGAGGTCCTGTTCGGGCAGTGGAGCGAGGAGTGGGGCCGCCAGGGCGCCGACGTCCTGCTGCACGCGGCGCCCGACGTGGACGCCATCTTCTGCGGGAGCGACCAGATCGCCCGCGGGGTGGCCGAGACGCTGCGGGAACGGGGGCGCCGGGTGCCGGAGGACGTGGCGCTGGTCGGGTTCGACAACTGGGAGCCGATGGCGCTGGGCTGCCGCCCGCCGCTGACGACCGTGGACATGAACCTGGGCGAGATCGGGCGGCTGGCGGCCCGGCACCTGCTGGACGCCATCGCGGGCACGCCGACGGGCGGCGGGGTGACGATCGTCCCGGCCAGCCTGGTCCTGCGCGAGTCCACGCGACGAGCCGCACCGCAGGGTTGACCGGTGCTGTGTAACACCTTACTGTGCGCCTGGGAAAAGGTATTCCCATCCTTCGAGGAGTCCAGATGGACCAAGGATGCCGCCCCGCCCCGAGAGCCGCCAGGGGTGCCAGGCGAGTGACCGTCGCGGCAGTCTTATTCGCTTCCTTACTCACCGGCGTGCCGCAGCCCGCGCACGCCGCCGCCCCCCACCGCTCAGGTCGTCGACATGTTCGGCAGGACCGTCAACGACTACGGCGTCAAGCTGGTGGACTGGCAGGGCTACCTGGCCAATCCCTACGTCGAGCTCACCGTCAAGCCCCCGCCGGAGGTGCGCTACCCCGTCACGATCGACCTCAAGGCCGAGGGCACGTCCCGGCTGATGATGGACCTGCCCAGCCAGCTCACCGCCACGGGCGCGACCAAGACCCTCACGTTCGCCGCCGCCTCCGACCAGAAGCCGTTCCGCCTCGCGATCCACTCCAAGCGCGGCCCGGGCCAGGATGAAAGTTACACGCTGAGGCTGTCGATCAGGGACGCGGGCGGCACGACGTACCAGCAGTCGATGCCGATCAGGGTGCAGCAGGACGAGAAGACCGCGGTGCAGCCCAGCCTGCCCCTCACGTTCGACTACCGCTACGACAACATCACCGGTTACTTCAACGCTCCCGCCTTCAGGAACGCCGCCGAGGAAGCGGTCAAGGACTGGTTCAGGTTCTTCGACATGCAGCCGTTCGACAGCGTGGCCGCCGGGGCGGAGTCCAACCACCTGCCGGGCAACGACTGGCAGAACACGATCAACGTCACCAACAACTCCGCCTGCACCGGCATGTACGTCTTCTTCAGGGGCATCCAGACCCCGTACTCGACCGGCTACCCCGCCGCCAACGGCCGCTACAGCACCAGGAACGGCCAGCAGCTCGCGGGCCCGCTGCACCGCTCCACCGCGATGATCTTCGAGTACGACGAGGCGAACAAGCAGCTGTTCACCTCGCTGGCCGACGAGGACTGGTACAAGACGGAGATCGCCGGCTCGGTGCTCGACGTGCACGGCTTGGTCATGCACGAGTACGGCCACGCGGTCGCCTACCACAGCGACTGGGCCGGGATGCGCTCCTACGTCCAGAGCGGCGGAAACGACCCCGACGTCGTGGCGTACCAGGGCTATGCCGTCCCGCTGGACAGCAGCTATCACATCCCGGGCGAACAGCGCTATTGGGACCGGCTGAGCGGGCAGAGCGGCGGCTGGACCCACCTGTTCCCGACCCGCAGGTGGATGCTGACCAAGCTGGCCCTGCTGGTGGCCGAGAACGCGGGCTGGAAGCTCAACCGCAACCTCACCCCGTTCCTGCCGCCGTCCATCGTGACCACCTCCCTGCCCCAGGCCACGCCGGGCACCACCTACCAGCAGACGCTGTCGGCCAAGGGCGGCGTGCCCTTCTACGACTGGCAGGTCACGAGCGGCACGTTGCCCGCCGGGCTGACCCTCGACCGGTTCACCGGCACGATCAGCGGCACACCGGCCACCGCAGGCACGTCCTCCTTCACCGTGCAACTCCGGGACTACGACCGGATGAGCACGCCGGTCACCAGGACCTTCCAGCTGTCCGTGGGAGGCGGCGGCATCTCGATCAACCTGGCCGGGAACGCCACGTTCGTGTCGGCCAGGGCGTTCCGGACGGGTAAGAGGAAGTAGCCGATCAGCAGGATCGGCAGGATGGCCAGGCGTTTCACGCGCACCTCCACTTTGGTAGCGCTGACACGAACCCGGCCTTGAGGAAGCGGGTGCTCCCTCAAGGCCGGGTTCGTGTCAGCGGATGGTGATGTCGGAGGAGGAGTAGAGGCAGTTCACGCCGTCCGCTCCCGAGCCGATCTTCACAGGCTCGCTCCCCTTGGGGACGCCTCGGTACTTCTCGCAGATGGTGGTGCCGCTGCCGTACACGGTGATCCTGCTGAACCGCGCGGTGTCACCCCAGTTGGTGTTGATCCCGGCCAGCACCTTGGTGGTACGGGCGGTGACGCCGTCCATGACCACGTTCCGCCGGTAGGAGGTGGAGCAGTTGCCGCAGGCGCGGTAGAGCTTGCCGGAGCCGTGCACCTGGAAGTTCCTGATGGTCACCGTGCCCGCGCCGTTGTGCTGGAACACCTTGTCGGAGCCGGACTTGGCGCCGCCGCCGTCCACCAGGTACGTGGCCGACGAACTCGAGGACATGAACGTCGCGGCGTCCTCGCCCACGTCGTTCCACCACACTATCTCAACAACTGGCACCTCATCTTCGCCTACGTGGTGCTGATGAGCCTGCCGCTGATCGTGGTGTTCGCCGTCGCCCAGCGGAAGATCATCTCGGGCATCACCAGCGGTGCTGTCAAACAGTAATTGTATGATAACTAGGTGTGAGCACTAAGGAGACGGAACATGTCCACCGCGTCCGCGCTGGCACCCCGGCGCGGCCCGCGTCCCACGACCACTCCAGAGACCCCGCACCAGCAGGTCGACCAGATCGCTCCGGAGGAGTTGCAGGAGAAGCTGTGGCGGCGCATGGCCGGCCTCGACCACGTACGCACCGGCGCCAGCGTCATCTCGCTGCCCGAGACCCGGGCGCTGCACCTGGATCCGGAGCACGCGCTCGGGCCGAGGTCGGCGTTCGTCCGCGACAGCACCGAGTTCGCCCACCTGCACGGCCCCTTCGACGGCAGCCTGCACGCACTGCTGACGGAGGCGGATGCCGCCGAACTCGTGGAGAAGGGGTGGGGTGAGCTGCACCCGATCGTCCACGAGGGCCGCCACCCGCCGACCCTGGTCATGATCTACGGGCCGCGCGACGAGGAGGAGCTGGAGACGGTGTGGAAACTGGTGCGCCGCAGCTACGCGTACGCCTCCGGCCAGATCCTCTGACGCGGCTCAGGCTGTGCGGGTCAGGCTGTGCGGGTCAGGCGAGCACCGGGAAGTTGGCGCGCAGCACGTTGCGCGGGTCGCGGGCGCGCTTGATCTCGCGCAGCCTCGCGACGGTCTCCGCGGAGAAGGCCGCACCGGCCCGCTCCCCCGGCGCCAGCATCGTGTACGGCTTGCGCCCGCTGACCGCGAGCTCCCCGGCGAACCGCGCCTGCTTGCCGCCCACGGCCGCGGACAGCTCGGGGTTGAGCGCGAGCCCGAACAGGTAGAGCAGGTACGGCTCCGCGACCGGCCCGCTCGGCCCCGCACCGGGCCGGGAGGCCGCCAACGCCCCGCCGAGGTGCCTGACCTGGACGCCGACCACCGGTTCCATCGGCGTGCCCAGCAAGGTTTCCACCGTCGCGTCGTCCAGCCCGGTCAGCAGCTCGGCGCGGGACCGCCCGGGCGCCGGGTCGGTCGGCTCGGCGGTGATGTCGCCCAGGTCGGCCACGGCCACCACGCGGCGCTTGTCGGTGATCACATCGTCGATCTTGTCCAGCCTGGCGAGCAGCGCCCGCCCCTCGTCCTCCTCGCCCAGGAAGGCGACGTCCACGGTCACCATGGGCGGTGCCTGGGGGAACTGCACCCGGTTGAACCAGACGGACAGCTCGTCCGGCGCCTCGGCGGTGACCTCGCGGAACGCCTCGAACACCTCCCGGGTGCGGTGCCCGGGCCACATCATCCGCCCGCCGTACAGGTGCGGCGCCGGATACAACGCGAATTCGATCGCCGTAACCAGCGCGAAGTCGCCACCGCCGCCGCGCAGCGCCCAGAACAGGTCGGCGTCGGACTCGGCGGTCACCGTGGCCCGCTCGCCGTCGGCGCCGACGACCTCGAAGGCCCGTACGCTGTCGGCGGCGAAGCCGTGCTTGCGGCCGAACCAGCTCAGCCCGCCGCCCAGGGTGTATCCGGTCACGCTCACCACGGGACTGCTCCCGGCCAGGCCGGTCAGGCCGTGCGGCCCGGCCGCCGCGAGCACTTGCCCCCACTTCGCCCCCGCGCCCACCATGGCGACCCGCTCCTCGGGGCGTACCCGCACGTCGTCCAGCCGCCCGGTGCGCAGCAGGATCACGCCGTCGGTGTCACCCGAGGCGCCGTGGCCGCTCGGCTGGGCGCTCACCGCCAGCCCGGCCTGGCCCGCGTACCGGACCAGGGCCGCCACGTCGTCGACGCCCTGGGCCTCGACGACGGCGGCCACCGGTTGCTCCACCGACAGGTTCCAGGCCTTGGACGCCTGCTCGAACCCGTCGTCACCGGGCAACCAGACCCGGCCTTCCACCGCGGTCCGCAGGTCGGCGTTCGTCATATCCCGTTCAGCTCCTTCAGCGATGTGACGCGGGCAGCTCGGCCCGCCTGTTCATCGACCCCGGTCGGCCCGGGGACATCGCTATGACGAACCGCACGGACAAAACGTGACAGCTGAGGCCGACGGCTCGATGTGCGGCACGGCGGCGGTGGCACCGGCTCGGTGTGCTCAGGAAGGCACGTCGCCCCCTGCCGTCGCGATCCGGGCGGCGATGGAGTCGAGGACCAGGTCGCGGCCGTCCGGCGGCCGAGGGGGAAGGGCCCCTTGGCCGCCGGACGGTGGCTGGTGGTTCACAGGTCGGTCGTGATGATCTGCTCGATGTTGCGCTCGGCCAGCGCCGTGATGGTGACGAACGGGTTGACGGTGGTGTTGCCGGGGATCAGGGCGCCGTCGATGACGTACAGGCCGGGGTAGCCGGGCAGGCGGCCGTAGTTGTCGGTGGCCCGGTTCAGCACCGCGCCCCCGAGCGGGTGGTACGTGAGGTGGTCGCCCCAGATCTTGTAGATGCCGAAGAGGTCGGTACGGTAGATCGTCCCCTCCTTCGCGTTGATCTTGTCGAAGATCGTCTTGGCCATGTCGATCGACTGCTGCTTCCAGGCGGTCTGCCAGCTCAGGTCCACCTTGCCGGTCGTGGCGTTCCAGGTGAACTGGGCGCGGTTCGGGTTCCTGGTGATCGACAGGTAGAACGAGGCGAAGGTCTCGATGCCGGTGGGCAGCGGCGCGACCTCGGCGAAGGCGCCGCCGGCCGCCCAGTTGTCGATGCCGCAGCAGGGGATGGACGACTGGAGGCTGCCCGTCGGGTCCCACAGGTGGTTGGCGCGGCCGCACATGACGTTGCCGTTGTCGCCCCAGCCCTTGCCGACCTCGGCGTTCAGCCCCGGCAGCGCGCCGGTGGCCTTCAGCTTGACCAGCAGCTTGCTGGTGCCGACGCTGCCGGCGGCGAAGAACACCCGGTCCGCGGTCACGGTCTTGGTGGCGGTGGTGTCGCCGGTGGAGTTGAGCTGTTCGATGACGACCGTGTAGCCGCCGCTGCCCGCAGGGGCGACCGAGGCGACCCGGTGCAGCGCCGAGATGGCGACCCTGCCGGTGGCCTTGGCCTGGGCGAGGTAGGTCTTCTGCAGGGATTTCTTGCCGTGGTTGTTGCCGTAGAGGATCTCGCCGGCCAGCGCCGACTTGGTGACCGTCCCGGCGGCCTCCTGCTTCATGTAGTCCCAGTCGTACACGTCGGGCACGAACACGAAGGGGAAGCCGGAGCGCTGGGCGTGCTTGCGGCCGACCCGGGCGTACTGGTAGCAGGCGGTGGTCTCGAACCAGGCCGGGTCGATGAGACCGACGCCGAGGCCGGCGTTGGCGCGCGGGTAGTAGGTGGCGTACATCTCGTCGGGGTTGACGGACGGGAGGATGGTGGCGAAGTTCTCGCGCTTGGGGGTGACCGCCATGCCGCCGTTGACCAGCGAGCCGCCGCCCACGCCGCGGCCCTGGTAGACGGTGATGCCGGTGAAGTCCTCGGCGTCCAGGACGCCGGTGTAGCGGGGGATGTTCCGGTCGATGGGGAAGCCGAGGAAGTAGTTGAGCGGCGCCTTCGTCCTGGTACGCAGCCAGTACGAGCGGTAGTCCGGTTCCAGCGTGTTGCAGAAGATCTTGCCGTCCGTGCCCGGGGTGTCCCAGGCCATGCCCATCTCGACCATATGGACGTCGACGCCCGCCTGGGCCAGGCGCAGGGCGGCGACGGAGCCGCCGTACCCGGTGCCGATGACCAGGGCGGGGACGTGGGCGCCGTCGGCGATCGGGGCCGCGGCCTGCGCTGGGGCGGCGCGGCCGGCGAGGGCCGCCACTCCCACGAGGGAACCGGCTCCGGCGATGAATCCACGGCGCGAGAGGCCGGTTAAACCGTTTCCGTCCGAGGTGCTGGCAGTCATGCGAGGCTCCTGACTCTCAACGAACCACTTTCGGGCGTGCGAACTACTTGGGAGGGCGGGCGCGTTGTCGGGGCGGGCGCGTTACTTGGGGCGGGCTCTTTGCGTCGGGATCGGGCGGCCTACTTGCGGACCGGTGATCGGCCGCTGGGGAGCCTGCACACCGTGTCCAGGCCCAGCACGTGGTTGAGGCGGCCGAACGCCAGCCAGGAGCCGATGCTCATGCTCAGCTCCACGATCTCCAGCTGGCTGTACTGGGCGGTCATCCTGGTCCAGAACTCGTCGTCGAGGCCGTGGTGGTCCAGGGCGTAACGTTCGGCGTACTCGGCGGCCAGCCGGGTGCGGTCGTCGAAGGCGTCGGTGGTGCGCCACTCGGTCACCGCGTCGGCGAACTCCTCCTCGACCCGCTGCCCGTCCCGCTCCGTGCGCCAGTCGAGGCAGAAGGCGCACCCGTTGATCTGCGCGATCCGCAGCCGGGCGGCCTCGAACTCGCGCAGTCCCAGGGTCGAGTGGGCGTACACCGACATCGAGAACTTCGAGGCGGCGATGCCGATGCCGGGGACCATCTCGCCCCACACATACTCGATCGCGTCCTTGCCCTCAGGGATGTCGATGTTCACAGCCGGCTCCTTCCGAGCTTGCCGATCGCGGGGCGCAGCGGGACGTCGAGCGCGTCGTACAGGCCGGGTTCGGCGGCCACGAGCCAGTCGATGGCGCTGACCAGGCGGCCCGCGGCGGTGGCGTTCCCGCCGGCGGAGCGGTTGCCGCCCTCGTCGGTGGCCTCGACCGTGACCTCGATGCGCGGGCTGCCCTCGATGATCACCCGGTGCGCCCCCACGCCGTCGGGCGGCACCGGCCAGTCCGGGGCGCAGGAGGGGTGGATGCGGGTGACGTGCTCGACCGCGATGCGGGGCTCGCCCCCGACGACGCCCTGGACCTCGAACCGCACCGCGCCCTGGGTGCCGGCCGCGAACTCGCCCATGCTCTTGGTGGTCACCGTACGGTCGAGCGGGCGCCGGTCCACGGTCTCGCGGATCTCGTCGAGCTCGACGCCGAGGGCCCGGGCCATCAGCCGTATCTGCCCGCCCCACACCATGGCGGGGACCGTCGGCGCGATCATCGGCGGCTCGTAGTCCATCGGCTGGCCCATGCCGACCAGGTACCGGACCGAGTCCTCCTGGTCGTAGGTGGAGTAGTCGAAGATCTCCTGGCAGCGGATCGCGTCCACCGTCGTACCGAGCCCGCTGACCAGCAGCGGCAGCACGTCGTTGCCCCAGCCGGGATCGACGCCGGACGCGAACAGCGAGCCGCCGCCGTCCGCGATGGCCGCCAGCACCGGCTCCCGCACCTCCGGCGGGGCGTTGCGCTGGTCGTAGAGGGCGTACAGGGAGGGCGTGACGACCACGGCACCGGCCCTGATCGCCCTGACGATGTCGGCGAGCGCCTCGTCGGGCCGGATGTCGCCGGACGCCGCGTACACGACGGCGCGCGGACTCTGGGCCAGCACCGCGTCGACGTCACCCGTCGCCGCGACTCCCAGGTGGTGGCCGAGCCCGCTCAGCTCGCCCGCGTCGCGGCCGACCTTGCCGGGGTCGTGCACGAGCACGGCCGTGAGCTGCAGCGCCGGGTGGGCCGCGACGGCGCGGATGGCCGCGCGGCCGACGTTGCCGGTTCCCCAGACGATCGTGGACACCATGGGCGGAGCGTAGCAAGCGCTTGGTTCGGTGCCTAGTGCCCGATCACAACGGTTGCCAGAACGCAGTGAGCGCTCCCCCCACGTGGCGGGCGCCGGGGCCTTCGGCGTGCTGGAATCCGTGGCGGCGTAGGATCTTCCTTCGTGACCACTCCCCCTGCGCACGACGTCCATGCGGCCTGGTTGCCTCCGGAGGCGTTTCGAGCGATCGGCTCGCGCCGGGTGTTCGTCTCCGGCAGCGGGACCGTGCGCGACGAGGTCGCGCAGGCCTGCGCCCAGTACGGCGGCAGCGTGGTGTCGGGGGAAGGACCGGTCGACCTCGTGCTCGCTGTTTCCACGGCGGAGCCCCTTCCGGCCGTCGCGCAGGCGGTCCAGGGCACGGCGGGTGAGGACGGGTTCGTGTTCGCCCGCCACGACGGCGTCACGGTGGTGCTCGCCGACGACCCCGCGGGCCTGCTCTACGGCCTGTTCCACGTGGTCAGGCTGGGCGAGTCGGCGTTCGGGGCCGCGCGTCCCGCCGAGCTCCACCGGCCCGCGACTCGGCGGCGCATGGTCGACCACTGGGACAACGTCGATGTGCATCCGGTGATGGGTCAGGTCGAGCGCGGCTACTCGGGCGGGTCGATCTTCTGGCGGGACGGCGGGCTGCGCGACGACCTGACAAGGGTGCGGGCCTACGGGCGGCTGCTGGCCGCGAGCGGGATCAACGCGATCTCGGTGAACAACGTCAACGTGCACGCCACGGAGGCCCACCTGCTGACCGATCGGCTCGGTGACGTCGCCGCGATCGCGGACGAGCTGCGCCCGTACGGGATCCGGGTGCATTTGTCGGTCAATTTCGCCTCGCCCATCGCGCTCGGCGGGTTGCCGAGCGCCGATCCGCTCGACGAGGGCGTACGAGAGTGGTGGGCGCGCGCCACCGAGCGGGTCTACGAGACGATCCCCGATTTCGGCGGCTACGTGGTGAAGGCCGACTCGGAAGGGCAGCCGGGCCCGTTCGCGTACGAGCGCACCCACGCCGACGGCGCCAACATGCTGGCCGACGCGCTGGCGCCGTTCGGCGGGGTGGTGCACTGGCGGGCCTTCGTCTACAACCACCGGCAGGACTGGCGCGACCGGTCGACCGACCGGGCCCGCGCGGCCCACGACCATTTCGCCCCGCTCGACGGGCGGTTCCGGGACAACGCGATCCTGCAGGTGAAGTACGGCCCGATGGACTTCCAGACGCGGGAGCCGGTGTCGCCGGTGATCGCGGCCATGCCGGGCACCAGCCTGGCGGTGGAGCTCCAGGTGACGCAGGAATACACCGGCCAGCAGCGGCACGTGTGCTACCTGCCTCCGCAGTGGAGCGAGATCCTCGCCTTCCGCCCCTGGGGGCCCGGCGGGCGGGCCGTGGCCGACGTGGCGACCGGCGGGGGTGGCCTGGTCGCGGTCTCCAACGTGGGCGACGACCCCTACTGGACCGGCCACCCGCTCGCCCAGGCCAACCTTTACGCCTTCGGCCGCCTCGCCTGGGACCCGCGGCTGGACCCGGCCGCCATCCTCGACGAATGGATCGACCTCACGTTCGTGCCGGTGACGAACGTCGACCCCGGGCCGCTGCGGCGTACGCTGCACGCGATGATGGACGGCTCCTGGCGCACCTACGAGCGCTACACCGCGCCGCTCGGCGTCGGGTTCATGGTCCGCCCCGGCCACCACTACGGCCCCGACGTGGACGGATACGAGTACACCCCGTGGGGCACCTACCACTTCGCCGACCGCGACGGCGTCGGCGTGGACCGGACCCGCGCCTCAGGGACCGGGTTCACCGGCCAGTACCCGCAACCGTGGTCGGAGGTGTACGAGTCGCCCGAGCAGTGCCCCGACGAGCTGCTGCTGTTCTTCCACCACGTCCCCTACGAGCACGTGCTGCACGACGGCACGACGGTGATCCAGCACATCTACGACACCCACTTCGCGGGGGTCGAGGAGGTGGCCGAGGCCCGGCTGAGCTGGGAGAAGCTGGCGGGCGCCGTGGATCCGGCGCTGCACGACCGGGTGCGGGAGCTGCTCGACGAGCAGCTCCGCTGCGCTGAGGAATGGCGTGACCAGGTCAACACCTATTTCTTCCGCAAATCAGGCGTGCCCGACGCCCGCGGCCGGCGCATCCACTGATCAGGCGACGAACTCCCGCTCGACCTCGGCGACCACCGGGCGGGAGTTCCACAACAACGCCGCCACGAACACGGAGGCCAGCAGCGCCGCCACCGCCTCGGTGGCCACCAGGGTGACGCCGCCCGCCACGATCAGCAGGCAGGCGTTGGCCAGGGTGGCCCCGGGGCGGCGCGCGAGGAAGTACGCCGCCAGCCGGGCGACGTCCGCCGCCCGGAACTCGAACAGCGACGTGATCACCAGCGCGTTGGCGACCCAGAGGGTGGCCGCCACCCCGACGAGGACCAGCAGCACCGCCCACCACCCGGGCACGCCCGACGCGCCGAAGTTCGCCAGGTTCGTCCCGACGATGGTCGTCCCCGCCAGGTACGGAATCCAGAGCTTCAGGACCCCGCGAACGTTGGCCTTGTATCCCCGCCAGAACGCCGCCGCGGGCCGGAGGTCCGTCAGGTCCCGGCTTCGGCGGCGCAACGCGTACAGGGCGGCGGACAGCGCGGGCCCGACGGGCAGCGCGCAGGCGGCGGCCAGCGGCACGTTGCCGGCGGACCGGTCGAGCAGGACGAGCCCGGTCAGGCCGGGTACGGTGGTGGCCAGGAACAACAGCTCGACGACCAGCAGGCTGTAGACCAGCGCCGCCGCCCTCGACAGGGGTCCCTGGCCGAACCGTTGCCCGGCCGTCACCTCGCTCATCCGTGTTCCTTCTTGAACCGCTCGTAGGCGGTGTTGACGAGGTTCATGTAGGACGAGGTGTTCTTGCCCTCCAGCTCCTTGACGTAGGCGTCCCACTCGCTCAGATCGCGCTCGCCGAGGATGAACTTGAGCGTGTTCTGGGTGACGAAGTCCTTCAGCGGCGTCTCCCACAGCGAGGCCTGCTCGCGCTCCTCGTCGTTGAACGGGTGCGGCGGCTCCACCGGCCACGGCTTCCTGGCGTTCATCACCTTCTGGAACTCCAGCTCCTCCTCGGAGAAGGTGGAGTTCAGCAGCTTGGTGGTGCCGCCGTAGGCGAACACGCCGTTGGAGAAGCCGAAGTCCTTCTGAAGGTGCTTCGGCACCCCGGGGTTGAGGCCGACGAAGTCGACGTCCTTCGCCAGTTTGTAGTTGCCGGAGGCGTCCTTGGTGAACGTCGTCCCCTCGACGCCCCACTTGGCGAACTCCTCGCCCTGTTCGGAGTAGAAGAGCCAGTCGATGAACTGCATCATGGCGACGAAGTTCTTGTTCTCCAGGGCCTTCTTGGAGATCATGACGCCGTTCTCGAGCCGGGGGGCGATCTTGTAGTCCCCGACGGGGCCCATGGGCACCGGGATCTTGGCGATCTTGGCGCCCTCGACGGTCTTGGTCAGCGTCTCCCGGTAGTCGTTGATCAGCGACTGCGCGTTGGTGCTGATCACGAAGGACTTGCCGGAGTTGAACTTCTGCTTGGCCTGCTCGTCCTGCTGCGTGAAGCTCTCCGGGTCGAGCAGCTTCTCGTCCACCAGCTTGCGCAGGTACTCGATCATCTGCTTGTACTGCGGCATGGCGCCGGTGTAGGCGAACTTCCCGGCGGCGGAGTCCCAGGTCGCGTGCTGGTACTCCCAGCCGCCCTTGGTGCCGTAGGCCTGGGCGACGAGCTTGAGCAGGTTGCCACCCGGCGTGGGGACGCCCCACCGGTCGGTCATCGGATAGAGGTCGGGGTACTCCGCCTTCATCGCCTTGAGCACGGTGTAGAGGTCGTCCCAGGTCTTGGGGACCTCCAGGTTGAGCTTCTCCAGGATGTCGGTCCTGATCGCCAGGGTGTAGTCCACCCAGATCTCCTCGTGGATCCCGGGCAGCAGGTAGAAGCGGCCGTCGGACTGCCGCAACGTGTCCAGCTCGGGCTCCATCCGCCATTTGGCGACCATGTCCTTGAAGTTCGGCATCAGGTCCATGTAGTCGCTGACCGGCAGGATGGCGCCGGAGGCCACGAATGCCTCTTCTTGCGGGTGGTACGTCTTCGGGATGATGAGCGGGGCCTGACCGGCGCCTACCACCAGGCCGCGCTTCTTCTCGTAGTCGCTGAGCGGCACCGCCACCGGCTTGAGCGTCACGTTGGTCCGCTTGGTGAGCTCCTGCCAGAACAGCCAGTCGTTCTTGAGCGGGTAGAACGGGTGGTTGTTGTAGAGCACGTCGAACGAGACCGGCTCGGTGGCCTTGAACTGCTGGTTGACGCCGTAACTGGCCATCGCGCCCGCCTTGTTCGCGGACACGTCGGCGGCCTTCTTCGGGGCCTCGTCCTCGCCGCAGCCGGCGAGCACGAGGGTGAACGCGCCCAAACCGATGATCGCCTGACGTCGTGAAAGTTCGCGCATTGAGAGATTCCTTTGCCGTGGGGGGTGGACAGGGCTAGCCCTTGACCGCGCCGAGCATGACTCCGGAGACGAAGTACCTCTGGACGAAGGGGTAGACCGCGAGGATGGGAAGGACGGTGAGCATGATCGTCACCGACTGGATGTTGGACGCGGCCTGCGTCACCTCGGAGAGCCCCGCGCCGGCGGACTCGGCGCCGGTGGCGCCCGCGATGAGGTTGCGCAGGTAGATGGTCACCGGGAACAACTCCGTCTCGTTCAGGTAGAGGAACGCCGTGAACCACGAGTTCCAGAACGAGACCGCGTAGAACAGCACCATCGTGGCGATGACCGCCTTCGACAGCGGCAGCACCACCCGCCACAGGATGCCGTAGGTGCTCAGGCCGTCGATGGCGGCCGCCTCCTCCAACTCGCCCGGCAGGCCCTCGAAGAACGCCTTCATGACCAGGAGGTTGAAGACGCTGATGGCGTTGGGCAGGACGATGGCCCAGATGGAGTTCGTCAGCCCGAGGCTGTTGACCAGCACGTACTGGGGGATCAGGCCGCCGGAGAAGATCATGGTGAAGACGGCCACCCAGATCAGGAACGTACGGCCCTTGAGGTCCTTCTTGGACAGCACGTACGCATAGCAGGTCGTCAGCAGCATCGCGACGGCCGTGGCGACGACGGTGTACACCACGGTGTTGCCGTAGTTCGTCCAGAACATCGGGTCGGAGACCACGATCCGGTACGTCGTGAGGTTGAACCCGCGCGGGATGAGGTTGATCTGCCCGGTGATGATGTAGCGCTCTTCGCTGAACGAGCGGGCGATGATGTTGACGAAGGGATACAGCGTCACGATCACGACGCCGGTCAGGATGACGGCGTTGATCCCTTGGAACACGCGGTAGCCACGGCTCTTGGCAATCGTCACCACAGGCTCGTCCCTACTGTGCGGCGGGAGATCAGGTTCGCCGACACGATCAGCACCACCCCGACCACTGCCTCGAACAGGCCGATCGCGGCGGCATAGCTCAGGTTGCTGGACTCCACGCCCATGCGGTACAGGTACGTGGAGATCACGTCCGCGGTCGGATACGTCAGCGGGTTGTACAGCAGCAGGACCTTTTCGAAGCCCACGGTCATGAACGTGCCGATGTTGAGGATCAGCAGCGTGACCGCCGTCGGGCGGATGCCCGGCAGGGTGACGTGCCAGATCTGCCGCCACCGGTTGGCGCCGTCCATCCGGGCCGCGTCGTAGAGCTGCTCGTCGATGGTCGTCAGCGCGGCCAGGTAGAGGATGGTCCCCCAGCCGACGGTCTGCCAGACCTCCGACGAGACGAAGATCGTGCGGAACCAGTCCGGCTTCTGCATGAACGCGGTGGCCTCGCCGCCGAACGCCTTCACGATCTGGTTCACCGGCCCGTCGACGGCCAGCATCTGCATGACGATGCCGGCCACGATGACCATCGACAGGAAGTGCGGCAGGTAGGACACCGACTGCAGGAACCGCTTGACGCGCCGGTTGCGCACCTCGTTGAGCAGCAGCGCGAGCATGATCGGCAGCGGGAAGCAGAACAGCAGGGTCAGCGTGCCGAGGACGAGGGTGTTGGTGAACACGTTCCAGAACGTCGGGTCGCTCAGGAACATCTTCACGTATCGCAGGCCCACCCAGGACTCGCCGAAGACGTTGCCGCCGGGCTCGAACCGCCGGAAGGCGATCACGTTGCCGATCATCGGGCCGTACCGGAAGATCACGAAGAACAGCAGCGGCAGGATCGCCAGCGAGTACAGCTGCCAGTCGCGGCGGATCGCGTGCCGCCACGTGCCCGGCCGCGCGCGCCTGCGGCGGCCGGGGTCCGGCCGCGCCGGGCGGGTGCCCGGCGGCGGGTCGTCCAGCGTCCTGGTCGTGCTCATCCCGCGCCCTCCGGTGTGACGCCGGCCGTCGCCAGCAGCTTCCTGTCCTGCCCGACCGCGCGCTCGGCGCCGGTCAGGCGTAGCGGCACGGCCGCCCGCACGTCCGCGCTCGACCGGCCGAAGCGCAGCTCGACGTCGCCCGGCTCGACGATGCGCGTGCCGCGCAACCCGGTGAACGACGTGACGTCCGCCGGGACCTCGAACGTCACGCGTGCCGACTCCCCCGGTTTCAGCGGGACGCGGGCGTAGCCGATCAGGCGGACCACCGGCCGCGTCGTCTGCGCGACCGGGTCGTGCAGGTACAGCTGGACGACCTCCGCGCCGGGCCGCGAGCCGGTGTTGCGGACCGTGACGCCTACGGTGACCTCGCCGTCCACCGGCCAGTCGGCCGCGTCCGCGTCGAGGAGCTCCCACTCGAAGGTCGTGTAGCTCAGCCCGTGCCCGAACGGGAACGCGGCGGTCGGGTCGACCGACGACACCTCCGAGCGGTGGCCCAGCGACGGCGACAGGTAGGTCGCCGGGAGGCCGCCGGCGTCGCGCGGCACGCTGACCGGCAGCCGGCCGGACGGGTTCACCGCGCCGGTGAGCACCTCCGCCAGCGCCTGGCCGCCGCGCTGGCCGGGGAAGAAGCCGTAGACGATGGCCGCGGCCGCGTCGGCCTCCGCGCCCAGCGCGTACGGGCGGCCGGCGAGCAGCACGAGGATCACCGGGGTGCCGGTCGCGAGCACGGCGCGGACGAGCTCGGACTGGACGCCCGGCAGGCGCAGGTCGGTGGCGTCGCAGCCCTCGCCGGAGGTGCCGCGTCCGAACAGCCCCGCCCGGTCGCCGACGGCGAGCACGCACACGTCGCTCTCCGCGGCCGCGGCGGCCGCCGCCGCGATGCCCGAGGTGTCGTCGCCGGTGATGCCGCAACCGGGCACGTACGTGAGATCCGGGACGATCCGGCCGAGTGCCTCGCGCAGCGACGGGAGGTCCAGTCCGAGCCCGTGCTCGGGATGCCCGCCCACGTGCGCGGGGAAGGAGTAGCAGCCGAGCATCGCCATCGGGTCGTCGGCGACCGGGCCCACGAGTGACACGCGCCGATGGGCGGCCAGCGGCAGGATGCCGCCGGTGTTGCGCAGCAGCACGATGGATTGCCGCGCCAGGCGCAGGGCGAGGTCCTGGCCGGGCTCGTCGTCGAGGCGGAGGCTCTCGACGTCGTCCGGCAGGCTCTGCCAGCCCTCGTCGAGCAGGCCGAGCTCGGCCTTCTGCGCTAGCACCCGGCGCAGGGCCCGGTCGACCAGCGCCTCGTCGACCGAGCCGTCCTTCACCGCGTCGATCAAAGGGGCGCCGAAGGTGTCGGCCGTGGGCAGCTCGACGTCGATCCCGGCCCGCAGGGCGAGCCCGGCCGCGTCCGACGCCCCCGCGGCCACGCCGTGCAGGCGCTCCAGGAACCGGATCGCGAAGTAGTCCGAGACCAGCGTGCCGGTGAATCCCCACTCGTCCCGCAGGAGCCCGGTCAGCAGGTCCTCGTCGGCCGCCACCGGAACGCCGTCGATCTCGGCGTACGAGTTCATCACCGACCGTGCCCCGCCGAGGCGGAGCGCCATCTCGAAGGGCGGCAGCACGACGTCCGCCAGCTCCCTGCGTCCCATCTCCACGGGAGCGAGGTTGCGGCCGCCCCGGGAGGCGGCGTAGCCGGCGAAGTGCTTCAGCGTGGCGACGACCCCGGCGCCCTCCATCCCCCGCACGTAGGCCGCGCCGATCGTCCCGACCAGGTACGGGTCCTCGCCGATCGTCTCCTCGGTACGGCCCCAGCGGTAGTCCCTGGTCACGTCCAGGACCGGGGCCAGGCCCTGGTGGACGCCCGCGGCCCGCATGGACCGGCCGATCCGCCCGGCCATCTCCTCGACCAGCTCGGGGTCGAAGGACGCCCCCCAGCTCAGCGGCGCCGGGTACACGGTCGCCCGCCAGGCGGCGAAACCGGTTAGGCACTCCTCGTGCACCTGGGCCGGGATCCCGAACCTGCTGGTCGCCACGATCTGCGCCTGGGACGTGGCCAGCGACCGCGCGCCCGCGACGGGATCGACCGGCGCGGTCCCGAACGGGCGGGTCAGCTGGCCGAGCCCGCTGCCGATGACCGTGTCCCAGTCCGGGCCGGCCGCCATGTCGGTCTGGTGCGGGGCGACGCCTCCCCCCGACGCGTCGGCGCCGACCCACACCCCGACGAGCTGGGCTACCTTCTCTTCAAGCGTCATGAGCGGGATGAGCGCCTCGGCCCGTTCGGTGGGAGACAACCGGGTGTCCCGCCACCGCTCGGTCGCAGGGCTTGTCTCGATTGGTGCGTGGGCCCTCATGCCATCCCTTCAGCCAATGATGTTGACGCCGAAACTTTCAAAGAAAGCCCGTTAATATTGCGGCAACATAAAGGGGTGCATTGACACGTGTCAAGAGTGCCACCAACTGCTAAGTTTCAGATCCTGATCGACCGCCGTCTACGGGGTTCCCGGCCTCGATCAGGCTTAATCGGGCGGCAAGTTTCCCGAAACTTTCGGAAGCTCGCCAGGGGGTAGCCGGCGGCCCGCAGCGCTTACAGACCGGGACCGCGGAACGCGGCCGCGATCACGGCCTCGGCCTGACCATCGCGCTGGGCCAGGCCCGGGTGATCGGCGCCGTTCTCGCCTTCTCCAACGCCGCGGACGGGGGCGCCGTGGCCGCACCCCGCCTTCCACCCGCGTCAACTACATACGGAACTTATATGAATCGATGATATAAATCCCTTATGGATCCGGACATGCCTTATATGGAGGAGCTGGAGCTCGCGGCCGGCCTGGCGCGCGTCAGGACGATGATGCGCCTGCTCGACGTGCCCAGGGACCTGTCGATCACCGCCCTGTCCACGCTGGCGAGCCTGGAACGCCTGGGCCCGCGCCGGATCACCGAGCTGGCCGCCCTCGAAGGCGTCACCCAGCCCGCCATGACCCAGCTCATCTCGCGCCTGGAGCGCGAAGACCTGGCCGAACGGCTGCCCGACCCGGCGGACCGCCGCGTGGTGGTGGTCGCCATCACCGAGCACGGGCAGGCGGAACTCGCCAGGCGCCGGGCCGCGCAGGCCAAGCGGCTGGCCGAGCTGCTCGCCGAGTTGCCGGAGGCCGACCGCGCCGCCATCGCCGCGGCGCTGCCCGCCCTCGACCGGCTGACGGCCCGCGCCCTGACCGCCATCGACCCGGCCGCCGTACCAGAAACCCCCACCCCCGACCTCCGGAGCAACTGAATGACAGTGGCCAAAGCGGGCGCGCCCAGCCCGTTCCGGCAGCCCAAAGCTGTCTGGGCGGTCGCGTTCGCGTGCGTGATCTCCTTCATGGGCATCGGGCTCGTCGACCCGATCCTGCCCGCCATCTCCTCCGACCTGCACGCCTCGCCGAGTCAGGTGACGCTGCTGTTCACCAGCTACCTGGTGGTGATGGCGGTCGCCATGCTGGTCACCGGCTGGGTCTCCAGCCGTATCGGCGCCAAGTGGACGCTGATCGCGGGTCTCGTGCTGATCGTCGTGTTCAGCGCCCTGGCCGGCTCCACCGACAGCATCGGCGGCATCATCGGCTTCCGCGCGGGCTGGGGCCTCGGCAACGCGCTCTTCGTCGCGACCTCCCTGGCCGTCATCGTGGCCGCCGCCAGCGGCGGCTTCACCGGCGCGATCATCCTGTACGAAGCCGCGCTCGGCCTCGGCATCGCGGTCGGCCCGCTGCTCGGCGGCGCGCTCGGCCACATCAGCTGGCGCGGCCCGTTCTACGGCGTCGCGGTGCTGATGACCCTCGCGCTGCTCGCCACCATCTCACTCGTACGCCCCCAGCCCAGGCCCGCCCGCAAGACCTCGCTCCTCGACCCGATCAGGGCCCTGCGCCACCGCGGCCTGCTGATCATGAGCTTGACCGCCCTGTGCTACAACTGGGGCTTCTTCACCGTCCTCGGCTACGCCCCCTTTCCGATGCGGCTGGACGCCATCCAGCTCGGCCTTGTCTTCACCGGCTGGGGCCTGATGGTGGCGATCTTCTCGGTGGCCGGCGCGCCCTGGTTGCAGCGCAGGCTCGGGCTGGCGCGTACGCTCTACGGCAACCTCGCGCTGTTCGCGATCAACGTCTTCGTCGTCGCGGCCTTCGTCGACAACCGGGCGGTCCTGGTCACCGCGGTGATCGTGGCAGGGGTGTTCATCGGCGTGAACAACACGCTGACCACCCAGGCCGTGATGATGGTCGCGCCGGTGGAGCGGCCGGTGGCCTCGGCGGCGTACGGGTTCGTGCGTTTCATCGGCGGCGGCCTGGCCCCGTTCGCGGCGGGCCAGCTGGCCGAGCACTTCAACGTACACGTGCCCTTCGTCATCGGCGCCTGCGCGATCCTGGTCGGGATCGCCATCCTCGCCACCGGTCACCGCGACCTGGCCCGCGCCGAGCGCAACCAGGCCGAGCTCGACGCGCACGCCCGCACGGGCGAGCCAGAGGCCGAGCTGACGGAGGCCGCCGAGGCCGGCGCGGGCACCCCCACCTGATCCTTGTCCGGTGGCTAGATCCCCAGTGCGTCCATGTCCACTCGCAGGTCGGCGCGTTCGCGGGTGGTGCGGATGCGGGCGGCGTTGGGCTCGTCGACCTCGGCGACCCAGCGGGCGGCCTGGTCGGGGGTCTTGCCGAACTGGATGTGCCGCTTGATGAGACGGTCCAGGCGGACGCGGTCGTCGAGGTCGGCGTACCAGACCTCGGTCATGGCCGCGTGTACCTGCGGCCATGGCTCGTCGGCGGCGAGGAGGTAGTTGCCCTCGCTGACGACGACCCGCGTGGCCGGCGGCACCGGGATGGCGCCGGCGATCGGCTGCTCGATCTCGCGGTCGAACGACGGGGCGTAGACGACGGTGGCGGTCTCGGCGCGGATGCGGCGCAGCAACGCCAGGTACCCGCGGGCGTCGAAGGTGTCCATGGCGCCCTTGCGGCCCCGCCGGCCGAGGCGTTCGAGCTCGACGTCGGCCAGGTGGAAGCCGTCCATCGGCACCCACACGGCCGGCAGCCCGGCCGAGGTGAGGCGGTCGACCAGCCAGCCGGCCAGCGTCGACTTGCCCGCGCCCGGGCATCCCGCGATGCCGATCACCACCCGCTCACCCCCGGCGGCCAGGCCGTGGACGCGCCGGAGCAACTCCGCACCGGTCACCGCGGTGTTCACGGCGTTCGTCTCATCCCGGATCGCGCACCTCCAGACAGGCACTGTACAGCGCCTCGACTCCGCGAAGATCTGCGGCCCCTTGACGAACAGCAGAGCCTGTCAGGCCGCTGAGCTGCGTATTTTGGGGGGATGAGGGCAGAAGAAACGGATATGACGGATGGAGCGTGGGGCTACCTCGACGACCCCCGGTATCTGCCGATCGGCGAGCACGGGTTGGTCGGCGATCTGCGCACGGTCGCGCTCGTGGGCACCAACGGCACGATCGACTGGTACTGCTGTCCGAGCTTCGACGCCCCCAGCGTGTTCGCCTCGATCCTGGACGCCGACCAGGGCGGGTCGTTCGAGTTGTGCGCCGACACACCGGCCAGGACCAAGCAGTTCTACTTCCCCGACACCAACGTGCTGATCACCCGCTTCTTCGCCATCGACGGGGTGGGCGAGATCCAGGACTTCATGCCGATCGCCGACGAGTCCAGCGAGGGTGACCGGCACCGGCTGATCCGCCGGGTCTTCTGCGTACGCGGCAAGCTGCCGTTCCGCGCCCGGGTGGCGCCCCGCTTCGACTACGCCAGGCAACCCCACACGGTCCTGCAGGACGGATCCCGTACGACCTTCACGTCGGAGTTCCTCTCCCTCGCCCTGTCGGCCAGCGTGCCCGTCGAGACCGACGGGCGGGACGCCTGGGCCCGGTTCGAGCTCCTGGAGGGCGAGCACGCGGTGTTCGCCCTCGACAAGATCGGCGACGGGGTCAGGCCGCGGGGCTGCCCGATCGAGGAGGCGGAGGAGGAGTTCGCCGCCACGGTGCGGTTCTGGCGGAACTGGCTGTCCGCCTCGCGCTACCGGGGCCGGTGGCGGGAGGTCGTCCACCGGTCGGCCCTCACGCTGAAGCTGCTCACGTACGCGCCGACCGGCGGGATCGTCGCCGCGCCCACGACCAGCCTGCCGGAGCAGTATCACGGCGCGCGTAACTGGGACTACCGCTACGTGTGGGTCCGCGACGCCGCGTTCTGCGTGTACGCGCTGCTCAGGCTGGGCTTCACCGAGGAGGCCGAGGCCTTCATGGGGTTCCTGTCCAAGCACGTCCAGCTCGGCGACGACGACCGTACCGGGCCTTTGCAGATCATGTACGGCATCGACGGCCGCCGCGACCTGCCGGAGTACGAGCTGACCCACCTGGAGGGCTACCGGCGATCCGCACCGGTACGCGTGGGCAACGCCGCCGCCGACCAGCTCCAGCTGGACATCTACGGCGCACTCATCGACTCCATCTACCTCTACAACAAATGGGGCAACCCGATCTCCAGCGACCGCTGGGACGAGGTGTGCACGCTGGTGAACTGGGTCTGCGACAACTGGGACCAGCCCGACGAGGGGATCTGGGAGACCCGCGGCGGACGCAAGAACTTCGTCTACTCGCGGCTGATGTGCTGGGTCGCCATCGAACGCGCCATGCGGGTGGCCACCCACCGTGGCCTGCCAGCCGACATCCCGCACTGGCGGCTGGCCCGCGACGCGATCTACCGCGACATCATGCGACGCGGCTGGTCGGCCAAGCTGCAGGCGTTCATCCAGCACTTCGACGCGGACGTCCTGGACTCCTCGATCCTGATGATGCCGCTGGCCAAGTTCGTCTCGCCCACCGACCCCAAGTGGTTGTCCACCCTCGACGCCCTCGGCCGCGGCCTGGTCTCCGACTCGCTGGTGTACCGCTACGACCCCGAAGCCAGCCCGGACGGCCTGGAGGGGCCGGAGGGCACGTTCTCGATCTGCTCGTTCTGGTACGTCGAGGCCCTCGCCCGCGCCGGCCGCCTCGACGAGGCCCGCCTGGCCTTCGAGAAGATGCTGACCTACGCCAACCATCTGGGCCTGTACGCGGAGGAGATCGGGCACACCGGCGAGCAACTGGGCAACTTCCCCCAGGCCATCACCCACCTGGCGCTCATCAGCGCGGCCTTCAACCTCGACCACGCCCTCGGCTAGGCCGTTCCCCACACGATCGACTCCAATGCGCGCTCCCACAGCGGTCCGCATCCGCCGCGATAAGAACCGATCAAGAATCACCGCAGGTCAGCGGTATTATGCAGACTTGCAGGGGCTGGCTCAACGCGTGGATGGATGTTGATATGGCCGCACCTGACACTACGGCGGGCGGCGCGGCAGAAGAGAATATTCCGGCGGTCGCCGTGATCGACGACGAGGGCACCGTGATCGGATGGACGCAAGCCGCGGAGGACCTTCTCGGATACCGTCCCGCCGAGGTGCTCAATCGGTCCGGGGCGGTGCTTCTCATGCCCGGCGACCGCGCGGCGCGGATCTCGGACTGGGCCGGCAGGTTCGGTGACCGGGAGCACTGGTCCGGCCTCGCCGAGACCCGCCACCGCGACGGCCACAGGGTCCTGGTGCGCGTCGAAGCCTCCCGGCTGCGCGTGCCGGAAGGAACCGACGCCTGGCTCCTGTCGGCGACGGCGGCGGCCGCGAAGGTCACCGAGCGAGCGGCGAGCTTGCTGGAGCCGTTCATCAACCGCTCCCCGCTGGCCATGGCCCTCTGGGACCGCGACCTCCGGTGCGTCTGGCTGAACGACGCGGCGCGGAGCCTGCAGCGGGTCTTCCCCCACTACCGGGTCGGCCGCTCACTGGCCGAGCCCCTGCCGGGGACCGACGTCGAGGCCGCGGCGGGAGCGATGCGGCGGGTGTTCACCGACGGCAACCCCATGATCGACCGTGAGGCCCGCTGGGTCTCGCCGGACGGGCTCGAGGAGCGCACCCTGTCGACCTCCCTCTTCCGCCTCGAAGGCGTGGACGGGCGGCCGCTCGGCGTGTGCTCGCAGGCCATCGACATGAGCCACAGCCGGGCGCGCGACCGCCTGGCGCTGCTCCGCGAGGCCAGCATCCGGATCGGCAGCACGCTCGACATCCAGAAGACCGCGCAGGAACTGGCGGACCTGGCCGTGCCGGTGCTGGCGGACTACGTCACGGTCGACCTCGCCGAGTCGGCCCTCCCGGACGTCGAACCCCTGCAACGACTGCCCGCCACGGACGTGAGCATCCCCGTGTTCCGCCGCCTGGGCGTGGCCTCGATCCACGAAGGAGTCCCCGAATCCCTCTGGGCGGTCGGGGAAGCGGTCTTCGTGCCTCCGTCGTCCCCCTTCACCGAGGTCCTGGCCTCGGGACGGCCCCACTACGAAGAGGTCCTGGACATCTCACCCGGCACCTGGCTCGACCAGGACCCGGCCAGGGCGGAGATCATTCACGGCACGAGAATGCACAGCCTGATCGTCGTTCCGCTGAAGGCTCGCGGCGAACTCCTGGGCGTCACCGTGTTCGTCCGCAACGACAACGCCGCGGCCTTCACCAAGGACGACCTGATGATCGCGGAAGAGCTCTGCGTCCGCGCCGCGCTGAGTCTCGACAACGCCCGCCGCTACACCCGCGAGCGCACGGCCGCCCTCGCGCTGCAGCGCCACCTCCTGCCGCGCAACCTGACCGGCGGCGGTGCCGTGGAGGTGGCCTCGCGTTACCTCCCCTCCGACATCCACGACGGCGTCGGAGGCGACTGGTTCGACGCGATCCCCCTGCGCGGCGACCGGATCGCCCTGGTGGTGGGCGACGTGACCGGGCACGGCATCAACGCCGCCGCGAGGATGGGACGCCTGCAGACCGCCGTGCGCACCCTGGCGTACATGGACCTGCCGCCCGCCGAACTGCTCACCCACCTCGACGCCCTGATCGCCAAACGCCAGGAAGAGGAGGAAACCGACGGCTACCCTCTCATCGCCATGGGGGCCACCTGCCTGTACGCGGTCTACGACCCGGCCACCCGGCGCTGCACCATGGCCGCGGCCGGGCACCCGCCACCCGCTCTCGTCGACCCCACCGGCGACGTCTCCTTCCCCGACCTGCCCAGCGGCACCCCGATCGGCCTGGGCATCGGCCCCTACGAGTCCCTCGAACTCGAACTCGCCGAGGGCACCCTGATCGCCCTCTACACCGACGGCCTGATCGAGACCCGCGAGGCCGACATCGACACGGGCATGGACCGCCTCCGCGCCGCCCTGGCCCGGGCCGTGCTCCCGCTGGAGAACCTCTGCACCCAGGTGATCGACACCATGGTGGGAGGCACCTCCTCCGAGGACGACGTCGCCCTCCTCGTCGCCCGCACCCTCGTGTCGGACCGCTGAGCCGGCGCGTTCACGGTCGGCCGGTCAGCGCCGGTCCGCGCAGAGCTGGGTGCGGAGGGTGCCGGAGGCCCAGCGCTCGAACTCCTCCGGCCGCCACCCCCGATCACGGACGAACAGCAGGTACAGCTCGGGACTCAGGACGGCGTACAGCAGGTCGGCCGCCCGCTCGGGGGACACGTCGAGGCGGGCGCCCGGCTTGCTCATCAAGCTCCTGGCAGCGGTGTCATGGACGACGTAGCGCGGGTCCTCCTGCTGGGGCCACAACTCGGCCAGGTCCGGATCCGACGCCACCGCGACTTCGAGCAGCCTGGTGATCGCCGCAACCCGTTCGAGTACGGCCCGCGTCCCCGCCACATGCGACCGCAGGTGCCGCTCGGCGGTTCCGGTGGCCAGTGCCTCCTTGAACCAGGCCCGCTCCATGGTCGCGATGGGCTGATCGTCACCCGCGATCGCGACGTCGACGAACTCCTTGAGCAGCGCGCGTTTGTTGCCGAACACGAAGTAGATGGTCTGCACCGCCACCTCGGCGCGATCGGCGACCTGCTGCAGCGTGGTCGCGCCGTACCCCTGCTCCATGAACAGTTCCCCGGCCGCCGACCGGATCCGCCGCCGGGTCTCCGCCGACTTCTGTGCCTTCTTGTTCGGCCTCTTGACGTCACTCACGAGCCTAGACACTAGTGGCTGACTCTAGAGATGCGGTGAGCCGGCCGTGAAGAGGGCGGGATTCCGGGCGACGAAGTCCGCGATGCTCGACGGTGGTCTTCCGAGGATCTTCTGGATGTCATAAGTAGCGCGGTCGTACCGGTTCAGCGCGTGCAGGCGCGCCATCTTGCCCAGATGCTCGACGACATGCTCGGGCAGGCCCAGTCCGCCCAGCTCGCGCCGGGCCCATTCGTCGTACGGCACATCCACGTAGACGATGTTCCGGCCCAGCGCGACGGAGAACTCGGCGGCGAGGACGCCGAGATCGCGGGCGGCGGCCCCCGTCAGCTCGTGGACGCGTCCGGCGTGGGACGCGGGATCCGTCAGGACGGCCGTGACCACGTCGGCGACGTCGCGGGCCGCGACCGGGGAGGTGCGGCCCGATCCGAAGGGCAGCCGGATCTCGTCGTCCTCGCGGATCGACTTCGCGGCGATGGTCTGGAACAGCGGGTTCTCCATGAAGACGGTTGGCCTGACGTGCGTGACCGGCAGCCCGGACCAGTTCAGGACCTGCTCCCCCAGCCAGTGCAGCCGCTGCTGCTCGGATTCGACGGTGCTCATCAGGTCCATCTGCGACACGGTCAGCTGCGACATGTTCACGAAGATCTCCAGCCGGCCGTGGGCCCGCGCGGCGGCCGCGGCGGCGGCGGTGGCCTCCAGGTACTGCTGCGACACGGTCATCGCGAAGTACATGCGCCGGCAACCGTCGAGGGCGCGCGCGACGTCCCCGGCACGGGTCAGATCGCCGGCGAACACCTCGGCGCCGGCCGCGCGGAGAGCGTCCGCCCGCGCGTCTCGCCTGCGGACGAAGGCCCGCACCGGCAGGCCCCGCGCCAGCAGGTTGCGCACGACCATCCCGCCGACGCCTCCGGTGGTGCCCGCGGCGCTGGTGACGAGTATCGGATGCTGATCGCCGGACATCATCTTCGCCTTCTGTCGTGAACACCGGTCGAACCGGTTCATGAGGTACGTCGCCGACAGCCCTGGCCCTAAACCAGGACCGGACGCGGCAAGAGCTCCTCAGGCCCTCGCCGCGCCCGGCCGTCTGTCCGCGATCCTCCTGAAAACCGGCCTCCTGGAAGCCGATCTTCTAGAAGCCCGCCGAGATTCGGGTGAAGTCCCAGTTCGCCTGGCTGACGCCGCTGCAGGTCTCGGTGAGGCCGCCGGAGCAGGGCCGGTCACGGTTGACCGACCAGAACGCGAAGCGGTTCAGCCCGCGTGCCTTGGCCCAGTCGCGGATCTGCGTCCAGGCGCCGGTCGTGGTGACCTCCGACTGGTCGGACATGCCGTTCATACCGGAGATGCCCATGTGGGCGTAGGCCTGGGCGTCGGTCCAGCCCCAGGCGCTCTTGAGCGCGTTCTTCAGCCCTTCCGAGGCGTTGACGGTGCTCTGGTAGATGTTCGAGGAGCCGAAGTTGAACGGCATGATCGTGTAGCTGTCGATCGGCACGTTCAGCGCCCTGGACTGGTTGATCAGCCGGACACCGGCCGCGCTCGGCCCGCTCTGCTCGGTGCCGAAGGTGACGGCGACCTTGACGTTGGGGTTGTTCTGCTTGACGATCTTGAGGCCGTTCAGGATGCGGTCCTGAACGGTGTAGTTCTCGAACTCGTCGCTGTTCTCGATGTCGAAATCGACGACGGCCGGGCCGTGCGCGTCGATGACCTGCTGTACGGCGGCCGCGTAGGCGGCGGGGCTGGAGCAGTTGGGGCCGAGCTTGTTGCCCGACCAGCCGCCGAAGGAGATCTGCACGCTGCCGCCCGCGGCCTTGATCGCGTTGATCGTCTGCTGGTCCACACCTCCGGCGAGCGCCCGGGAGCCGTCCCAGCGCGGCACGCAGCCGCCGCCGGACAGGATGAACGCCATGGTGAACGAACGCACCCCGGTCTGGCTCATTACCGACGTGGCGCTGGGCGGGCTGGCCCAGCCGAGGTAGAGGTAGGGCGCGGCGGCCATCTTGCCCGGGTTGGGCGGCGGGGTGGTGCCGCCGGGCAGCGTCCAGCGCTGGTTGGCGCCGGCGAAGCAGTCCCAGATCTGCAGCGGGGTGCCGTCGGCGGAGCTGTTGCCGGTGGCGTCCAGGCACTTGCCCAGGGCCCGCAGGGTGCCGTCACCGCCGGCCGTCCAGACCTGGGCGGCCGAGCCGTTGCAGTCCCAGAGCTGCACCTTCGTGCCGTTCGTACTGCTGGCGGAGGCGACGTCCAGGCATTTGCCGAGGGCGCGCAGGGTGCCGTCGCCGCCGGTGGTCCACTGCTGGGCGGTCGTGCCGTTGCAGGTGTAGAGCTGGATCGGGGTGCCGTTGGCGGTGCCGGCGGCGGCGACGTCCACACACTTGCCGCCGTACCCGGTGATCTGGCCGGTGGCGGCCTGGGCCGGGGCGGCGAGGGCCATGAGGCCGAGGATGGTCAGCACGCTCAGGAGCAGCCGTGCCGAGGGGCGCTGGGGGGTCATGAGATGTCTCTTTCTCTCTGCGCCGCGATGCGCGGCCTCCTGGGGCGGGAGGCCGCGGCCAGGCGAAGTACGCGCTGAGGACACTTACTTCGCCACGTAAATTAACTCGGATCCAAACAGTGGTCGAGAGAGTTGTCAATAGGAAAGTTTCCGAACAGAAGACCTTGACGGGTCCGGGCGGGGGCTTTAGGTTCGCCATCACCGCAGTCGTTCAGGTGTCTGCATGCCGTACACATATGTGGACGAAGGGACTCCCCCGTGCGCAGCCGAACCCTCCTCTCCCTGTCCGCGCTGATCACCCTGCTCGTCACCGGGCACAGCGCGCAGGCCGCCCCCGCCACCTTCACCCACCCCGGCGTGCTGGTCAGCCGGCCGCAACTGGACTTCGTCCGGGCCAAGGTCCAGGAGAACGCGGCACCGTGGAAGGCCGCCTACGACCGGATGAACGCCAGCCCGTACGCCTCCCTTACCAGAACCCCCCGCCCCCGCGCGATCGTCGAGTGCGGCTCCTACTCCAACCCGAACAACGGCTGCACCGACGAGCGCGAGGACGCCCTCGCCGCGTACACGCTCGCCTTGCGCTGGTACATCTCCCGCGACAGCAGGTACGCCGACAAGGCGATCTCGATCATGGACGCGTGGTCCGCCACGATCAAGGACCACACCAACAGCAACGCGCCCCTGCAGACCGGCTGGGCCGGCTCGACCTGGCCGCGCGCCGCCGAGATCATCCGCTACACCTACACCGGCTGGCCCAACGCCGGCCGCTTCGCCACCATGCTGCGCGACGTCTACCTGCCCGAGGTCGCCGGCGGGTCCAACAGCAACGGCAACTGGGAGCTGACCATGACGGAGGCGGCTCTGGGCATCGCCGTCTACCTGGAGGACCGCGCCGCCTACGACCGGGCCGTGGCCAAGTTCCGCGCCCGCCTGCCTGCCTACGTGTACGTGTCCGGCGACGGGGCACTGCCGAAACCGCCACCGGGAGGCGGCATCGACACCAGGGACGAGATCATCGGCTTCTGGCACGGCCAGAGCACCTTCGTCGACGGCCTCACCCAGGAGACCTGCCGCGACTTCACGCACACCGGCTACGGGTTGTCCTCCATCTCGCACATCGCGGAGACCAGCCGGATCCAGGGCCAGGACCTCTACCCCGAGGTGTCGGAACGGCTCAGGCACGCGCTCGGCTTCCACGCCAAGTACCAGCTCGGGACGGCCGTGCCGAGCTGGCTGTGCGGCGGCAGCCTGACCCTCGGCCTGGGCCCGGTCACCGAGGTCGGCTTCAACGGCCTGCACACCAGGCTGGGCATCGCGATGACCAACACCCAGACGCTGACGGAGCAGCAGCGGCCCGCGGGCAGCAACAACCTGTTCGTCGCCTGGGAGACCCTCACCCACGCGAACAACCCGAACTGATGGCCTGCTGACCGGCGGCACGGGCACGCCCGGGCGCCTCGTCCCGCGAGGCGCGGGCGCTCAGCAGCCGAGCGGCTTCGTTAGCGCTATCATCCCCCGCCGTCAGCGACGGCTCGTGCGGTGCGCGGAGTTCTCCGAGGCGGGGTCCGGGACGGTGCCGGACCGGGAGGCGGCGAGGCTGCCGAGCAGGCGCAGCGCCTCCTCCGACGGGCTGCCCGCCTGGGGCAGCAGGGTGATGAGCTGCAGCCCGGGCGAGCTGTTCACCGAGAAGATCTCGACGGTCATGGTGAGGTCGCCGACGGCCGGGTGGCGCATGCGCTTCTTCTCATGTGTCTTGCTGGAGACGTCGTGGCGGGCCCACAACCGGCGGAAGTCCGGGCTCTTGACCGACAGTTCGCCGACGAGTTCCGTCAGGCGGGGATCGTCGAGGTCGGCTCCGGCGGTCGCGCGCAGGTGGGCGACCTTGGAGCGGGCGGACTGCTCCCAGTCGGGATAGAACTCGCGCGCCGCCGGATCGAGGAAGATCATCCGGAGCAGGTTGTCGCGGTGCTGGAGGCTGTCGTACAGGGCGTCGGCGATGGAGTTGACGGCCAGCACGTTCATCAGCCGGTCGCACACCAGGGCGGGAGTGTCGGGCCAGCTGTCGATCAGCCGGCGCAGGTCCTGGCTGATCAGCTCGCGCCGGGCGACCGCCCGGCGTTGGCACAACTTCGGGTGGGCCAGCTTGTACATGTGCGCGGTGGCCTCGGGGCTGAGGTCGAGGACCTGGGCGAGCGATTCCAGCACGCGCTCGGACGGGTGGCGCTCCCTGCCCTGTTCCAGGCGGATGTAGTAGTCGGTGCTGACATGGGCCAGCATGGCCACTTCCTCGCGGCGCAGGCCTGGGGTGCGGCGGTGGCCGACATCGAGGAGTCCGGCCTGCGCGGGTGTGGTGGCCTCACGCCGAGCCCGGAGGAACTCCCCCAGCAGCTTATTCTGGTCCATTTGTACACATTATGTCCGTTTTATGCCGCCAGGGTGGGCGTGTCACTACCAGGCAACTTCCCAGGTCAGCGTACGGGTGAGCGAGCTTCCTAGGAGTTTTACGACCACCTTGCCAAACGTTTTCCGACCTACGGTGAGTAATTGGACAGTCGGTTTCCCCGCGACCACGTTGCCACCGGCTGGAAAGGAATCCATCACCCTTGATCCGTTACCCCCGATCCCTCCGTGGGCGTTCCACCATGGCCGCGTCGCTGCTGTCACTGACCATCCTGACCGCGCTCAGCGCCACCGCCTGCCTGGCCATCCGCTACACCCTGGGCGAGCACGTCTACGACCAGGCCGAACACGTGGCCGGCCAGTGGACCACCGCCGCCCGCATCATCTCGCCCAACGCGCTGCCCGATCCCCTGCCCGTCTCCGGCGACGTCGGCCTGGTCCAGATCGTCGACTCCCGGGGCGCCGTCCTGGCGGCCAGCCCGGCCGCCCACGGCCGGCCCGCGCTCACCCAGGTCCGCCCCACTCCCGCCGACCCGGTGAACCGCCTGTCCGACGGCCGGCACATGATCGTCGCCATCCGCACCAGCCCCGCCACCGCCGCCCCGGTCGTGCTGGCCGGCCTGAGCATCCCTGCCCTGCTCCGCGCGCACCTGCTCGAATTCCTGCTGGCCGCCCTGGCGCTCGCCCTGGCCGCCTGCGCCGGCGCCATCACCTGGATCGCCGTCGGCCGCGCCCTGCGCCCCGTCCAGGCGATCCGCACCCACATGGCGCAGATCACCCTGAACGACCTCAGCCGCCGCATGCCCATCCCACCCGGCCACGACGAGATCACCGAACTCGCGCGTACCGCCAACCACACCCTCGCCCGCCTGGACGAAGCCGTCGCCCAGCAACGCCGCTTCGCCGGCACCACCTCTCACGAACTGCGCAACCCCATCGCGGGCCTGCGCGCCCAGCTGGAGGACGCCCTGGAACATCCCGAGGACACCGACATCCGCCACGCCCTGCGAGCCGCCCTGACGACCACCGACCGCCTCGACGCCATCATCACCGACCTGCTCGCCCAGGCCCGTCTCCACGACAACCCCACGACCAGCTCTGACGAACTCATCAACCTCACCGAACTGGTCGCCCAGGAGATCAGCCAAGCGAACCTCACTCACACCCGCACCAAGGGCGCCCACCACGGGCCGGTCCGGCTCCACAGGCACGGCGACGTGTGGGTCTGCGGATCGCGCATCCAGCTCATCCGCGCCCTGGCCAACCTGGTCAGCAACGCCCGCCGCCACGCCACCACCGCCGTCGACATCACCCTCACCTCTGTCGACGGCCAAGCCGTGATCGCCGTCACCGACGACGGCCCCGGCATCCCACCCGCCGACCGTCAGCGCGTCTTCGAACGCTTCACCCGCCTCGACGACGGCCGCCGCCTCGACACCGGCGGCAGCGGCCTCGGCCTGGCCATCACCCGCGACATCGCCCACCACCACCGCGGCACCCTCATCCTCGAAGACTCACCCCGGGGCGCCTGCTTCGTCCTGCGCATCCCGCAACTCGACCCCCACCACGACGCAGCGGACCACGCCGCAGAGCCGAACTGCCTACCAGGACGGTGACTCGGCGTGAGTCGCGACGGTCAGGAGTCCTGACGCTCGGTTGCCGCGTCGGCCAGCAGGCCCAGGCCGATGCCGAGCATCCACACGTCCTTGCTGACGCCGATGCCCGCCTGGCTCGGCCAGACGCTGCCGGGCTTGCGCAGGGCCGGGGTACGCAGGTACAGGGCGACCAGGCTGCCGGAGAAGCCGGTCAACGCCGCGCCCGCGAGCGCCGTCGGCACGAACGGAGCCAGCAGCGCCGCGCCGGTCGCGATCTCCCCGGCGGCGAGCAGGCGCAGGAACCTGCGGGGCGGGATCGACTTCAGGAACGGGAAGGCGTTCGCCGCCATGCCGTGGATGCCGGCGGCCTGCTCCTCGCCGCCGTTCCACTTCTCCAGCCCGCTGTGCAGGATGAAGGCGCCCGTCGCCAGGCGCCCGGGCAGGGTTCGCGGCTTGATCGGCAATTTCACGATATTTCTCCTCATTTCCCCTCAGGGGGAATGTTGAAGTTGTCACGGAAGACGTTGGCAGGGTCGTAGCGGCGTTTGAGCTCTCGTAGCCGCCGCAGGGTCGCGCCGGGGAAGGTGTCGTCGAGGCGTTCGGGACGCAGGTCGGTCTCGAAGCTGAGATAGATGCCCGAGAAGTGCGGCCGCATACGATCCCAGATGGGGTCCAGACGGGCGCGGCTGGACCCGAAGGCGACGAGGCTGAAGTTCGCCGAGCGGCCCGCGTAGGCGGTCGCGTCCGCGGGAACGTCGGACGCCGCTCCCCCTACCGCGCGGATCTGGAAGAAGTACGTTTCGCCGCTCGCGACCAGCCGGGCGGCCGCCGTAGCGAGCTCGGCGGTCAGGTGGTCGGCCAGGGCGGAACGGGTCACGGGCTCGCCCTGGCCGTCATGCGGGCCGGGCGGCACGTCCATGATCGCCGCGTACGGCACGATCTGGATGTTGTAGTCCAGCAGCGGCGCGGTGTCGGCGATGGGCTGCAGGCGGCTGATGACCGTCTCGCCGTCGTCGGCGTCCACGACCGCCATGATCTGGGCGACGACCGGCTGCCCCGGGCTGGGACGGCCGATGATGAGGGAGCTGGTGACGTCCCGGGGCGCGGCCTCGATCGCGGCGCCCCAGCGTTGCAGGAAGCCGGCCGTGTCGCTGGCGTCGACGACGAACTGGGCGAAGCCGACGTCGCCCACCTCGTCCACCTCGAACTCGAAGGAGGTGACGACGCCGAAGTTCGCCCCGGCGCCGCGTACCGCCCAGAACAGGTCGGCGTTCTCCTCGTCACTGGCCCGGACCAGCGATCCGTCGGCCAGCACCATGTCCACCGCGCGCAGGTGGTCGATGGTCAGGCCGTGCTCGCGGACCAGCCAGCCGATGCCGCCCGCGGTGGCCAGGCCGCCGACGCCCACGCCGCCGTAGTCGCCGGAGCTGAGCGCCCACCCGTACGGGGCGAGCGCGGCGGCGACGTCGCTCCAGCGCGCGCCCGGTCCGACGCTGATCCGGCGGGTCTGCTTGTCGAGCACCTCGATGGCGTTCAGCCGGGAGAGGTCGATGACGATGCCGCCGTGGTTGGTGGAGCGGCCGCTGATGCCGTGCCCGGCACTGCGGACGGCCAGCTTCACCGGCTGGGTGCGGGCGAAGGCCAGGGCGTCGGCGACCTCGGCGGGCGTGCCGGGCCGCAGCACCAGCCCGGGTGATCCGCCGCGCAGGTACGTGGAGCGCACGCGGGCGTACCCGGCGTCGCCCGGCTCGATCGCTGTCAGGTGGGCGGGTACGGCCTCGTAGTCGATGCCCGGGTGCCGGCGGGCCCGGACGAAGCTGCTGGACACGGCCGCCTCGGTGACGTGGCGGGCAGCACGTTCGGCGGCCACCGCCCGCCGCAGCGCGGGCGCGACCTCCTCGGCGAACCTGCGCAGCGCCTCCTCGTCCGCGCCGTCGACGATGAACGTGCTGATGCCGTGCTCCACGGCCAGGACGAGGAGTTCGTCCGGGTTCGCCGCGCGGGGCGTGATGGTGACCAGACGGCGGATCTCGCGCGGGTCGCGTCCGGCTCGGGTGGCCGCCTCGTCGATGACGGCCTGGCCGGCGGCGAGCCCCTGCTGATCGAGTGAGGTCAGCCATCCGTCGGCCTTGGTGCCGGCCAGCCGCAACAGCTCCGGCCGGGTGCCGCCGACCCAGATGGGGATGTTGTGGGCCGGGGCGGGCCCGCGTTCGGCGCCGCTGATGCGGTAGTGCTCGCCGTCGATCCGCAGGGGCGAGCGCGCGTCGGCCGCCCAGATGCCGCGGATGACGTCGATCGCCTCGCCGAGCGCGGCGGCGGCCTGTTCGGGCGGCAGCGCCTGCCCGCCGGCCGCCTCCCACCGGCCTCCCCCGCCCAGCCCCAGGTCGAGGCGGCCGTCGGCGAGGAGGTCCAGGCTCGCCGCCGCGCGGCCCAGGGCGGCGGGTGGCCGCCGCGCCGCGTCGAGCAGGTCGGCGGAGAGGTGGATCCTGCTGGTACGGGCGGCGACCCAGCTCATCAGCGTCCAGGTGTCGATGGGCTGGTCGGCGTCGTCGGCGAAGGTCACCAGGTCGAGGCCCAGCTCCTCGCTCAGCCGGGCCTGCTCGACGGCCTCCTGCGCCGATCGGGCCGCGACGCGGGCGCCGAACCGCAGCGGGTGCGCGTAGTCCACCGTTACCTGCCCGCCCGCTCGGCGCCGACGAGCTCGCGCGTGGCCGGGGCGACCTCCTGGCCGAACGTCTGCAGGGTCACCGGGTCGTCGCCCATGACGATGTAGCCGCTGAAGCCGTACTCCAGGGTGAGCGCGGCGAGTTGCTCGGCCCACTGCTCCGGCGGGCCGGTGAACAGCCGGTCGCTGCGCGCGCCGAACCGGCCGCCGATGTTGAGCAGGCGCCGCACCGCCGCGGGCTCCCGGCCCGCCTCGGCGGCGGCCTCGTCGATGATCGCGTTGCTCTCGGCGAGCTGGTCCAGGCTCTTCATGTACGCCAGCGACGGCAGCCACCCGTCGGCCTTGCCGCCGGTCAGGCGGAGCATGCGCGGTTTGTACGCACCCAGCCAGATGCCGATGTCGTGAGCCGGGGCGGGGCCCCGCTTGGCGCCGTTGACCTGGTAGTAGGCGCCGTCGAGGCGGAAGCGGTCCTTGTTGCCCGCGTCCCAGACGCCGCGGATGACGTCGATGGCCTCGCTGAGGGCGTCCACGGCCTGGGCCGGGGTCAGGCGGCGTCCGCCCATGGCCTCGATGGCGTCCCAGAACCCGCCCGCGCCCAGCCCCAGCTCGAACCGGCCGCCGCTGAGCAGGTCGAGGCTCGCCGCCGCGCGGGCGAGCACGGCGGGCGGGCGCAGCGGGAGGTTGATCACGTTGCCGGAGAGGCGGATGCGCTCGGTGCGGGCGGCCACATAGGTCAGCAACGTCCAGGTGTCGAGGAAGGCCGGCTGGTAGGGGTGGTCCTGGAAGGTGACCAGGTCCAGCCCGGCGTCCTCGGACGCCTGAGCCAGATCGAGCACCTGTTTCGGCGCGGCGTTGGAAGGGGTGATGAACGACCCGAACAACAGGTCATGGCCGTAGTCAGGCATGGATCCCCTCAGATGTGTGGCTGCCCAAACTGTATGTGGAAGAGATGTGTTGTCAAACCACGCATCTTTGGGGCGTATTCCCGCAGTCAGAGCAAGGACCGCGAACGCTCAGCGGCTATCGGCGGCGGGATGGGGCGGCGTCACTGAGCACGTGCTCGGCGGCGACGCACGGATCGGCCTGAGGCTCGATGCGGCGCGCGCCGCAGGCCACCGTGCGCAGCAGGTCGCGGAACACCTGACGCTGCGCGGGATCCAGCGCACCCAGGAGCGTGTCTTCGGCGGAGCTCACCAGTCGCTCGAGCTCGGCGAGCGTCTTGGCACCCGCCGGGGTGACGACGATCTTGCGGGCCCGCCGGTCGGTGGGGCTCTGGCGGCGTTCCACCAACCCCGCCTGGACGAGGTCGTCGATGAGGTAGGTCATCACCGTCCGGTCGATGCCCAGATAAGCGGCCAGGGCGCTCTGAGTGGGCTGGTCGCCGTGGGCCACCGTGGACAGGATCTGGTAGCCGCGCATGGCATGCGGCAGGTCGCCGAGCAGCGGCGCGATCACGCCGTGATAGGTGCTCAGTAACACCCCGAGCTGCCAGCCGAAGTCGCCCTCGGTACGCACCGGCTCCTCGTCGTATCGCCCTTCGGCTGCCTGGCTGGTCATACCGGCAACCATACCCGGCCCCGCTCATTTGTCTGCGTACATATCATCTGCACGACAACACATCGCTGGCATGGGCCAGGCCAGCCGCCCACCCGGCGGACGGCTGGCCTGGGGCCTGGGCGTCAGAGACGGACACCGTCGCGGCGCTCTCGGGTGCGTCACGCTCAGTGTCCGCGCATTCAGCGGCGACGCCGACGCCGACGCCGACGACCGGTATCGGAGCCGTTTCCCCCTGGAATATCCGGCGGTCGCGAAGGGATCAGACCCAGGTAGTGCTGGATAGACATGGTGTTCCCCCGAATTTGTGGGAAGACGGGTGTGCTTCCGGCACTCCCCGACTAAACCACCACCTACCCCAAACCTTACTCAGGAACCCCCTTGAAGAGAGTCCTGACGTGGGCTTTTACCACCTACGGGGGCCCATATCGAGCGCTGATCATGGCAAAGACTACTTGCGGGACAGCCGGCGGCTCTTGTACATCGGGTGCTTGGTTTCCCAATACCGCCAGCCTTCGACCTTGGAGGGCACGTTGGCCAGGCCGCTGTCGATCTTGACGTGGCGGCACGTGCCGAGCACCGACCAGGCCGCCCAGCCGATGCGGTAGCCGAAGACGCGGTACCACAGATTGCCGTACATCCCGTCGCTGATCTCCCGCGTATATTCGTGTCCGCTGAAGACCATGTGCCTCTCCTCGAGGTGGGGAACCCCCAGCCGGCGAAATTCGCGGATCAACTCCGCGGTGGTGATCTTCGGTCCGGTCATCGGTTCCGTCAACGGATCGAGCGCCACGTCGGTCGTCAGTTCGTCCATCGGATCGGCCGTCGGTTCCGCCGTCGCCCCGGTCGTCGGACTGGTCGTCGGTTCCGCCGTCGCCTTGGTCATGGGCTTGATCGTGGCCCCGGCCGTCGGACTGGTCGCCGGTTCCGCCGTCGCCTTGGTCGTGGGCTCGGTGGTCGGGCTGGTCGTCGGACTGGTCGTCGGTTCCGCCGTCGCCCCGGTCGTCGGCTCGGTCGGCGGTTCCGCCTGCGGCTCGGCCGGCGGTTCCGCCTGCGGTTCCGTCGTGGGTGGGGGTATCACTCGGGTCTTCCTTCGGGTGAACGCGTTTCGCCTTTCGTTCTCGGTCTCGCGGAACGCCAGCACTTCGTGCTCACGCGTGACCGACACCGTCATCGTGCCGCCGGGGCCGTCGATGTAGCGGGTGCGGGGCAGGAAGAAGTTCCGCGGCGAGATCTCATCGAGCCTGAAGAAAGTACGCGGCCCGCACCGGTCGTCGTCGACGAAGTCCGCCCGCGCCGCCGGGGCCAAGGCGGCGACCAGAACCATCGAAAGAGAGCCGCTCATGGTCGACTTCGTCATTCTCTTCATCGAGTGACACGCCTTCGGCCGGGCGGGAGTGGCTTCGGTCCGGGGAATGGGCGTGAACATGTTCCGTCCCTTTCGGAGTGCGACCCATGAGATCGGTACGATGCTCGCAGTCGTCGCGAGCCGCTCCACAACGCCACGCCGAAGCCGAATTCCCCGTACCGGGAAAGAGCCGGTGAAAAAGCGGCGATGTCGGCAGTGCGGCCGGATTGCCATGCTCGGCTCCCTCCCCGCGGAGTCAGGTCAAACCTGGCCTTGACACCCGGTAAGTAGATCTTTTTGCCTCATTTGTCATGAGAAGACCGCGAGCAGCTACACTCTCGGAATGCGTTTTGTCCCTTTTGTCGTGATCCTCGCTGTGTCGATGGTGGGTATCACCAAGCCCGCATCGGCCATCACGAACGGCTTCGCCGACGGAAACGCTCACCCGGAAGTAGGGGCCCTGATCGACCACAAGCCCCACTCCGACGGCACGTGGACCTACTGCTCCGGCACGCTCATCTCGCCCACGGTCTTCCTCACCGCCGCCCACTGCGGGCTGCCGAAGCAGCGGACCGCCCGGGTCTCCTTCGCCAGCCGCTACCAGCACGGCGCCAAGGTCTACACCGGCAAGTACGTGCCGGACACCCGCTTCACCGAGAAATCCGAGCTCCATGACATGGCCGTGGTCATCTTCAGCACGCCCATCCAGGACATCGAGCCCGCCCAACTACCCGAGTCGGGGATGCTCGACCGCCTCAAGGCCGCGAACGGCCTGAAGGAAGCCCGCTTCACTCCGGTGGGGTACGGCTCGTTGTCCCCGGCCAAGTTGTCCCCGGGCAAGAAGAAGCACGGGAGCCCGTACCGTTACACCGACACCCGCAACCAGACGTCCATCTCCTTCAAGGCCCTCTCCCGCGGCTGGCTCGATCTGTCCCTGAGCTCCAAGGGCGACGGCAGCACCTGCTTCGGCGACTCGGGCGGCCCGAACTTCCTGGGAGGGCCCGACTCGCACCTCCTGGTGGCAACGTCGATCAGCGGAGCCGACGACGCCTGCAAGAAGACCAACTACGACTACCGGCTCGACACCGCCTCGGCCCGCCATTTCCTGGGCAGGTTCGTCACCCTTCCGTGAGCCGGCCCGCCCTTCTGACGCAGCGGGAAATTGCCTCGCGGGCACGCCGCGGACTTGGCTAGATTTGATATTCGTGCGGGCACCCCTCGATATCGCGTGCGACGAGTCCGGGGCGGAGGGCGAGAAGCTCATCGGCGGCAACACCGACGTGTTCGCGCACGCCAGTGTCGTGATGGACCGCGACTCCGCGGCCGCCTGCATCCAGGAGCTACGCGAGAGGGCGCCGTCCCCGGTCACCGAGTACAAAGCGGGCCACATCCTGCGCGAGAAGCACCGGGCGGCGCTCAGATGGCTGCTCGGACCGGACGGGCCGGTGCTCGGCAACGTCCACGTCCATCTCACCGACAAGACGTTCCTCGTCGTCGGCAAGGTCGTCGGGCTGCTCGCGGAGGACCATGCGCAAGGCGAAGGCCCGCGCCAGAACTCGCCCGCCCTCTCCCGGGAGGGCGGCCAGGACGCGGGGGCCTGGGCCATGGCGGTCGCCCTCTACCGTGAGGGCCCGGCCGCGTTCGGGCCGGGGCGGTGGGCGGCGTTCCTCGACTCGTTCAACTATCTGCTGCGCGCCAAGAACGGCCAGGGCGTCACGACGTCCGTCGATGACGCCTTCCGCCTGGTCGACGACCTGCGGGCGGCGGGCGGCCCGGCGGGTGAGGTGATGGAGCTGCTGTGGCGAGCCAGGGCGCGGGTCGGCGCCTTCCGGGAGCGGCTGCTGGCCGACCCGCACGTCTTCCCCGCGCTCGACCCGCTCATCCCGGCCATCGTCCGGGCCGTCGCCTACTGGGGCCGGGGCGGCAGGCCGGTCTTCATCGTCCACGACCGGCAGACGACGCTGACGGACCAGCGCATCGCCCTGTTGCTGGAAACCGGGGGGATGGCCGGGTTGCGGCTGGTCGAGTCGCGGCTGGACGCCCGGGTCCAGGTGGCCGACGTCGTGGCGGGCGTGGCCCGCAAGATCGCCTCCGACGAGCTCAACGGCCGGGGTGACGCCCGGCTGACCGCCCTGTTGCGGCCGTACGTGGACGCGTACTCGATCTGGGGCGACGAGCGGAGCGGGGCGCTGTTGGGGCAGCGCCCAGACGAGGTCATGTACCGGTAAATGCCCCACCCCCACCTCTATCGCCACAAATCGTGACGATAGAGTGACTTATTGTGAACGAATCGAAGCGTGTGGAAATAACCTGGCCCGGCCTCGGCATCACCGTGGCCGCCGAACTCGACCAGCGCAACCGCGCCCTGGCCCAATGCCTGTGGGATGCGCTGCCGTACCGCAGCCTGCAAGGGCATGCCCTGGTCGCCGGCTATCACCTGTACCACGTCGCCCCGGTCCATTCGCTCTTGCACGCGCCCGCGGAGTACCGCGTGGACCGGCGCACCGTGCCCGACGGCACCCTGTTCTGCTCGCGGCTGCAACACCTTGGCATCAAGTACGGCGAGCTGACCGAGCCCATGACCGCCACCCCGGTCGGCCAGGTCGTCGAGGAGGACCTCGATGCCCTGATCCAGGCCGGCCGCGAGGTGTGGCAGGCCGTCTACACCACCAAGGAGCCCGTCATCGCGGAAGTGCGCCGCGCGGGCGAGCCCAGCGGCCATGATCTGCCCCGGCTGCCGATCGGCGACCCGCATCTCAACGCGCTGGTCACCGACGTGCACGCCGAGACCGAGCGCATCTGGCTCAACCCGCCGCAGGAGCTCATCGATCTCCACGAGGGGCGGATCCCCTCGGGGGCGGGCAGCTATGAGACGGTCCTGACCACGTTGTTGTTCGTCAACGGCGAGACCCGGCCGCTGGGCTACAGCTGCTACGGCGGCCTCGTACGCGCGGCGCTGGACGGCATGCCGATGCCGTGGCTGCGCCAGATGACCCGCCTGCTGGCCGCGACTCCCGCGGAGTTCCTCGGCTACTGCGGCCTGGACACCTTGTGGAACTTCACGCAGCGGCTCCTGACCGGGCTGGAGCGCCTGGACAACCACGAGGACTTCATCGCGACCATGGCCCACATGGCGCTCTACTGCAACTGCCTGGGCGGGTGGAACCTGCACCTGTTCCCCTGGGAGGCGGGCGAGCACCTGCGCCGGGCGCAGGAGGCGGTGTGAATTCGCCGCGGGTGGTGGTGATCGGCGGCGGTGTGATCGGCCTGTCGATCGCCTTCCACCTGGCCGAGGCCGGGGTCGACACGACCCTGCTGGAGCGGGGTTCGCTCGGCTCGGGCGCCTCCCGCGCCACCGCCGACGTGGTCCGCTCGTACTTCGCCGGCAATCCGGTCAGCTCGGCGCTGGCGGTGCGCAGCCTGGACGCGTACCACGCCTTTCCCAGCAGGCCGGGCACCGACCTGCCGTTGCGGCAGGTCGGCTACCTGGTGTTGTTCACCGAGCCGGAGCAGGTGAGCGCGTTCGAGGCCGACCTGCCGGACCAGCGGGCTGCCGGGGTGGATGTGGGCCTGATCAGCGCGGAGGAGGCCAGGGAGCACAATCCGCTCATCGGGGACGCGCCACTGCTGGCCGCCGCGTACTCGCCGCAGGCCTACATCTCCGACACCACGGCCATCGTCACCGCCTACGCGCGGGCGGCGGAACGGGCGGGCGCGCGGTTGCGTACCGGCTGTGCCGTCACCGGGATCGAGCCGCGGGCCGGCCGCGTGCGGACGCCGGACGGCGATCTCACCGCGGACGCGATCATCTGCGCCGCGGGCGCGTGGTCGGCCTCACTCGTGCGCTGCGCGGGCGTAGACCTGCCGCTGACCGACCCGATCGAGCAGGAGCTGCTCACCACGGACCCGCTGCCGCCGAACACACCCGACATCCCGGTCACCCTGCACGCCGCCAGCGGCCTGCTGGTACGGCTGCGCGGCGAACGGCTGCTGATCGGCATGGGCTACCCGGGTCCCGACCGGCAGGCCTGGCGGCGGGGGGTGGCCGAGCAGCTCGCGGCCACGTACCCGAGTCTGGCCGGGGTCGCGCTGCACACGGCGGTCACGGGACTGCGGGACGCCAGCCCGGACAAGACCGCCTTCATCGGCCACCAGCCGGGGCCTCCGGCGTTCCTGTACGCGACCGGCTTCTCCGGCCACGGCCTGTGCAACGCGCCGGCCGCCGGGGAGCTCGTCCGCGACCTCTACCTCGACCAGGACCCCGGCTTCGACGTGACCGCACTGGCCATGAGCCCACGACGCACGGGGTGAACCCATGACTGAAGAGAGCCGCTTCATCCTCGACCCGGCCACCCGCGACCTGCACGCCGACAACCGCCGGTTGCGCGAGGCGGGCCCGCTGGTGCCGGTGACGGCCGAGGGCGTGCCCGCCTGGGCCGCGACCCGGTACGCCACGCTGCTGACCGTCCTGACCCACCCGAACCTGTCCAGGGAGATCTGCCACTGGGCCGCCCGCCACAGCTCACCGCCGGGCACGGCCATCGACCGCATCGTCACCGACACCTCCATGCTCAACGCCGAAGGAGACGAACACCGGCGGCTGCGCACCGCGGTGGCCGGCGCGTTCACGCCGCGCCGGCTGGAAGGGCTGCGCCCCAAGATCGAGTCGCTCACCGGCAGGCTGATCGACCGGCTCGCGGACCTGCCGCCCGACCAGCCGGTGGACCTGCGCAAGGAGTTCGCCTACCCGCTGCCGCGCGAGGTCATCTCCGAGCTGATCGGCATCCCGGCCGGCCACCAGGACGAGCTGCACGAGCTCAGCGACGCGGTGGCCCAGGTCGGCGGCAGCCTCGACGACACGCCCGAGCTGCGCAAGGCGCTGCACGAGCTGCTCGGCCAGATCATCGACCAGCGCCGGGACACGCCCGGCGAGGACCTGATCACGGACCTGTTCCGGCTGCGCGAGCAGGACGGCGTCCGCCTGTCCACGGACGAATTGTTCGCCACCATCGAGCTGCTGTTCATCGCCGGGCACGTGACCACGGTCAACCTCATCACCAACGCCATCGGCGCCCTGCTGAACGAGCCGGGCCAGCTCGACCTGCTGCGCTCGGGCAAGTGCCCGTTCAGCGCGGCGGTGGAGGAGACGCTGCGCTGGGACTCGCCGATCGCCTACTTCCCGATGCGGTACGCGGTGCGCGACATCGAGATCGACGGCGTGCACCTGCGGGCCGGCGAGCCCATACTGGCCTGCTTCGCCTCCGCGGGACGCGACCCGGGCCACTACGGCGAGGCCGCCCACCTCTTCGACCTGACCAGCCCGCCGGCCACGCACCTGTCGTTCGGGCACGGGCCGCACTTCTGCCTCGGCGCGCCGCTGGCCCGGCTGGAGGCCGAGGTGGCGCTGACGGCGTTGTTCGGGGCGTTCCCCGAGATCGCGCCCGCCGCGCCGCCGGAGGAGTTGTGCCCGCTGGACACCCTGCTGGGCAACAGCACCCGCACCATGCCCGCCGTCCTCGGCCCGCGCTCCCGCTAGCACCGGCCTCCCGCGGGGCTGGCCTCGCAGTTGTCGTAGTGGCGCAGGAACAGCTCCTCCAGGGTCGGCGGCCGGCTGACCAGGCTGCGCACGCCCGCCGCCGTGAGCCGGCGCAGCGCCGGGTCCAGCGCCGCCGCGTCCACGGTGAACCGCACCCGGCCGCGCTCGGCGCGCAGGTCGTGCACGCCCGGCAGACCGGCCAGCCCGTCCGGCGGCCCGGCCAGCTCGGCCTCGATCGAGGTGCGGGTCAGGTGCCGCAGGTCCGCGAGCGTGCCCGTCTCGACGGCCCGGCCGTCGCGGATGATCGTCAGCCGGTCGCACAGCGCCTCGACCTCGGCCAGGATGTGACTCGACAGCAGCACCGTGCGGTCTCCGCGCCGCTGCTCCTCCCTGACGCACTCCCGGAACGCCGCCTCCATCAGCGGGTCGAGGCCGGAGGTCGGCTCATCCAGGATGAGCAGCTCGACGTCGGAGGCCAGCGCGGCGACCAGGGCCACCTTCTGCCGGTTGCCCTTGGAGTAGGCCCGGCCCTTCTTGCGCGGGTCCAGCTCGAACCGCTCCAGCAGGCCGGCCCTGCGCCGCCGGTCGAGGCCGCCGCGCAACCGGCCGAGCAGGTCGATCGTCTCGCCGCCCGACAGGTTCGGCCACAGCGTGACGTCGCCGGGCACGTAGGCCAGGCGGCGGTGCAGCTCGGTCGCCTGGGACCAGGGATCGCCGCCCAGCAGCCGGGCGTCGCCCGCGTCGGCGCGCAGCAGGCCCAGCAGGATCCGGATCGTGGTGCTCTTGCCGGCGCCGTTGGGGCCCAGGAAGCCGTGCACCTCGCCGGTGCGCACGCTGAGGTCGAGCCCGTCCAGCGCCCGCGTCCTGCCGAAGGTCTTCACCAGCCCGGACACGGTGATGGCGTCAGTCATGGTGGTGCTCCTCAAGGGGATGGATCATGGGGTTTGGCCGCGGTCGAGCGCCTCCCGGATGGCGGCGGCCTCTTCCGGCGAGAGCAGGGGGTGGGAGTAGATGTCCACGATCGCCCGCAGGAGCTTGGCCTCCCCTTCCGGGGTGTTCACGTCGGCGCCCAGGCCGCGCGAGACGTGCTGGGACAGGACCGCGACCGACAGCGCCATGGCGGCGATCACCGCGGAGCGGGCCTTGGGGTCGACGTCGGGAGGGTCGGGGCGGCTCTTGTCGGCCTCCGCGAGCCACTGCTCGCCGATCCTGACCATGTCGTCGAACACCGGCGCCGCCGCCCCCTCCGTCAGCGCCCTCGCCAGGTAACGCTGGTAGGGGCCCATGACGGCGACCGGGTTGATGGCGCTTTGGGAGGTGCTCGCGGCCTGCTCGTGCAGCCGGTGGATCATCTTCATGATGTGCTCGTCGCAGGCCTCGCGCAGCGCCTGCTTCGAGCCGAAGTGATGGCGTACCAGGCCCAGGGACACGCCGGCGGTCTCCGCGATCCCGCGGATCGTCGCCCGTTCGAAGCCGTGCTCGCCGAAGTGCCACAACGCCGCGTCCCTGATCCGCGCGCGAGCCGTCAGGTCTTCGGGGTCCGGTACGGTCGTCACCCAATCCTCCTGTTCGATCATATAGCTAACTATTCGTGCGAAAAGCAGGCTATACCCATGTATAGCATGGATGCAACGCGCGTTCGCTAGGCTCCTTTCACCACGATTGGAGTCGACACCGTGCCCCAGACCGCCGTGCCCATGCGCCTGGCCACCGCCATCCGCCCCTACGACTGGGGTTCGGTGACCGCACTGCCGGAGCTGTTCGGGACCGAGCCCACCGGACGGCCGCAGGCCGAGCTCTGGATGGGCGCCCATCCTGGCGATCCCTCGACCGTAGAGGGCACCCCGCTCAACGAGCTCATCGCCGGCGACCCGGCCGGCACGCTCGGCGAGCGGTCCGCGGCCCGGTTCGGCCCGGTCCTGCCCTACCTGCTGAAGGTGCTGGCCATCGAGCGGCCGCTGTCCCTGCAGGTGCATCCCACGACCGCGCAGGCCGAGGCCGGGTTCGCCGACGAGACGGCGCGTGGTGTCCCGCTGGACGACTTCGCGCGCACGTACAAGGACGCCTCGCACAAGCCCGAGATGGTGTGCGCGATCACGCCCTTCCACGGGTTGTGCGGTTTCCGTGAGCCCGCCGCCACCGCGGACCTCCTGGACCGGCTCGGCCTGCCGGGGCTGCGGCCCTGGATCGACACGCTCAGGGCGGAGGAGGCCGGGCAGGCGCTGCGGACCGTGTTCGCGCAGATTTTCGACGACGCCTCCCGGCCGCTGCGCGCCCAGGTCGAGCAGGCCCTGCTCGCACGGGACGACGACGACCTGGCCGGGTACGCCGCCATCGCCCGCTCCTGCCCGGCCGACCCCGGCGTCGTGGCCGCTCTCCTGCTCCACCATGTCAACCTGCTGCCCGGCCAGGCCCTCTACCTCGGCGCCGGCGTCCCGCACGCCTACCTCGGCGGCATCGGGGTCGAGATCATGGCCAACTCCGACAACGTCCTGCGCTGCGGGCTCACCAGCAAGCACATCGACGTGCCCGAGCTGATGCGGGTGGTGGACTTCACCCCGGGCGACCCGTTCCTGGTCCGGCCCTCGCACGACGTCCAGGGCGAGTACGACTACCGGCCGCCCGCCCCGGAGTTCGGCCTCACGCGCTACGACCTGACCGAGGGGACCGCGCATTCCCTTCCCGGCGGCGTTCCCCAGATCGTCGTCTGCATCGAGGGCGAAGCCCACCTCGGCGCCGGGCTGACGCTCCGGCCGGGGCAGTCGGCGTTCATCCCGGCCACCGCCGCCTCGACCCCGCTCGCCGGCAAGGGCACCGCCTACCGCGCCCAGCCGTCACCGTCGTGACTATGCGTCGACCTCCCGCAGCCTCCCCGAGGAGCAACGGGCGACGCTGGCTCCCTCGGCGCGCGGGGTAGCGCTCGCTAGGGGAGCCGCCGGAGCTTCAGGACGTTGTCCGTGCGGGTTCCCGGGGTGCCGTCGGGGGCGGTCTGGGTGCGTTCGTACTCCTCGCTGAGCTGCACCTCCCACTCCTCCTCCGGCAGTTCGAGGGCGTCGAGGACCTCTTGCGGCGTCGGGAAGTGCACGCCGGGCTGCGGGTCGTGCTCCCAGTGCGGCCCGCTCGCGTGGCCGACGACGAGCAGCACCCCGCCGGGCGCGACCGCGGCGGCCGCAGTGCGCAGGATCTTGTCGCGCGGCAGGTCGCCCGGGGAGTGCAGGAAGCAGGCGGAGACGAGGTCGAAGACGCCCTCGGGGAACGACGCTTCCAGGTCGTGCCGCTGCCAGTCGATGCGGTCGCCCACCTCCGCGGCCTTGGCGAACTCGGCGGCGCGGTCGAGCGCGACGCGGGAGATGTCAGTGGCGGTGACGTGCCATCCCCGGCCCGCGAGCCAGATGGCGTCGGCGCCCTCGCCGCAGCCCAGGTCGAGCGCCTTGCCCGGCGGCAGGTCCGTGGCCTCGCGGACCAGCATGACGTTGGGGTTGCCGCTCCAGATCTGCGCGCTCTCGGCGTAACGGGTGTCCCAGAACTCCGTCATCGACGTCGGCGGCCGGTGCGGGTTCTCGGCCGCGTGCCGGGTGCGGTGGGCGGCGACGGCCTGGCGGGTTTCCACCTCGATCAGGTCGGCGTTGATGGCCGCGGCGGCCCGGGCACCTGCCGCCGCGGCGCCGATGACCTGCTCGATCAGGTTGGTCACGTTCCCGGCCACCCACACGCCTGGCACGTTCGTCGCGCCCCACTGGTCCGCGGGGACGTACGTGCCGACCACGTGACCGGCCATCTCCTGCTCGGCCGTCTCCAGGCCCAGGTCCGCCAGCACACCCGCCTGGGCGGTCATGCGGGTGGTGACGGCGAGCGCCTGGCGGGGCACCACCCGCCCGCCGGCCAGGTTCACGCCGGTGAGCCTGCCGCCGCTGATCGACAGCCCGCTCACCTGCCCCTCCACCACGGCAACGCCCCTGGCGGCCAGTCGCTCGCGCTCGTCCTCGCCGAGCTCGGGCGCGGTGTGCGGGAAGAGGGTCACGTCGTCGCTCCACTGCCGCCACAGCAGTGCCTGGTGCACGGCGAACGGGCCGGTGCCCAGGATGCCGATCGCCTGGTCGCGTACCTCCCAGCCGTGGCAGTACGGGCAGTGCAGCACATCGCGCCCCCACAACTCGGCCAGGCCGGGCACCTCCGGCAGGTCGTCCACCAGTCCGGTGGTCACCAGCAGCCGGTCCGCCTCGACCGCGGACCCGTCGTCCAGCACGACCCGGAAACCCCCGCCGGCCACCCGCTCGGCCGCCGTGACAGTGCCGGTGACGCGCTCCCCGCCGTACCCGGTGACCTCCTCGCGGCCGGCGGCCAGCAGCTCCTGCGGCGGCGTTCCCTCGCGCCCCAGGTAGAGGTGCACGCCGTCCGCCGGAGCGTTGCGCGGCCGCCCCGAGTCGATCACCAGCACCCTGCGCCGGGCCCTGGCCAGGGCGAGCGCGCCGCTCAGCCCGGCGGCCCCGCCCCCGATCACCACCACGTCGTACTTCGCGTCCATCGCGCGACTCCTCTCGTTCAGCCGATTCGTTCAGCCGATGCGCCACTGTCCGCGACCCGCCGGGGATTTGACAAATATCGTTGCCGAAATGGCAAGGTAGGGCGATGGATCTCGACGAAGTCCTCCAGGCGGTCGGGCCGCGGCTGCGGGCGTTGCGGATGGAGCGCGGCGCGACGCTGGCGCAGCTGTCCAAGAGCACCGGCATCTCGGTCAGCACGCTGTCGCGGCTGGAGTCCGGGCAGCGCAAGCCGACCCTGGAGCTGCTGCTCCCGCTGGCCAGGGCCCATCAGGTGCAGCTCGACGAGCTGATCGACGCCCCCGTGACCGGCGATCCGCGGGTGCACCTGCGGCCGACCAGGCGGCACGGCATGACGTACATACCGCTGAGCCGCCGGCCCGGCGGGATGCAGGCGTACAAGCAGATCTACCCGCCGCGCTGGCCGGGCTTCGAGCCCGAGCAGCAGATCCACGAGGGCTACGAGTGGCTGTACGTCCTGTCCGGGCGGTTGCGCCTGCTGCTCGGGCGGCACGATGTGGTGCTGGCGGCGGGCGAGGTGGCCGAGTTCGACACGCGCACGCCGCACGCCTTCGTCAACCCGGACGCCGAGCCCGCCGAGGTGCTCGCCCTGTTCGGCCCGCAGGGCGAGCGGCTGCACGTCCGCGCCCGGCCCGCCGCCAAGTGAGCCTCAGTCCATGGCCAGGTCGAGCTGGTCGAGACGGTCCAGGTCGGCGAGGATGTCGATCGCGACGATCCGCCCGTTCGTGATCGTGAAGCTCAAGACCGACGCCGGCCTGCCGTCCACCGTGTTCACGATCCCGGCGACGCCGTTCACCAGCGCGGGGCGGGAGGTGGCGGCGGCCGCGTGCCGCCGGAAGGTGAGCGCCTGGCCGGCCACGTTCGCCGCGCCGTGGATCTCCGTCCAGCCGCCCGCGAGCAGCGCGCCGTGGTCGGCGCGCAGCACCACGTCGGGGTCGAGCACTTCGAGCAGGGCGCCGAAGTCGCCGCGGTGCGAGGCGGCCACGAAAGCGTCCACGACCGCCCGCTGGCGGGCCAGGTCCGGGTCGGGCACCGGCGCCGAGCCCCGCACCCGCCGCCGCGCCCGGCTGGCGAGCTGCCTGGCCGCGTCGGGCGAGCGCCCCACCAGCGGCGCGATCTCCTCGAACGGCACCGCGAACATGTCATGCAACACGAACGCCAGCCGTTCCGTCGGGGTGAGCGACTCCAGCACCACCAGCAGCGCCAGCCCGACGGAGTCGGCCACCAGCGCGGCCTGCTCGGGGTCGAGCCCGTCGGCGGGGCTCACCACCGGGTCGGGCAGGCGCGCCTCCAGCGACTCCTCGCGCCGCGACGTGCGCGTGCGCAGCATGTCCAGGCACACCCGGCCGACGACGGTGGTCAGCCAGCCGCCCAGGTTCTCCACCTCGCCGCTGTCGGAGCGGCTGAGCCGCAACCAGGCCTCCTGCACGGCGTCGTCGGCCTCGCTGAGCGAGCCGAGCATCCGGTACGCCACCGCCCTCAGATGCCCTCGGTACGCCTCGAACCGTCCGGCCAGGAATTCGTGCTCGTTCATCGGGCGTCACCTCGTGTCGCAGTCGCGGTTCGTCACTGCAGTGACGTTCGAAACGCGGCCGGTGTGACAGGACGGCGGGCGTTTTGTCCGTTTAATCGGGAATCCTATGGCAAACTGCCGTCCCGGCGTCTCCACCGGGGCACCTCGCCGTCGTTCCGGCCCTCCTCCCCGAGAGCCGGGCCTGGAAAATTTCCGCACGCGCCTGTCGATTGCGGCCGTTTCCGGTTGTCGGTGTTGTAGAAGGGCCGTTAGAGGGCCCGTGACGAGCGATGACGGAGGCGGATGCATGTCCAGGCAGTTCGAGGTGCGGTGGGAGGGCGTGTTGCCCGCGCCGCCCCAGGAGGCGTGGGACGGGATCACCCGGCACGCCGTGGGATGGCTCTGGAAGACCGAGTACGAGCCCTGGGCCGGCGGCGCCGAGCGCGGGCTGACGGGACGCGGCACGGTGACCGCGTGGGATCCGCCGCGGCACTTCGCCACCCGCGCGCCCGATCTCGACGGCTTCAACCAGCTCGACTATCTGCTGGAGCCGCACGGGCAGGGCACCTACCTGCGCTACCACCACCAGGGCGAGTTCCCCGAGGACGACTACGACGTGCAGCTCGACGCCTGCCGGCAGCACACCGAGTTCTACCACCACTCCCTGGGCGAGTACCTGCGCCACTTCTCCGGCCGCGAGGCGGTGTACGTCTCCGCCGAGGCGCCCGACTCCTCGGCCAAGGGCGGCTCCGATGTCGTGCGCCGGGCGCTGGGCGTGCCGGACGGCGTCGCGGCCGGCGACCGGATCCGGCTGACGCCGGCCGGGCTGGCGCCGATCGACGGCGTGGTCGACTACGTCACCGACGCCTTCCTGGGCGTGCGGTCGGCCGACGCGCTCTTCCGCGTCTACGGGCGCGACGTGTGGGGCTGGCCCGTCTCGGTGGTGTGCCACCTGTTCGCGGACGGCGCGGCCGGGCAGGACTGGGGCGCCTGGCTGCGCCGCGTCTTCGCCGACGAGGGGGTGGCGTGATGGCCCAGTACGCGGTGCTGCTCTACGAGCGAGTCCCACCGGAAGACCTGCCGGAAGAGGTCCAGCAGGGCCACCTGGCGATGCCGGAGAGGGTGGCCGAGCTGGGCGGGCGGATCGTCATGGGGCTGGCCCTGGAGCCGCCGGAGACGGCCACCGCGATCCGGGGCGACCTGGTGACGGACGGCCCGTTCATCGAGACGAAGGAGGTGCTGGGGGGCGTCTTCGTGATCGAGGCGCGCGATCTCGACCACGCGCTGGCCATCGCCAGGCTCACCCCGGTCGTGCAGGGCGGCGTCGAGGTCAGGCCGCTGCTCGGCCTCCAGATCCTGGAGGGTGGCTGAGCATGCTCTTCGAGGCCCGTGGCGGCGTGATCACCTGGGAGGAACGCTGAGCGCGGTCGAAGCGGCCGTCGCCGAGTCGCACCGTCGCGAGTGGGCCTTCGTGCTCGCCGCGACGGTGCGGGTGACGCGCGACCTGGACACGGCGGAGGAGGCGGTGCAGGACGCCTACGTCCAGGCGTTGCGGACGTGGCCGCGCGACGGCGTGCCCGAGCGTACCGGCGCGTGGCTGACCACGGTCGCGCGGCGCAACGCGCTGAACGTGCTGCACCGCCGCAAGACGCTGGAACGCAAGCTGCCGCTGCTGCTGGAGCCGGAGGACGACGCCCCGATGCCCGAGCCCGACACCATCCCCGACGACCGGCTGCGGCTCATCTTCACCTGCTGCCATCCGGCGCTCGCCCCCGAAGCGCGCATCGCTCTCACGCTGCGGCTGGTGTGCGGGGTGGCGACGCCGGACATCGCGCGGGCGTTCCTGGTGGCCGAGGCGACCATGGCCGCCCGGCTCACCCGGGCCAAGAAGAAGATCGCCACCGCGCGCATCCCGTACCGGGTGCCGTCCCCGGAGGACCTGCCCGCACGGGTGGACGCGGTGCTGACCGTCATCCACCTGCTCTACGCCACCGGTCACACCGCCCCTTCCGGCCAGGACCTGGTACGCGACGACCTGACGGACCGGGCGCTGGACCTGGCGCGCATGTTGCACCTGCTGCTGCCCGCCGAGCGGGAGACCGCCGGGCTGCTGGCGCTGCTTCTGGTGCACCATGCCCGGCGCGCCACTCGTACCGACGAGCACGGCCGGCTGCTCCGGCTGGAGGAGCAGGACCGCTCGGCCTGGGACCGGGAGCTGATCGCCGAGGCCGACCGGCTCCTGGTGGGCTCGCTGACCGCGGGGCCGCCCGGGCGGTTCACGCTGCAGGCGGCCATCGCGGCCGTGCACGCCCAGGCGGCCACCTACGAGCGGACGGACTGGCGGGAGATCCTCACCCTGTACGACGAGCTGCTGCGGATCTGGCCCTCGCCCGTCGTCGCGCTCAACCGGGCGGTCGCGCTGTCCATGGTGGAGGGCCCGGAGGCGGCGCTGGCCGAGGTGGAGGCGCTCGAACGCGACGGCCGCCTGGCCGGCTACCGCTACCTGCCCGCCACCAAGGCCGACCTGCTGCACCGGCTGAGACGGGACGCGGAGGCGGTGGAGGCGTATCGGGCGGCGCTGGCGCTCAGCGACAACGCCGCCGAGCAGGAGTTCCTCGCCGAACGCGCCGCCGGCATCGCCGCGGGAAGCTAGCCCGGATCGGCCCGGCGCCCGATTGGCGGGCTCAGGTCAGGGCGTGGGCGAGGGCCAGGGCGCCGAGCAGCGGGGCGTCGTCGGTGAAGCGCGCGGCCCGCACCTCCGGCGGGAAGGGCACGACGCGCCGCACCTCCCGCGCCAGCGGCGGCAGGATGCGTGCCGCCTCGGCCATCATGCCGCCGCCCACCACCACGACCTCCGGGTCCAGGGCCACGCACAGGTTCGCGACGGCGATGGCCAGCGTGCGCAGCGCCTCGTCCACGAGCACGGCCCCCTCGGGCAGCCCGAACAGGGCGCCCGCCGTGACGGTACGGCCCAGCAGGGCAGAGCCGTGCGCGACCAGCGCCCTACCCGAGACGCGCTCCTCGAGCGGGGCGTGCCCGTCGGCGAAGGCCGGCTCGCCGGGCTCGGCGAGCAGGTAGCCGATCTCCCCCGCCGCGCCGTGCGCCCCATCGACGACCTGCCCGCCGACGACCAGGGCGGCGGCCAGTCCGGTGCCCAGGTTGAGGTAGACGGCGGTGGACACGCCGTGGAGCGCCCCCCAGCGCAGCTCCGCCGCGGCCGCCGCCTTGACGTCGTTGCCGATCGCGACGGGGATCGTCCCGTACTCCTCGCGCAGCAGCCGGGGCAGCTCCAGGCCGTTCCAGCCGGGCACGTTCGGCGCCAGCAGGACCCGGCCCTCATGGAGCACCCCGGTGGTCGAGAAGCCCACCGCGGCCGGGGCACGGTCGAGCCCCCTGGCCGCGTGCAGCGCCGTGGCCAGGGGGTTCTCGCCGGTCTCCAGGCGGACCTTGGCCGCGATCTCGGGCCCGTCCGTGCCGGACACGCCGATGGCGATCTTCGTGCCGCCCACGTCGATGCCGAGCACCCGCCTCACCTGGCGTTGCCCCTGCGCGCGAGCGAGTCGATCGCCACGGCCAGGGCCAGCACCGCCGCCGTCACCATGAACCTGACGGAGGAGTCCACGTTGAGCAGCAGCATCCCGTTCGTGATCGACTGGATCACCAGGATGCCGAGCAGCGCCGCGTACGGCCGGCCGCGCCCCCCGAACAACGACGTCCCGCCGATCACCGCGGCGGCGATGGCCATGAGCAGGATGTCGCTGCCGCCGGACGCCTGGTTCACCGCGGACAGGCGGCCGGCCGCGAGGATGCCGCCGAATCCGGCGAGCACGGAGGCGAGCACGAACGCCAGCACCCGGACCCTGGCCACGTTGATCCCGGCGCGGCGGGCGGCTTCGGCGTTGCCGCCCACCGCGTACGTCCACCGGCCGAACACGGTGTGCCTGAGCACGAGGTCGAGCGCGATCACCAGCGCGCCGAAGATGACGAGCAGCAGCGGCACGCCCCGGTCGGCGGACAGGATCGTCACGGCCCCCGCGAGCACCACCGCAATCCCGCCGATCCGCACCACGGTCAGGTACGCCGCAGGCACCGGCAGGTCCGCCGCCACCCGCGCCCGCCTGCCGATCGTCGCGGCCGCCGCCCAGCCGCCGGTCAGCGCCGCCACCAGGGCCCAGGCGAGCCAGGCCGGCAGCCAGGTGTCGCTCAGCTTCGAGACGAACCCGTCGAACGGCAGGTTGATCGTGCCGCCCTGGCCGAGGAGGTAGAGGAGCAGCCCCTGCCAGCCGATCAGCCCGGCCAGCGTCACGACGAACGACGGCATGTGCAGCCGGGTGTGCATCAGCCCGTGCAGCAGGCCGATGGCGCCGGCCGCCGCGAGCGCGACCGCGATGGCGGCCACGGGGTTCCAGGACTGCTTGACGTACAGGATCGTCATCACCACCGCGCACAGGCCGCTGACGGAGCCCGCCGACAGGTCGATCTCGCCGAGGAGCAGCACCATGATGATGCCGAGCGAGATCGTGCCGGTGGCCGCCATCTGCAGGGCGAGGTTGGTGAGGTTCTCGGCGGACAGGAAGTGCTCGTTGAGCGTGCCGAAGACGATCGCGATGACGACGAGCCCGCCCACCACCGGCCAGGCTCCGAGGTCTCCGCGCCGCAGCCGCCCCACCGCCTCCTTCGGCGTGTACGGCCTGCGCGTCAACGTGTCAGCCTTCATTCTGCGCTCGCTCCGGTGATCGCGGCGACGATGGCCTCCTGGGAGGCGTCGGCCGTGTGGAACTCGCCGGCGTTGCGCCCGAGCCTGAGCACGACCACGCGGTCGCTCATCGTCCGCACGTCGGCGAGGTTGTGGGTGATGACCAGCACGGCCAGGCCCCGATCGCGCAGGCGGGCGATCAGGTCGAGGACCTGGGCCGTCTGCTCCACGCCGAGAGCGGCGGTGGGCTCGTCGAGGATGACCAGGCGGGGTTCGCCGATCAGGGCCCTGGCGATGGCCACGGACTGGCGCTGGCCGCCGGACAGCATCGCGACGGGCATCCTGATGTCGGGGATCCGCACGTCGAGGGAGGTCAGCAGGTCGCGGGTGGCGCGTTCCATGGCGAGATGGCCGAGCACCGACCAGCGGCGGCGTTCGGCACCGAGAAACAGGTTGGCGACCACGTCGAGGTTCTCGCAGAGGGCGAGGTCCTGGTAGACGGTGGAGACGCCGAGGGCCTGGGCGTCGCGGGGAGTGGCGATCCTGACGGGGTCGCCGTCCACGGTGATCGCTCCCGCGTCGGGGGTGATGACCCCGGCCAGGGCCTTGACGAGGGTGGACTTGCCGGCGCCGTTGTCGCCGACGAGGGCCACGACCTCGCCTGCGCGCAGGTCCAGGCTCACGCCGTCGAGGGCCTGGACCGCGCCGTACGTCTTGGAGATGCCGGTGACGGAGAACATCTACTGGATGCCAGCCGTCGTGCACGCGTCCTTGACCTCGGGGGTGCAGAGGTCCGCGGCCTGGTAGAACCCGTCCTTGACGATCGTGTCCTTGATCTTGTCCTTGGTGACGGGGATGGGGTCGAGGAGGAAGGCGGGGATGTCGGCGGTGCCGTTGTTCACCTTGGCGGGGGCGGCGGGTCCCTGGCCCTTGGTGAGCGCGACGGCGAGCTCGGCGGACTTCTCCGCCTCGGCCCTGATGTCGAGGTAGATGGTCATGTACTGCTCGCCGGTGAGGATGCGCTGGACCGCCGCGAGCTCGGCGTCCTGGCCGGTGATCGGCGGGAGCTCCTTGTAGCCGGCGCGCTTCATCGCCGCGATCGCGCCGCCGGCCATGCCGTCGTTGGCCGACAACACGCCCACGACGGTGTCGCGGCCGAGCGCGGTGATCGCCTGCTCCATCTGCTGCTGGGCCTTGTCGGGGCTCCAGTCGGGGGTGTCGAACTCCTTGCCGATCTTGACCTTGCCGTCGAGGATGTTGTGCGCGCCCTTCTTGTAGTCGGCCGAGCTGGGGTCCGTCGGGGCGCCGTTGATCATCACGATCTGGCCCTTGCCCGTGCTGCCCTTGGCGGTGAGCGCGTCGAGCAGCGCCTGACCCTGCATCTCGCCGACCCGCACGTTGTTGAACGAGACGTAGTAGTCGTAGCCGATGCCGGAGATCAGCCGGTCGTAGGCGATGACCGGGATCTTCTTCTGCTTGGCCTGGTTGACCAGCGGGGCCACCGCGGCGGCGTCGACCGCGTCGAGCACCAGCACATCGGCGCCCTGGGTGAGGGCGGCCTCGACCTGCTGCTGCTGTTTGGCGGCGTCCTGGTCGGCGTTGCTGTAGAGCACCTTGCAGGCGGGGCAGAGGGCCTTCACCTTCGCCTCGAAGAGCGGCCGGTCGAAGGCTTCGTATCTGGTGGTCTTGGACTCCGGCAGGAACAGGGCGATCGTCGCCGCCTCGTCCTGGGGGACGGCGGACGCGGTGCCGCCCGCGCCGCCGGATCCGGTGCCGCAGGCGGCGGCCAGCAGGACCGCCACGGCTGGGAGCGCCTTCCATCCTCGGTGCATCGCATCGTTCCCTTCCCGCGCTCACCTTGTAGTAAGAAAGGTAATTTACTATCAAGGGAGTTGACTACCCTTTCTGGAGTTCACCTCAAGAAGGAGGCCGGAGTGCGGCGTGAGCTGGGGAACCCGCGGCTGTTGCGGGTGATGAACGAGCGGCGCCTGCTCGACCGGCTGCACGACCACGGCCCGGCGTCCCGAGCCGACCTGGCCAAGGTCACGGGGCTGTCGAAGCCCACGGTCTCCGCGGCGCTGGCCGGGCTGGCGGATGACGGGCTGGTCCACCTGGTGGGCGAGGTGTCCGGCCGGCCGGGGCCGGTGACCTCGCTCTACGACATGAACGCCGGCTCCGCGCACGTCGCGGGCATCGACATCGGGCGCGACTGGAACCGGGTCGTGGTGGCCGACCTGAGGGGTTCGATCGTGGGGCGCAAGGACGGCCGCAACGAGGCCCGCAACACGGCCGACCTGGCCCGCCACGTACGCGAGCTGGCCCACGCGGCCGCCGCGGAGGCCGGCCTGGAGTGGTCGGCCATCACGTGTGCCGTCGCCGGCACTCCCGGCGTCTACGACCCGGTGGCGGGACGGCTGGACTTCGCCTACAACCTGCCGGGCGCCGACCTGGTCGAACGGCTCCGCTCCGCGCTCGAGCCCGACCTCGTCATCGAGAACGACATCAACCTCGCGGCCGTCGGCGAGCACGCCTACGGGGAGGGCAGGGGCAAGGCGCACTTCGCCCTCGTCTCCATCGGCACCGGCGTGGGCATGGGCATCGTGGTCAACGGCGAGCTGTACGTCGGCGCCCGCGGGGCCGCGGGTGAGGTGTCCTACCTGCCCGCCACCGAGGACCCGCCGGCGGCCGGGGACCCGGTCCTCCTGGAGCACGGGTCCACCGAGGTGGTGGCCTCCGCGCCCGGCGTGGTGCGCGCGGCCCGCGCCGCCGGGCTCGACCTGGGGAGCGCGAAGAAGGTCTTCGAGGCGGCCGGGCGGGGCGATCCCACCGCCCTGGCCGTGGTCGAGGCGGAGGGGCAGCGCATCGGCGGGCTGGTCGTCGCGGTCGCGGCCGTCCTCGACCCGGAGGTGATCGTGCTGAGCGGCGGGGTGGGGCGCAACCTCGACCTGCTCGGCGGCGCGATCGAGCGCCGCGTGGCCGCGCTGGGGCCGCTCCGGCCGCGGGTGGTGGCCAGCGCGCTCGGCGACAGCGGGGTGCTGCTGGGCGCCGTCGCCCGCGCCAGGAAGCGGGCCTGGGAGCTCATCTTCGAGGCCCGCCTCGGCTGAGGGGCTCCGCCATGCTTTTGCTCATTCTGCTAATTGTGCCGGGAACCTCTGCTCCGCCGAGAAACGTCAATGCATGCGAATGGACCAGCCAAAAACGGGGTGTATGCATTTAGCCATTTAGGGGGAGGCACATGGACGGAGCTTTCTACACGACCGCCATCGCACTGCTCGCGCTCGTCGCTCTCACCGCGGTCCGGACACAGGTCGCGTTGTTCCTCGCCCGTTCCACCACGGGCCGCAGGACGAGTTATCCGCTGAATCTGTACGAGACGGCGTACCTCGCGGGAGGGCCGCGCCGGGTGATCAACACGGCGCTGGTGTCGCTGGTCGCCCAGGGCGGGGTGCGGGTGTCGAGCGAGGGGATCGTCACGCCGGTGCAGGGGTTCCGGCCGAACAACCGGATTCCGGTCGAGCGGGCGGTGTATCGGCACGTCACGACGGGTGCGGGCGGGCGTACCACGGCGGAGGTACGCCACAGCGCGGGCGGCGACCACGCGATGCGGCGGTTGTCCACGCCGTTGTGGCGGCAGGGGTTCCTGATGGCGCCGGCCGACAGGGTACGGTCGCGGCGGCGTACGAGCCGGCTGGTCGTCTTCGCCGCGCTGGCGGCGATCGTGGCGGTGGTGAGCCCATTCCTGCGCGGGCCGCTGGGCGCGGTCGTGATCGCGGCCGCGGCGGCCGTCGTCGGGACGGCCTGCTTCTACTGGCTGCGCCGCCACCTGGCGATCCCGCTGACGAAGGCCGGGCGGAACGCTCTGGAGCGGGCCGAGCCCCAGGCTCTGGCGGACGGGTCGTGGAAGAGCTCGGACGACATCAGGCTGGTGGCGCTGCACGGGCTGACCAAGCTGCCGGATCGGCGGCTGGCCGGCACGCTGCGGCGTGACACGCGCGCCAGAGGCAGGCTGTACGCGACGTGCTGCGCTCCTGGCCACTGCGGGTCGTACGGCGGCGGGGTCATCCCCGCTTACGACAGCGGGTACTCAGGAAGCGACTCAGGTGGTGGGTTCTTCGACTTCGGCGGCCTCTTCGACTTCGGCGGCGGCTCCCACGGGTCTCATGGAGGCGGCTACGACGGGGGCGGCGGTGGCGGGGACTCCGGCGGTGGCGGAGGAGGAGACGGTGGCGGCGGAGACGGTGGCGGCGGCGGAGGGTGCGGCGGTGGCGGATCGTGACGCCATCTTCGCGGCATGGCTCAGCACGGCGATCAGCCCCGCCCGTACCGGTCCTCGGCCCGCCAGAAGTACCAGAACCCGGCCCCGAGCGCGAACACCGCCCACACCAGGCACGACGTCCACACCATCTGCGGCGGCGTATGGTCGTCGATGAGGATGTCCCGCATCCACTCGATGTAGGACGCCGCGGGGTTCAGGTACATCAGGGTCGCCACCCACTCGGGCAGCCCCGCGCTGTTGACCACCTTGTCATGGATGGCGAAGAAGACACCGGAGGCGTACAGCCACGTACGCAAGATGAACGGCAGCAACTGGTTGAGGTCCCGCAGCGAGGCCCCCATCCGCGCCAGGATCAGCCCGGCCCCGATGTTGAACATCGTCTGCAGCAGCAACACGATCGGGATCATCAGCCAGAACCAGTTGGGCAGCTCCCCGGTCACCACCACGATGACCAGCAGCACCCCCATGGAGATGGCGAGCTGCTGCAGCTCCTGGATCGTGTACGCCAGCGGCAACGAGGCCCGCGGAAAGTGCAGGGCGCGGATCAGCGACAGGTTGCCGGAAATCGACTTGGCGCCCGCCGTGACGGTCCGCTGCGTGTACGTGAAGACGAACATCCCGGTCAGCAGGAACGCCGGATAGTTGTCGATGTTCTTGCTGCCGCCCAGGATGAGGCCGAACATCACGTAGTAGATCGCGGCGTTCAGCAGCGGGGTGAGCACCTGCCACAGCTGACCAAGCGCCGAGCCGGAGTATTTGGAGACGTTGCGCGAGGTGGCGTACGTCAGGACGAAGTGCCGGCGTTCCCACAGGTGCCGCAGGTAGCCGAGGAACCGGGGCCGCGCGATCGCGGGGCGCAGCCCGTGCTTCCTGGCGAGCTCGGCCAGCGACTCCGGCGAACCGTCTTCCACTTGGCTCATAAAGCACCTCGATGAACCGATGGGCCGTTCGATGTCCGATCATCCCTTGTCGCAGGGGGCGGCGGTCCAGTTTTCGGCCGGAGCGTCGCGGAGTCGAGCCCGTCCGGCCCGGAGCCGCCCTCAGCCCCGATAGGGCCGCAGCGTCTCGTCGAGGGCGTCGCGCATCGCGTCGGCCAGGGCTCCTTCGCCGGTCAGCGCCCACAGGATGAGCACGCCGTTGTACGTCACCTGGACCGCCCGGGCCAGCCGCCCCACCTCCGTCCCGCCCGCCAGCTCCCCCGCCGCCACCGCTTCGGCCAGCAGTGCGGCGATCTCGTCGCGGGTGCGCCGGGCGTGGGCGGCGGCGTGCGCGCGGAACTCGGGATCGGTCAGGTCGAGCTGCAGGAAGCCGAGGCTGTTGGCCAGCTCCTCCGGGGTGGACGCGCCCTCCGACAGGTTCACCACGGCCGCCCGCAGCGCCTCGATCGGCGAACGGTGCTCCAGACGGGCCCGCTGGAACGGCAGGCGTACCGTCTGCGTGGAGTGGCCGGCGAGCGCGAGCAGCAGCCCCCGCTTCGACCCGAACCGCTGCACCAGCGTGGCCGGCGACAGCCCGGCCTCTTGGGCGACCGCGGCCAGCGTGAGACCCTGCGTGCCGTGCCGCCCGATCGCGCGCGCGGTGGCCTGGAGAATGGCCTCGTCGCTGGTGGTACGCGGCCTGCCCATGATCGCCTCCGAAAGTCAACGAACAGTCGTTTACAAACTGGGCAGATGGCGGCGAGCGTGCTCGATGAACGCCCTGGCCGCCGGGCTCTTCGGCCCGCCCTCCCGCCAGACCACGCCCATCCTGCCGCGCATGCTCGGCTCGGTGATGTCCAGCACATGCAGCTCGGCCGCGGCGGCGGCGACCGCCGACTCGGGCAGGATCGCCACGCCGAGCCCGCGCCCGGCGAGCTGCCCCAGCACGTACGGCTCGCTCGCCTCGAACGCCACGTGCGGCGCGAACCCCGCCTGCGCGCACACCTCCTCCAACACGGTACGCAACCCCGTGCCGACCGGCAGGCTGATCAGCGGCAACCCCTTCAACCCCGCCACCGTGATCGAACGCCCGGCGGCCAGCTCGTGATCGTGGTGTACGGCCGCCACGAGCGCCTGATCCACCACGACCTGCACCTCCACTCCGGGCGGCAACGCGCCGCCGAGCCCGAGCAGGCCGAAGTCGAGCCGCCCGCTCTGGAGGCCGTCGACCAGCGTCTCCGGGTCGGTCTCCACGAGCGAGATCTCCACGGCGGGGTGCCGCTCGTGAAAGCCGGACAGCATGCCCGGCAGGTCGAGCACGGAGGGCGCGGAGACGCCGCCCATCACGACCCGGCCGCGCAGCAGCCCGGTGAACTCGTCCACGACCAGCCGCATCCCGTCCACCGCCGCCAGCGCGGCCCGCGCGTAGGGGAGCACGGCCTCGCCGACCGCCGTCAGCCGGACCGTGCGCCCCGACCGGTCGAACAACTCCTCCCCCACCTCCCGTTCGAGCTGGCGGATCTGCGCGCTCACGCCGGGCTGCGCGACGTGCAGCCGGGCCGCCGCCCTGGTGAAGCCTGCCTCCTCGGCGACGGCCACGAAGTATTCGAGCTGACGCAGTTCCATAACCAGGAATGCTAGCAGGACGTCAATCCATCTTCCTGGCTTCTAGGTGGCCACTCCGGTCACCGCGAAGCGTTCCACGGCGGCGACGTGGCCGCCGGTGGAGGCCACGATGGTCAGCGTCCGTCCCGGGATCGCCGTGAAGGCGACCTCGCCAGACCAGGGCGTGTTGGTCCCTCCCGCGCCCACGCAGCACGACTCGCCCAACGGCTCGGCGGCGCCCGGCCCGCGTACCTGGATCCTGATGCTCTCGTCCACGCCCGAGATGCGTCCGCCCACGGTCACCGGCGAGCCCACCCTCGCGCCGTAGCCGGGCTCGGTGAGCGAGAACGACGTGTCGTCCGTGCCGACCACCTCCCACGGCGCGTCCCCGCCCGAGCCGTACCTGACGAGGTGGACGACGGCCGCGACCAGCGGCCGGGGCCCCTCCTCACCGCGGAAGCCGACGTGGACCCGCGCGTGCCGCCCCTGGCTCACGGTCGTGACGGCCTGGCCGATCTCGGTGAAGCCGAGGTAGTCGCGGGTGAAGGCGATCGCGGTACGGGCCGCGTCCAGCCGCCACGCCTGGCGGCCGTCCGCACGGTATGAACGCTGCCAGGCCGCCACCTCCTCCGGACCGGAGAACGGCCACAGCGGCTGATAGCCCCCGGCGACCAGGACATCGCGGGGACGAGGCCCGGGGGTGATGGTCGTGGGCGGGGGCAGGCTCGTGGTCGGAGGTGAGCCCGTCACGGTGGCCGTGGCTCGTGGCCCTCCCCCGTCGCCGCATCCGGCGACGATCAGCCCGGCCACGATCAGCCCGGCCATGATCGGCAGCGGCACGGCACGCCCGCTGAACCATTCCATAGGCACCTCCCGGCGTCACCGAAGGAAGTACCCGCAGCGCGCCGACCTCATGGGACGCGTCCGCGCCGGTCCGGCGGCTCATGGCTGGGGGGCGCGTGCGCGGGTAGCGTCCAGAACATGGCCACCTTCGACCTGACCAGGCTCCGCGCGGTCGTCTTCGACACCGACGGCGTGGTCACCGACACGGCACGGGTGCACGCCGCCGCGTGGAAACACGTGTTCGACGCCTTCCTGCGGGGCCGCTCGGCGCCGTTCGACATCCTGGCCGACTACCTGCGGCACGTGGACGGGCGGCCACGCCTGGACGGAGTCCGTACGTTCCTCGCCTCGCGCGGCATCTCGCTGCCCGAGGGCGGCCCGGACGACGAGTCCGGGGCGGCCACCGTGCACGGGCTGGGCCTGGCCAAGGACGCGCTGTTCGTCGAGCAGATCGAGCGGCACGGGGTGGCCGCCTTCCCCGGCACCGTCGTCCTGCTGCACGAGCTGCGCCGGCGCGGCTGCCGTACCGCCGTCGTGTCGGCCAGCAGGCACTGCCGCGCGGTCGTGTCGTCGGCGGGCCTGCTGCACCTGTTCGACGTGCTGGTGGACGGCAACGACGCAGCCGAGCTGGGCCTGCCGGGCAAGCCTGACCCCGCGCTGTTCCTGGAGGCCGCGCGCCGCCTGGAGCTGCCCCCGGCCGAGGTGGCGATCGTGGAGGACGCCCTCCCGGGTGTCGAAGCGGGGCGCAGGGGCGGGTTCGGGCTGGTCGTCGCGGTGGACAGGAGCGGAGCGGGATCGGCGCACGACGGATCTCAGGCGGCGATGCGGGCCGCCGGGGCGGACGTCGTCGTCCAGGACCTGGCCGACGCGACCGTGGCCGGGCGCGTGCCCGTGGGGCGGCGATGAACGCCTGGATCCTCACCTACGAAGGCTTCGACCCGGCAGCCGAAGGCCTGCGCGAGGCCCTGTGCACGCTCGGCAACGGCCGCTTCGCCACCCGCGGCGCCACCCCCGACGGCCGGCCGCGCACCCCCGGCACGTACATGGCAGGCTGCTACGACCGCCTCGACTCCAACGTCGCCGGCCGCACCGTGACGAACGAGGACCTGGTCAACCTGCCCGACTGGCTCCCCCTCAGGTTCGCCACCCCGGGATCCGACTGGTTCCGGCCGCAGCGGGCCGACCTGCCGCTCTACCGGCACGAGCTCGACCTGCGCCACGGCGTCCTGCTGCGCGAGCTGCGCTGGCGCGACGGCGAAGGCAGGACCACCCTGGTACGCCAGCGCCGCCTGGTCTCCATGGCCGACCCCTACCTGGCCGCCCTCGAAACCACCTTCACCGCCGAGAACTGGGCGGGCCCCCTCCGCGTACACGCCACCTTGGAGGGCCGCGTCGCCAACTGCGGCGTGCCCCGCTACCGCGACCTGCGCGGCGACCACCTCACCGGGCACGCCACCGGCTCCGAGGACGACCTGGCCTGGCTGACGGCCGTCACCCGCTCCTCCCACATCACCGTGGCCCTGGCCGCCAGGATCGACACCGACGCCCCCGCCCGCCCGTCGCTCGCCCAGGACCACATCACCTCCGACCACGTACTCGACCTGGCCCCAGGCGAACCGGCCAGGCTCACGAAGATCGTCGCGCTGACGACCTCGCGCGACCCCGCCAGCCACGACGCCCGCTCGGCGGCCCTGCGCCACGTCCGCCGGGCGCCGCGCTTCGACCACCTCCTGGCCCGCCACGAAGCCGCCTGGGAACGCCTGTGGCGGCGCGCCTGCCTCGACGTGGACGGCCCCGAGCTGACGCGGATCGTCCACCTGCACATCTTCCACCTGCTCCAGACCCTCTCCCCGCACACCGCCGACCTCGACGCCGGGGTCCCGGCCCGCGGCCTGCACGGCGAGGCGTACCGGGGGCACGTGTTCTGGGACGAGCTGTTCGTCCAGCCCTGGCTGGACCTGCGCTTCCCCGAGATCTCCGTCGGCCTGCTGCGCTACCGCTGGCGCCGCCTGCCCGAAGCCAGGGACGCGGCCAGGGCGGCCGGGCACGACGGCGCCATGTTCCCGTGGCAGAGCGGCAGCGACGGCCGCGAGGAGACCCAGACCCTGCACCTCAACCCCGCCTCCGGCCGCTGGCTGCCCGACCGCTCCCACCTGCAGCGGCACGTCGGCCTGGCCATCGCCTACAACGTCTGGCAGCATTACCTCGCCACCGGCTCCATGCCACCGTGGTGCGCCGAGCTGCTGCTCGACATCGCCAGGTTCTTCGCCTCACTGGCCGAGCCCGCCAACGGCCGGTACGAGATCCGCGGCGTCATGGGCCCCGACGAATACCACGACAGCTACCCCGGCGCGACCGCCCCCGGCCTGGCCAACAACGCCTACACCAACGTCATGACCGTCTGGCTGATGATGCGCGCCCGCGACACCGCCGAACTCGCGCCCCACCTGGCGCCCACCGCCGCCGAGCTGGCCCGCTGGGACGACGTCGGCCGGCGCATGCGGGTCGACTTCCACGACGGCGTCATCAGCCAGTTCACCGGCTACGCCGACCTGCGCGAGCTCGACTGGGACCGCTACCGGGGAGTGCGCCGCCTCGACCGCGCACTCGAAGCCGAGGGCGACGACGTCAACCGCTACAAGGCCTCCAAGCAGGCCGACACCCTCATGCTGTGCTACCTGCTGCCCGGCGACGAGCTGACCGCCATCCTGCGACGCCTCGGCTACCCGGTCGAACCCGGCCTCATCCCGCGCACCATCTCCTACTACCTCGAACGCACCAGCCACGGCTCCACCCTCAGCGCCATCGTGCACGCCTGGGTCCTGGCCCGCTCCAACAGGGCGCAGTCGTGGGAATTCTTCACCGAAGCCCTCCAAAGCGACCTCAAAGACGTCCAGCGCGGCACCACCGCCGAAGGCATCCACCTGGGCGCCATGGGCGGCACCCTCGACCTCCTCCAACGCTGCTATCTGGGTCTCGAACTCCGGCGCGACGGGCTCCACCTGGACCCCCTGGTGCCCGACCGGCTCGGCCTGCTGTCCATGCCGATCCGATACCACGGGCGCCAGATCTTCATCGACGCCGACGACCGCGAGGCACGTATCAACGGCATCGCACGCCGTACCTACAGACGAGGAGAAGCGATCATGACACGCACAGGTGATCTGGGACGCCGCATCATCCACCACCGCGAACGCCTCGGGCTGACCCACGAGCAGGTCGCCGAGCAGGCCGACATGTCGCCGGGCTACGTCAAGTATCTGGAGGAGAACCCCGACACCCCGGACACCGGCGCGCTCTACCGGCTGGCCGACGCCCTGCAGACCACGGTCGACGACCTGCTGGGCGCCCGCCAGGACCGGCCGCCGGGGTACGGGCCCGCCATGGCCCACCCCACCCTGGAGGTGCTGGAGCAGGAGGAGTGCCTGCGGCTGATCGAGCCAGGGGGGATCGGGCGAGTGGCGTTCAACGGCTCACACGGGCCGACCGTGCTGCCCGTCAACTACAAGATGCACCACGGCGCCATCATCTTCCGCACCGCCGTCGGCGGCCCCATGGACCGGGACCTGCGCACCGGCCTCGCCGGAGTCGACATCAAGATCGCGTTCGAGATCGACATGATCGACGAGGCCAACCGCGAAGGCTGGAGCGTCCTGGTGCAGGGCCCCGCCCACCACGTGCCACCCGAGGAGACGGCCGAAGCCGCCGGCTCGGGCGTCACGCCGTGGGCGGGCGGCGAGCGCCTGCTCTACATCCGGATCGTGCCGCACCAGATCGTCGGCCGCCGCATCCACGGCATGTGACCGCAGACCGCCCTACGGGCAGCCCGTCGCGCCGAACGCCATGAACTGCGTCACCTCGCGCTGGTCGAAGTTGTCGTCCGAGCCGATCACCAGCGTGCACTCGCCGCTCGCCAGCCGCGGCCCCCAGGCCAGGCTCTCCAGGTTCTGCACCGGCGGGCGGAACGAGCCCAGGTCGTAGACCAGGCGCTTGGCCACCGGCTGGTACGGGCCGGCCAGATCGTTGCTGGCCAGCACGTTCGTGGCGCCCCGCAGGTCGACCTCGTAGAGCCGCACCCGGTAGCCGACACCCTCGATCCAGGCCCGCTCCAGCGCCAGGTAGCGGGACTCGTCGACGGGCAGGATCTCCGACACCCCGGAATCGGACAGCCCCGTCGCCGGGACCGGCGCCGTCGGCAGCGGATCGAGCGGGTAGGCGTACTGGGCGCGCACGTCGCCCTGGCGGCTCCACACGGTCAGCCGCGCGGGCGCGCCCCGCTCCACCGTCGGCACCTGCCCGTCCTCGTAACGCGGGCCCTCGGTCACGGCGGTGATCGTACGCGCCGAGACGGCCAGCCCCTCGAAGCCGAAGTTACGCCGCGGCCCGCTCTCGGCGTCCGTCAGCCGCAGGTTCGGCGGCACCCGCAACGCGCTCTCGTGCCGCCCCTGAACGCTCATCGTCCGCACCGCCGCGGCTGTGATAGGGATGTCCGGGTTCGCGGTGTCCGGCCGGTCCCCCTCGTCTCCCCACAACAACCGCCCGCTCCACCGGTCGAACCTGATCGACTCGGGATCGGCCGCCTGCGCCTTTCCATAGCCCGGGTACGGCGTCCCGTCGGCCCGGCGCAGCGTCGTGACGCCCGTCAGCCGCACCCCGTTGAACGCCCCCGACTCCCGGTCGATGTCCAGCCGGCCGGTGTAGAAGCGGGCCGGGTTGTAGCGCCACCGGTCGTCGGAGATGAAGTACCACAGGCCGGTGCGCGGGTCCCGGTCGATCCCCGACAGGCCGCCGACGGTGGTCCCCCCGAGCGTCATCTTGTGCGGCACCCGCTGCTCCCCCAGGAACCGGGTGATCCGCACGGGCTCCCGCCGCTCCGCCGCCGCCGATGCCGGTTGGGTGACGCTCACCGACGCCACCGCGAACGCGACGGCAATTTCCATTATTCTTCGCGAACGAGGCATATATTCCCCCGAATTCAAAGGTCCGCCGACCGAACTGACGGGGAAATGAAACCGCGAATCACCGGCGAAGTCCACGCACATATAACCGCACGTCGCAGGCTATAAAGGGCTTGCGGTCGGAATTCACATCGACCCCAGGCCCTTTACAATGTAGATCACGTGTGGGTGGACGCGGCCAAGCCGTCCAGGATGAGCCGCAGGCCGTACGCGAACGCCTCCTCGCTCCGGGGAGCGCCGCCCTCGCGCACGGCCGCGACCGTGAAGGGGAAGTCGGCGTACGCGGCCAGCTCCTGGGCGTCACCGCGGGCCTCGCGTTCGCGCTGGGCCTGCTCGTTCAGCACGAAGCCGACGGTGTAGTGGCTGATGGAGCTGATCGCGTGCAGGCCCTGCGCGGGCGTGAACCCCAGCCCGACCAGCGCCTTCAGCTCCTCCTCGAACACCCGCGCCACGCCGGGACCCGGGTCGCTGGTGGTGACCAGCCGGGCTCCGTCGCGGTGGCTCAGCAACATGCGCCGGTAGGCGTACGCGCGCCGGGTCAGCCAGTCGCGCCACGACTCGCCCTCGCGCGGCCCGCCCATGTCCGGGGCCAGCAGCTCCCGCGACATCTCGTCGAGCAGCTCCTGCTTGTTGCGAAAATGCCAGTAGAGCGCGGGGTTCTGCACGCCCAGGCGGGCGGCGAGGCGGCGCACGGACAACCCGTCCAGCCCCGCCTCGTCGAGCAACTCCAGCGCCGCGCGCACCACCATGTCGCGCGCCAGTCCCTTTTGTGCCATCGCCTGACACCTTAACAGTGCTAAGGGCTGCGGGGCTCGCGGCGCAGGGTCCCGATGACGGCGGTGGCGTCCAGTTCGCCGGACATCTCCGCTCGGGCCACCAGCCCGGCGCGGGCGACGGCCTCGACGGTCGCCGCCGCCTGCCGTTCGCTCGTCTCCACCAGCAGGTGGCCGCCGGGCGCGAGCCAGCCCGGCGCTCCGGCGATCACCCGGCGCACCACGTCGAGCCCGTCGCCACCGCCGTCGAGCGCCAGCAGCGGCTCGTGCAGCCGGGCCTCGGGAGGCAGCAGGCCGACCGACTCCGACGGCACGTACGGCGGGCTGGCGATCACGATGTGCACCCGGCCCCGCAACGAGGCGGGCAGGGGCTCGTACAGGTCGCCCGCATAGACGTGCGCGCCGGGGAGGTTGCGCCGGGCGCAGCGCACGGCGGCGGGGTCGAGGTCGGCGGCGTGCAGTTCGGCCCGCCCGAGCCAGCCGGCCAGCGCCGCGCCCATCGCGCCCGTGCCGCAGCACATGTCGAGCACGACCGGCACCCCGGCGGCCTCACGGGCCAGCGCGACGGCCTGCCGGATGAGGAACTCGGTACGCGGACGGGGCACGAACACCCCGGGTTCGACGGCCACCCGCAGGCCGCAGAACTCCGCCCAGCCCAGGACGTGTTCGAGGGGTTCGCCGGCGACTCGCCGCTCGACCATGGCGGTGATCTCGGCGGACGTGCGCGCGGTGGACACGAGCAGCTCCGCCTCGTCCTCGGCGAACACGCAACCGGCGGCACGGAGCCTCGCGACGATGGCAGGCGTAGGGATAGATGATGAGAAAACCGACATGGGAGCCTTTCGGGATGCCGATGGGCGCTCCCGCGGTCACCTGATCCCGGTGCTGGAAGGGAGCACCCAGCTTGACACAGCGGTAATGGGGCTCACCTCCCTAGGACGATCTGTCGAGTCACAGTACCAGAGGGACTTTCACATCCTGCGAGCGGCCGGGATGTCCCCGTGCAGGTGCAGCCCGGCGCCCGGGCTCGTGTCGATGGTGAGGGCGCCGCCGATGGCGCCGAGGCGGTCGTACATGTTCGTGATCCCGTGCCCGGCCGGACCGGGCCCTGGCGCCTGAGGCCCCTGCCACCCGGGCGGACGGCGGTCCCGCCCGGGTGGCAGGCGTCTGCGCCGGCGTCCTCAGGCGGACTTCTCGCGGGGCTCCATGTCGCGATGATCACGCGGCACCAGGGTCGGGTTGACGTTGTCGAGCACCGTGTCGCGGGTGATCACGACGCGGGCCACGTCGTCCCGGCTCGGCACCTCATACATCACGTTGAGCAGCACCTCTTCGAGGATCGCCCGGGTGGCCCTGGCGCCGGTGCGGCGCAGCAGCGCCTGCTCGGCGACGGCCGACACGGCGTCCTCGTCGAACTCCAGCTCCACCCCGTCCAGCTCGAACAACCTCCGGTACTGCTTGATCAGCGCGTTGCGCGGCTCGGTGAGCATCCGCATCAGCGCCGTACGGTCCAGCGGCCGCAGCGCCGTCACCACAGGGAGCCTGCCGACCAGCTCGGGGATCAGCCCGTACGTCAGCAGATCCTGCGGCATGACCTGGGACAGGAGGTCGTCGTCGCCGGCCCGCGGCACGGCGCCGAACCCGGCGCCTCCGCGGACGGCCCGGCGCTCGATGATCTCCTCCAGGCCCGCGAACGCGCCGCCCGCGATGAACAGCACATTGGTCGTGTCGATCTGGACGAGGTCCTGGTGCGGATGTTTCCTGCCGCCCTGCGGCGGCACGCCGGCGACCGTGCCCTCCAGGATCTTCAGCAGCGCCTGCTGGACCCCCTCGCCTGAGACGTCGCGGGTGATCGACGGGTTCTCGCTCTTGCGGGCGATCTTGTCGATCTCGTCGATGTAGACGATGCCGGTCTCGGCCTTCCCGACGTCGAAGCCGGCCGCCTGGATGAGCTTGAGCAACATGTTCTCGACGTCGTCGCCGACGTAGCCGGCCTCGGTGAGCGCGGTGGCGTCGGCGATGGCGAACGGCACGTCGAGCATCCGCGCCAGCGTCTGCACCAGGTACGTCTTGCCGCTGCCCGTGGGGCCGACCAGCAGGATGTTCGACTTGCCCAGCTCGACGGACTCGTCCTTGGCCGGCCGTACCCGCTTGTAGTGGTTGTAGACCGCGACCGACAGCGCCTTCTTGGCCTGTTCCTGGCCGATCACGTACTGATCGAGGAACGCGCAGATCTCGCGCGGCGTGGGCAGCTCGAGAGCCTCGCCGGCCTCGAGCTCTTCCGCGATGAGCTCCGTGCAGAGCCCCACGCACTCGTCGCAGATGTAGACGGACGGCGGGCCCGCGATGAGCTTGCGCACCTCTTTCTGGCTCTTCCCGCAGAACGAGCAGAGCAGCAGGTCCCCACCCTTGCCGATGCGCGCCACCGGGGCCTCAGCCGGCCGGTCGCAGGGTCATGGGCAGGGACGTCAGGCGCCACGTACCCGGGTCGGGGGTCTGCCGGGACTCCCCCGCGAGCGCCAGGCCGGGGAAGCGGCGCAGCAGGCCGCCGAGCGCGAGGCCGGTCTGCACGCGGGCCAGCGAGGCGCCGACGCAGAAGTGCGGCCCGTGCGCGAACCCGAGGTGCCCCGCCGGCTCCCGCCCGAGGTCGAGCCTGTCCGGCTCCTCGAACACCCGCGGGTCCCGGTTGGCGGAGGCGATCGAGGCGGTGACCGGCTCCCCCTTGGGGATGAGCACGCCGCCGATCTCGACGTCCTCCCTGGTGAAGCGGGGGATGGTCAGCAGTTGCGGCCCGCACCAGCGCATCAGCTCCGCCACGGCGCGCGGCATGAGCTCCGGGTCGGCGCGCAGCGCGGCGAGCTGCGCGGGGTGGGAGAGCAGGGCGTGCACGGCGTTGGCGATGAGATTCGTGGGCGTCTGGCCGGCCAGCACGAGCTGCCAGATCATGGTGACCAGCTCGACCTCGTCCAGCCGGTCGCCGTCCTCCTCCATGACGCGGGCGAGGTCGGAGATGAGGTCGTCGCCCGGCTCGGCCACGCCCCTGGCGACCGCCACCTTGGCGCCCTCCAGGATCCCCGGGATGGCCTGCGCGAACTTCTCCCCGTGCCCGCCCGCGACGGCGGCCCCGAACTCGCGCCAGCGGGGGCGGTCGGCGGCCGGGATGCCGACCAGCTCGCAGATCACCTCGATCGGCAGCGGCCGGGCGAAGTGCGCCAGCAGGTCCACGGCGGTTTGCCCGTCCAGCTCGTCGAGCAGGCCGTCCACGATCCGCTCGATCCGCGGCCCGAACTCGGCGGCCTTGCGCGGCGTGAACGCGGGCGCCACCAGCCTGCGCAGCCGCGCGTGCTCGGGGCCGTTCATCTCGGACATGGTGCGCATGTAGGGCAGGCAGTGCTCCGGCACGTCGGGCCGCATGAAGCTGCCCGCGTTGATCTCGAGGCGCGGGTCGGTCAGCATCGCCCTGGCCTCCTCGTGCCGCATCACGGCCCAGAACGCGTACCCGGGCGCCAGCAGCCGGGCCACCGGCGACTGCTCCCTGGCCCGCGCGTACGCGGTGAACGGGTCCTGCAGCACCGCGAGGTCGGTCAGGTCGATCTCAGGCACGTCGGTCATCGCCACTCCAGATTTCGAATGATCCCATCATCTGAATGTTCACGGTATCTTGGCCCGGGAGCGAACGGCAACGAGGAGGACGATGGTCCGGCTCACCAGAGCGGAGGCTCAGGAGCGAAATCGCGCGAAAGTGCTGGCCGCGGCCAGGGAGGAGTTCGCTGAGCGCGGATTCCGGGACGCGAAGATCGACCACATCGCCGACCGCGCCGACCTCACGCGCGGCGCGGTCTACTCCAACTTCCCCGGCAAGCGGGCGCTCTATTTCGCCGTCCTGGCCGAGCTGGCCGAGCGCGCTCCCGTGGCCGAGCAGCCGGAGCCCGCGCTCACCGTGCGCGAGGCGCTCGCCGGGGTGGCCCGCACGTGGGTGACCCGGCTGCCGCTGGCCACCGACGACGAGCACGGCCCGACCAGGCTGGGCATGGACCTGATGCCCGAGATCCTCGCCGACGAGGTCACGCGACGGCCGTTCGCGCAGCTCATGAAGCTGAACGCGGTGCTGCTCGGGCTCGCCATGGAGCGGCTGCGCCCGCCCCGGGAGCCGGACGGGCGCCTGGTTCGGCTGGCCGAGGCCGTCCTGACCGTCCTGCAGGGGGCCGGGCAGCTGTCGGCGGCGGCGCCGGGGTTCGTGGAGCCGTTCAACGTCATCCGGGTGTGCGAGCAGCTCGCCGACCTGGACCTGGGCGACCGGTGGGCGGTGGCGCCGATGATCCCGGAGGTGCGGGAGATCGACTCGCCGTGGTCGCCGCCGTCCTCTTCTCTGGACGCGATCACGGGCGAGCGGGTGCGCCTGTCCGGCGACGGGGTGGTGGCGGTGCTGGGGTTGCACCGGCTGTCCGCCGCCGAGGAGGCCGTACGCGCGGCGCCGCCGGGTGCCGAGGTCACCGCCGTCGTCGTCACCAGCGCGCCCCAGGAGCTGCTGCCGCTGGCCCGGCTGGTGATCGCCGAGCTGTGCACGTGCCTGCGCCAGACGTTCCCGCGCCCGGCGTGGCCGCGGCTGCGGATGGTGTACGACGAGTCGGGCGAGCTGGCGGCGGCGGCCGGAGTGGCGGAGGCCGGGGACGGCACCGAGACCGCGATCCGGGTCCGGTCGGGCCGCGTCGTCCTGCGCGCCGGCGGCTTCGGCGCCTGTAACGCCGCCGCGTCCTACCGCTACTGACCGGCCTCGGCCCATCCACGCGGACGAGCGGATCGATCCGGTTCGCCGCTCGATGGAACCGCTGAGCGGGGAAGCGCTGTCCAAGTGATGGGCGACGTTCACGCCGGCGCCCGACCGCCTGTCGGTGGCCTATCAGGCGACCGTGGTGTTGCTGGAGAGCCGGCTGACGCCGCAGACGGCCCTTCCCGTCCGCTGGCGCGTGCTGGACGTCGCCCCCCACCAAATCCCCGCTGCGCTCCCCCGAACCCTGAAGGTCAGAGGGTCGCCGGGAGCACCGGGCGGCCCCGCACGCCGGGGTCGGCCGCGAAGACGGCGCCCGCGTCCGGCTGCTCGGCGCGGTCCACGTCGAGGGCCGAAGTGGTGATGAACAACCGGTCGAGCTCCTCTCCCCCGAACGTCACCGCCGTGACCTTCCGCACCGGCAGGTCGATCACGGCGTCCAGCCGCCCTTCCGGGGTGTACCTGTGCACGGCCCAGCCCTGCCACAACGCCACCCAGACCCCGCCATCGGCGTCCACCGTCAGCCCGTCGGGAGCCCCGCGCTCGGGGTCGACCACCGCGAACGGCCGCCGCCCCGTGAGCCCGCCCTCCGGGTCGTAGTCGAACACGTCGACGCGCCCGGTCGCGGTGTCGGCGTAGTAGGCCAGGGCGCCGTCCGGGCTGAAGTCGAACCCGTTGGAGATCGTCACCCCCGGCACCACCACGCGCAGCCGGCCGTCGGGTTCGGCCACGTACAGCGACCCGCGCCCGGGGCTCGCGTCGTAGGCCATGCTGCCGATGTAGAAGCGGCCGCCGGGGTCGCAGCCGCCCTCGTTCATCCGGATCGCGGGGTCGGTCCACGCCTCGCCGAGGGAACGCAGGGGGGCGTCCAGGTCGTCGGAGTCGGACAGCAGCAGCTCGCGTTCGGAGGCGACCACGTAACCACCGGACACGCGCGGGCGCACGACGGCGGCCACCGGACCCACATGGCGGCGGCGTACCCGGCCTTGGGGGTCGAGCGCCAGCACGTCCCCGGCCAGCATGTCGACCCACCGCAACCCGCCCCAGCGCCCGGACCACACGGGCCCCTCTCCGTGCTCGGCGACGGGGTCGGTCACGGTGTACGGGGTGATGGTCATACCGGGTCTCCTTAGCGGTCACGCTGGTGTGATCTCCGACCCTATTGACATTCCCGCCGCCCTTGAAGGCGCTCTCCGGCCATCGCACCGATCCTCGGCGAGCGTCCGCCCGCGGCATCCCGGTGAACGGCGTCAGCGGCGGCGCGGGGTGCGGCTGGCGCGGCCCGGTCTGCTCCGGGCGTCCGGTCCCGGCGCGGTGCGGGGGTCCGCCCAGTGGGCCGGGTGGGTGAGTGAGGCCGGGAGGAGGGTGGCGGCGTCGCCCTTGGCGGCGTTGAGCTGGGCCTGGGTGAGGAAGAAGGCGCCGGTGAGGTCGGCCCCGGCCAGGTCGGCGCCTCTGAGGTCGGCCCCGATCAGGTCGGCCTGCCGCAGGTCCGCACCCCGCAGATCGGCGCCGATCAAGTAGGCCCCGCGAAGGTTGGCCGCGCGCAGGCCGGCTCCCTTGAGCTTGGCGCCGATCAGGTCCGCTCCCCTGCGGTCCTTGCCCTCGCGCCCGGCCCTGACCAGCTCACTCGTACGGAGCAGCAGGGCGTTGACGTCGGCCCGGTGTGCCGCCACGTCCAGTTTCTCCAGCACGTGGGCGCCCTCCCTGGTGAGCCGCTCCGTCTCCTCGAGGGTGTGCCGGAGCTCGGGGTGGATCGGCGTGGCGGGCTCCAGGGTCAGCGCCTCGGCCAGGTACCACAGCAGTTCGTGCAGCTGCCGCATGACCGGGAACACCGCGTACATCTGCCTGGCCGTCCCCGGAGCCTCCCGCCAGCTCCTGGCCTCGAACGTGACCTGCGAGACCTTCTGCCCCGCCCCGAAACAGTCGTACACGGTGCAGCCGGGGAAGCCGCGCTGCCTGAGCTGCTGGTGGATGGAGCAGCGGAAGTCGTCGCGCAGGTTGTGGCAGGGCTGCCCGGCGTCCTTGTCCGTGGCGAAGTCGGCCGAGGCCGAGAACGGCAGCGCGACGCAGCACAGCCCGAAGCAGCTCTCGCAGTCGGCCAGCAGGCCGAGCTCGCGCGGGTTCGTTCCGGGCAACGTGCTGGTCTCCTCTCAGGTGGTGGATATCAAAGGGTACTCAAGCATGGACGTACGGCGTCGTCGTGGTGAGCGGCTCGAACCCCAGCCGCAGCAGGATCGGCCGGCTCTGGCTGGAGGCGTCGACCTGCAGGTAGTCGTAGCCGCGCGCGGCGGCCTCGCGGGCCCGGTAGGCGACCAGCGCGCGGTAGACGCCCCGCCCGCGCCATTCCGGTACGGTGCCGCCGCCCCACAGGCTCGCGAACCGGGTGCCCGGGTGCAGGTCCATCCGGGCGCCGCTGATCGGCACGTCGCCGGCCATGGCCACGACGGCGATCACGGTGCCGGCGGCGAGCTGGTCGAGCAGGCGTTCCCTGATGTGGTCGCGGGTGGTCCCGAAGGCACGGTCGTGAACGCCGGCCACCAACTCCACCCCGTCCCGGTCGGTCACCGGCACCAGCCGGACGCCCTCCGGCACCTCGACGGCGGACGGGTCACCGCCTTCCCGGCCAACCTCGGCGACCATGAGGGTTTCCTCAGGTTCGGGGGTGAAGCCGGCGGCCAGGAGGCGGCGGTCGAGGTCGGCGGGCCGGTCGTGGGCGTACAGCTTCCACTCGAACGCCCGCCCCCCGAAGTAGCGCACCTGCTCCGCGATCGCCGCGTCGGCGTTCCCGGGGCCGAGGTCCGACCAGATGACGCCGTTCCAGCCGTGCTCGGGGCCGACCTGCCGCGCCACGTCACCCGCCCGCTCGACCCTGATCCCGGGTCCGTCCGGCCGGGCCTCCCGCCGCATCTGCCGGTCGAACACGGCCAGCACCTCGTCACGATCCATCCGGCCACCTCAGCATCAACGCCCCTCCCCCGGCAACCGAATTCAGCCGCCGAAGCGCCGCTGCCGGGCGGCGAAGCTGCGGAGCGCGCGCAGGAAGTCGATCTCGCGGAAGGCCGGCCAGTACGCCTCGCAGAAGTACAACTCCGAGTAGGCCGACTGCCACAACAGGAAGTTCGACATGCGCTGCTCACCACTGGTACGGATCACCAGGTCGGGGTCGGGCTGCCCGGCCGTGTACAGGTGGCGGGCCACGTCGTCCACGGTCAGGGTCGAGGCCAGCTCCAGCATCGACTCCCCGGCCTCGGCCCGCTCGTACAGCAGCTCCCGCAGGGCGTCGATCACTTCCTGGCGGCCCCCGTACCCGATGGCGAGCGTCAGGTTGAAGCCGGTGTCGCACGTGCGGGTGGCCTCGACGGCGCTCTTGAGGACGCGGGCCGTGGTGTCGGGCAGCATATCGAGCAGGCCCGCCACGTGCACCCGCCACCGCGCGTCGGGCCGGTCGAGCCGGTCGGTGACCATCCGCTCGATCACCCGCAGCAGGAAGGCCACCTCCTCGTCCCCGCGCCGTTGCAGGTTCTCCGTCGAGCACAGGAACACAGTCAGGTGCTCGATGCCCAGCCCCTCGCACCACGACAACACGTCGGCGATGTGCTCGGCGCCGTACTTGTGGCCGATGCTCGGGTTGGCCAGGCCCATCTGCCTGGCCCAGCGCCGGTTGCCGTCTATGATCAGGCCGACGTGGCGGGGCAGCGGGCCCGCCGTAGCCTGACGGCGCAGGCGCCGGGCGTACAGGGCGTGAAGGAGATCAGTCGTCCGCATCCTCCAAGGATGGCGTGTCCGCGGATCCGGAATCTGATCTTTCCTCATTTCCGCGTCCGAGATGAGTGAGCTTGTCGGGGTTGGTGACGGTGTAGATGCCGGCGATCCGCTCGCCGTCCGGGGTCAGGTCCAGCACCATCATGCCGAACGGCGCGTCGCCGTCGAACAGCACCGCCGACGGGTCGCCGTTCACCTCGCGGTAGTGGACGTCCAGACCGGACGGTACGCGGCCGGACCCCCGGGACAGCAGCCTGGCCACCTTGTCACGGCCGTGGATGGGACGCAGGCCCGGCGCGGGAGCCTTGCCACCGCCGTCGGACCACAGGGTCACGTCCGGCGCCAGCAGCCCCAGCAGGCCCTGGAGGTCGCCGCCGAACACGGCCGACAGGAACTGCTCGGTGACCTTGCGCCGCAACCCCGGGTCGACGTCGTAGCGGGGGCGGCGGGCGTGGACGTGTTCGCGGGCGCGGTGGGCGAGCTGGCGCACGGCCGCCGGCGTGCGGTCGAGGATCTTGCCGATCTCGGTGTGGGCGTAGCCGAAGACCTCGTTCAGCAGGAAGACGACGCGTTCGAGCGGGGTGAGCGTCTGCAGCACCACGAGCAGCGCCATCGACACCGACTCCGCGCGAACGGCCGGATCGGCGGCGTCCTCCTGCCCGGTGGCGACGGGCTCGGGCAACCAGGGGCCGACGTAGTCCTCGCGCCTCTTGCTGATGCTCGCCTGGCGGGCCAGCGCCCGGTTGACCGCGATCCGCACCAGGTAGGCACGCGGGTTCTCGATCTGCTCCAGATCTCTGGAGGCCCACGACAGCCACGTCTCCTGCAGCACGTCCTCGGTGTCGGCGACGCTGCCCAGCATGTTGTAGACGATGGAGAACAGCAGCTCGCGGTGGTCGATGAAGACCTGCGTGGCCGACCTCTCTGGCATCGCGGCATTCCCCCTGGCACGGTCGTGGCTTGTCACCTACTGTGAGCCCGCCCCCACCCGAAGTGTGACGCCGCGGCCGCGAATGTGACGGGTGTCTCAATGGGTTTCAGTCGGTACGCGGCCGGCCGTCGCCCCATTCGGCGTCCCTGGCCAGGCGGTAGAGCTCGCCCTGCCGCTTGGAGACGATCACGTCGCGGACCCCGTTCTCGGCGGTGCACAGGCGCAGGGACACCAGGCCCTTGCGCTGGTGCGGATGGCGCAGGATCCGGGAGGTGACGCGGGGGGCCGGCGCGGCCGTTCCAGGCCCTGTCGGAGCGCTACCGCGTGATCCGCCGCTCACGACTCCGACGGGGACCAGACGCGGCCGGTCTGCGATGTGTGTTCGGCCAGGATCCCGCCGATGGCCGACGCCAGCACATCCCTGTGCTCCTGGGGCAACTCCCCCGCCAACGCCTCCAGGCGCTCGGTGACCCCGTTGTGCGCGCGTACCGCGATGCGCGCACCGTCGCACGTCAGCTCGATCCGGCAGGCCCGCCGATCACGGGAGTCGCGCGTGCGGACCACCAGGCCACGCTTCTCGGCCCGATCCACGAGCCCGGTCAGGCTCGACTTCTCCAGGTGCAGCGAACGGGTCAGCTCCGACATCCCGACCGACCCGCCCACGAGCAGGCACAACAACTGCGCCTGCTGCGGCGTCAGGTCGTGCTCCCGGCTGACCTCCCCGAACACCTGCTGCACCAGATGCGCCAGGCGTACGAGCGCGTCGGTGAACTGCAGGACCGGCTCTTTCGTCATCACCACGCGACACAGTCTAGTTGACAATCGTTCGCGACACGAACTAATTTTCTTCATATAACCAACTGTTCGCACTGCAAACTAACGGCCCGCGGCACAGCGCAACCCAAGGAGCCACTCATGCCCGACTACGGCCACGACCTGCTCTTCAGCGCCAACCTCGTGCCGTCCACGCAACACGCCGACGCCGTCGTGGCCCTCGCCCAGCTCGCCGAACGCGCCGGACTCGACCTCGTCACCTTCCAGGACCACCCCTACCAGCCGACGCTCCTCGACACCTGGACCCTGCTCAGCTACGTCGCGGCCAGTACGGAGACGATCCGGCTGGCGGGCAACGTCCACCCGCTGCCGCTGCGGCCCCCGGCCATGCTCGCCAAGGCCGCCGCCAGCCTCGACATCCTCAGCCACGGCCGTTTCGAGCTCGCCCTCGGCACCGGCGGGTACTGGGACGCCATCGCCTCCATGGGCGCCCCGCACCTCACCCCACGCCAGGCCGTGGACGCGCTGGAGGAAGGCGTCGCGATCATCCGCGCGGCCTGGGACGCCGACGCCCCAGGCGGCATCCATCACCAAGGCGAGCACTACCAGGTCAACGGTGCCGAACGCGGCCCGCGACCCGCCCACGACATCGGCATCTGGCTCGGCGCGTACAAGCCTCGCATGCTCCGCCTCACCGGCCGCCTCGCGGACGGCTGGCTCCCCTCCCTCCCCCGTTACCGGAGCACCGACGAGATCGCCGAAGGCAACGCCATCATCGACGAGGCCGCCGCCGAAGCGGGCCGCTCGCCCCGCGACATCCGCCGCCTCCTCAACCTCGGCCAGGAACTTCCCACCGACCAGCTCGCCGAACTCGCCCTCACGCACGGCATCAGCGTCTTCACGCTCATGGTGAACGACCCCCACCGCATCCAGCGCTTCGCCACGGAAACCGCCCCAGAGGTACGCGAACTCGTCGCCGCCGAACGCGCGTCCACCACCCCCGAACCCACCGACCGCGTGTCCACCGCCACGGAGCACGCCGCCCCGAAGACCACAACCGGCCGGCAGACCGCCCAGCCAGGCACCTCACCAGCCTCCACCCCGAAGCCCGGCACGCGGGGCGCCGAGTTGGCCGCCACGCCGACCCCCTACGACGGCGTACGACTGACGGACATCCGAGTGTGGGACGACAGCACCCGCCCCACCGGTCCCCGCCCCGACCCCGGCAGGCGTTACACCCCCAGGGAGCAGGCCAACGGCCAGCACCTCATCGACGTCCACGACCACCTGCGCAGCGAACTCGCCCAGCTGCGCGACCTCGTCGACCAGGTAGCCGCCGGAACGATCGACGCGAGCACCGCCCGCTCCCACATCAACACCATGACCATGCGCCAGAACAACTGGACCCTCGGCGCCTACTGCGAGTCCTACTGCCGCCTCGTCACCATGCACCACTCCGCCGAGGACGCCCTCGTCTTCCCCCAGCTACGCCGCACGGACCCCCGCCTCGCACCCGTGCTCGACCGTCTCAAAGAAGAACATCAAGCCATCCACAAAGTCATCGAACGAGTCGACCGCGCCCTCGTCGCCTTCGTCACGGATCCAGGCGGCCTCGACGACCTGCGCACCACCGTAGACCTGCTCACCGACAGTTTGTTGTCCCACCTGTCGTACGAGGAACACGAGCTCGTCGAACCCCTGGCCAGGCATGGCCTCTAGCTGCCTCGCGCCGACCGGCGACATCGCAATGACACCCGGCCCGGCGCCTTTACAATGTAGATTCATGCTGAAATGTAGGCATGGAAACGCTGGCGGATCTTCTCACCGGGGTTGAGCGCGGACGGATGCCCGAGGCGGACGGCAGCGTGACGATCCTGCCGCAGCCGTCGCCCCGCGACCTGGGAGTCATCGCCTTCACCGCCCACTCCGTGATCTTCGCCGACGTCGAGCCGGGCTGGATCCGCGATCGGCTCCCGTCCGACGACCTGTCGGCGCCCCTCGGCCCGCCGTTTCTGCTGGCCCTGGCGAACGAGACGGCACGGCGGATCGGCTGCGTCGACATGCTCTGCCTGGCCGAGCCGCTCCAGGGCCCTCCCCCGGTCCCGCTGGAAGAGATCACCGGCAGCGATCACCCGCGGGTGGAGCGGGCCCGCGAGTACCGCGACTCCGTACGTGTGTGGACCGGCCGGGGCGGCCTGCTCACCGTGGGGCGCGGGGTGGCGGGACGGTGGGAGGTCGCGATCGAGGTCGAGCCGGAGCACCGCGGCCATGGGGTGGGCCGGATCCTGGCCGGGTCCGCCCGCCACCTCGTCCAGGAGCCCTTGTGGGCGCAGGTGGCGCCGGGCAACGCGGCCAGCGTACGGGCCTTCCTCGCGGCCGGGTTCCACCCGGTGGGGGCGGAAGTGCTGCTGACTGGATCCAGTCGCTGACCACCGCCGCGCTGGATGGTCAGTACGGCGCGGTTGACCGGACCACCGGCCATGCGGTGACCTGAACGGAACAGCCAAAGGAGGTAACAGGCATGGGCCTCGGAAAGCTCCCGCGTCCTGCGGCCCGGCGGCCGGCTGCTGATCGCCGAGTCCCGCCCGCCGCTGAACCCGCTCGCCCACCGCCTGACCGGGATGCTGACCCCGGCCATGCGGCACGATCCGGAGGAGATGCTGGGCGCCCTGGTGCCGGCCGCCGGGTTCCGGCTGGAGACCGAGGGCAACCTGCGGCCCCTGTTGTTCTATCTCCGGGCCGTTAAACCGTCATAGGGGTGTCTGTCTGGGGCGATCCCATTCGTCGGTAGGACGTCATCAGCAATGCGAAAGGGACAACCCATGAACACCGTGACATCCTCCGACGGCACCCGCATCGCCTTCGACCGCGTGGGCGAGGGGCCGGCGGTCATCCTGGTGGACGGGGCCATGTGCTACCGGGGCGCGGGGCCGAGCGGGGCGCTGGCGGCCGAGCTGGCCCGCGACTTCACCGTCTACACCTACGACAGGCGCGGGCGGGGCGAGAGCGGCGACAGTGACGCAACCGCCGCACCGATCGTGGAACGCGAGATCGCGGACCTCGTGGCGCTGGTCGAGCACGCGGGCGGGACGGCGTTCGTGTTCGGGCACTCCTCCGGCGCGGTGCTCGCCCTCGAAGCGAGCCTGCACGCGAAGGGGATCGCCGGGCTGGCGCTGTTCGAGCCGCCGCCGGTCGGGAGCGACGCCGAGGCCGCGCTGCGCGACCGCCTCGACGAGCTGGTGCGGGCGGGCCGGCGGGGCGAGGCCGTCGAGGTGTTCCAGGCCGCGGTCGGCATCCCGCCCGCGATGATCGCCGGGATGCGCAACTCGCCGTTCCGACCGGCGCTGGAGGCGATCGCGCACACCCTCGTGTACGACACCACCATCACGAGCTCGGCCCGGACCGACCGGTACGCCTCCGTCGCCGTGCCCACGCTGCTCGTCGACAGCCAGGCCAGCCCGGAGACCCTGCACACCTCCACCAGGACCGTGGCGCGGGCCGTACCTGGGGCTCTGCACCGCAGCCTGCCCGGCGGGTTCCACGACGTCGAAGCGAGCTTGCTCGCCCCCGTACTGACCCATTTCTTCAACGAGGCGAGCTGATCACACCACGGGCTCGCGATCGCGGTACGGATCGAGCCTATTTGCTGGCCAACGGCCCCCTGTTGGGCGAAACGGTGCGTGGCGCTGCACTAATACCACAAGATCGCTACGTATAGTGATGGCCGATGTCACTTCGTGATTACAGGGGGAGATCATGAGAAGTAGCCTCATCGCCACCGGCGGTGCGCTGCTCGCCGCGGCCGCGCTCTTCGGGTCAGCCGGCGCCGCCGCCGCCGACACCTGGACCGACTGGAACCACCGGTACCCGGACCACTGTGGCCTCGGGGTGAACGAAGACACGACCTACCACCTCGTCACCCGCTACGGGATATTCGCCGGGACCCGCGCCGCCGGCTGCAAGGACAGCCACCCCTGGTGGGGCGGGAACTGGGGCTGGGACGGCCACCACGGCAAGGGGGTGTGGGGCGAGGACCACTGGACGCACCGCAACTGGCCTGCCAGCGGCAACGGCAACTGGGCCGGCCACGGGTTCGGCCCCGGAACCGGCATCGGCGTCGACTGAGCTCCCACCACGCGCCTGTCCCGGTGCCCGCCGTACGGGCGCCGGGACCGCGCATGCCGGACGCGCCGGCCCGTGCCCGACGCCCCCGCCTTCCGGGCGGAGATGATCGCTGGATAGCCTGACCCGGTGCGACTAGGCGTGAACGTCCCCAACTTCGGCCCCGGCACCGACCCCGGCATCCTGCGGCGCTGGGCTCTGACGGTCGAAGGGCTCGGATACGACCTGCTGATGGTGTCGGACCACGTCGTGATCACCCCCGATGTCGCCGAGCAGTATCCTGCGCCGTTCTACGAGCCGTTCACCACTCTGGCCTGGCTCGCCGGAGCCACCTCCCGGATCACGCTGGGCACGACCGTGCTCATCGTCCCGTACCGGCATCCACTGCTCGTGGCCCGCATGGCGGCCAACCTCAACGACCTCAGCGGCGGCCGGCTGGTGCTGGGTGTGGGGGTCGGGTGGGCGCGGCAGGAGTTCGAGGCGCTCGGGGTCCGCTACGATCGGCGCGGCCGGCTGACCGATGAGCACCTCGCCGCCATCCGGGCCGCGTGGGCCGACGAGGGCGACTACCGTTCCGGCGGCGTACCCGTCTGGGTGGGCGGGAGCAGCGACGCGGCGCTGCGCAGGGCGGTGCGGTTCGGCGAGGCGTGGCACCCGCTCAGGAACACGCTCCCCTGGCTGCGCGAGACATGGCCGCGGCTGAAGACGATCGCGGACGAGCAGCACCGGCCCGTGCCCGCCTTCGCACCCAGGATCCTGCTGCGGATCACCAGGTCGCCGGTCACGAGCGCGGACCGGCGCGCCGGCGAGGGCACGATCGAGCAGGTCATGGACGACCTCGAACAGTTGCGCCTGCTCGGCGCGGAGACCGTCGTGTTCGATCCGTTCAACGAGGATCCGGACGAGACGCTGCACCCGGAGGCGGCCTGGGAGATGCTCGCCGCCGTGGCCTCCCGCCGGGACGGCCGCTGATATCCTTATGGCGTAAAGAGTTCGGGTCGCAAGGAGTTCCGCGTTGGTCGTCTTCGCCGGTCAGGGTGACGCACGACGTTCGATGGCGCTGCTGTGGCGCACCGGCGGGCCGGACGAGGTGCGGCCGGGGCCCAAGCCGGGGCTGAGCGTGGACGTGATCGTCGACGCCGCCATCGCCGTGGCCGACCGTGAGGGCATGGCGGCGCTGTCCATGCGCAGGGTGGGCGAGCGGCTCGGCCGCACGGGGATGGCGCTCTACACGTACGTGCCGAGCAAGGGCGAGCTCGTCGACCTGATGTACGACAGGGCACTGGCGGAGCTGCCCGCCGAATACGACCTGAGCGGCGGCTGGCGCCCGGCCGTCTCCTCGTGGGCCGAGCACATGCTGGCCTTCTACCTGCGGCATCCGTGGGTGTTGCAGGTGTCGCAGGCGCGGCCGGTGCTGGGGCCCAACGAGTTCGCGGTGCTGGAGACCGTGGTCGGGATCCTGCGCGGCACCGGGCTGGGGCCGGGCCGGCTGCGGGGGGTGGTGTCGTTGCTGTTCGACTTCGTGCGCGGGGCGGCCAAGACGATCTCGGAGTCGCGGCTGGCCCCGGCGGCGACCGGGGTGTCGGACGAGGAGTGGTGGCAGGCGCGTTCGTCCCTGCTGGAGGAGGTGGCGCCGGGGTTCGCCGCCCGGTTCCCCATGGTGACCTGGGTGGAGTCGGAGGACGACGTGCCCGGCGAGGATGAGCCGTACCTGGAGCATCGGGTCAACGAGACGTTCACGGTCGGACTCTCGGTGCTGCTCGACGGCGTCGAGGCGGCCATGAAGACCGGCTGAGTATACTCTGGGAGTCTCTCATCCGCGCGCCGACCATCGGGCCGCCAGTTCCTCCAGGTCGCGGACGAACCAGATGTGGCCGCCCCGGTTCGATTCGAGCACCCAGGCGCTCAGCGCTGTGCTGGCCGCGGTGAATCGGGAGATGTCCCCCACGACCGCCAGGCCGACCCGGTAGTTGACGAACTTCTGCGCGATCTCCCCCGCCACGCCGGTGCGCAGGACGAAGAAGTCCTCGTGGAAGCGCTCCGCGGGCACCGCCACCCACGTGGCGCCGGTCGCGCCAGCCTCGCCGATCAGGTCGAGCGCGTCGCGGTCTTCGCGCAGGCGGGGGCCGTCCGGCTCGCACACGAGGATTCGATCGTCAAGCATGGGTGGCCTCCAGGAAGTCGGTGATCTCTTGCGTGTGGGCGGGGAGCAGGTGACCGGCCTCGGCCAGCAGCCGCACGTCCGCCCCCGGTACGGTGCGCGCCAGGCGGCGGCGCGTGTCGTAGGAGTCGAGCAGGCGGTCCCGGCCTCCGGCGATCACCAGCAGGGGCATGGTCAGCCGGCGCAGGGCCGCGTCGGGGAAGATCGGCAACTTGCCGCGGCGCGGCCGGAAGGTCTTGTGGATCAGCAGTGCGTACTCGGCGAACTCACCGGCCATGGGCGCGGCCTCCGGGGCGGATGGTGAGGCTGGGCCCAGGATGAGGTGCATCGCGCGGCGGCGGCCGCGTGCGCCGCCGAGCAGCATCAGCGCCGCCGCGCCCAGCACCGGCAGCCACCTCTGGTGGCCGATGCCGCTCGGACAGGTCAGCACCAGCCGTTCGACCCGGTCCGGCCACCGGGTGGCGAAATCGAGCGCCATCCACCCGCCCAGCGACACCCCGGCGATCGAGACCCGTTCCAACCCGAGCCCGGCCAGCACCTCGTCGAGCCAGTCCGCGTACGCGCCGGAGCTCAGCGGCGGCCGGGACGGCGCGCTCAAGCCGGGCTCGCCGATGAGATCAACCGTATATATCCGGAAATGCTGCGCCCACCTGGCGACGTCGCCCAGCCACATGGCGCTGTTGGTGCCCGACCCGTGCAGGAGCAGCAGCGGCGGCGCCCCGGCAGGACCGCACGCCACCACGAACGTCTCTCCCTGCCCCGTCGGCACCCGCAGGTGCTCGCTCGGCACCGGCCACCGCCCGAGAAACTCCCGGTAGCGCCGTTCGACGGCCCGCGCCCCTTCCGGCGACGCGTAGATCCCGCTCATAAGTTCGTTCACTCCCTCACCAGCGCGTCGACGATCCGCAACACCTGTGCGCTCGCCTCCAGCCCGCCCAGCACGATGATCTTCAGGTGCGCACGCTCCTCGTCGTAGACGAACTCCACCCGCAGCCCGTGCGGTCGGCCCGCCAGACCCCCCAAGACCATCGTGCTGACCCGGTCCATCTCGTCCCTGGCGATGCCGTCGATCTGCACGATGCTGGACACCTCGGCGTGCCGGCGCGCCGGACTTGCGACCGGCAGCCCCGCGAACTCCGCCAGGTCCTCCTTGGCGATCCGGTACTGCTTGCCGATCCGCACGGCGGGCAACCGCCCATCTCGTACGTAGTTGCGCACGGTCTTGACGTGCAGCCCCAGGATGCCCGCTGCCTGCTCCACGGTGTATTGCTCCATAACCTTCCCCATTATGCACCATCTTAGGGAGTCTTAGGGAAGATAGGGATCGCTATAACACCTCCCCGCCTTCCGCCCGTTTTGAGTAGATTCAAATGGACCGAAGGGAGCTTTGAGGTGGCCATGACGAATGCCGGCCTACGGCGATTACTGGCGGACTCGGGGGAGCCACGCGGGTGGGTGTCACCCCGTACGGACCTGGTCACGGCACTGCTGGGGATCTGGTTCGGCGTCGGACTGATGATCGACGCGTGGGCCCACAGCAACCTGACCGAACTGGAGACGTTCTTCACGCCGTGGCACGCGGCGTTCTACTCGGGGTTCGCCGCGGTCTCCGGGTGGATCATCTGGCAGGTGTGGCGCAACGTCCGCACCGGCAGACAAGGGCTGGCGGCGGTGCCCACGGGCTATCTGGCCGGGCTCGTGGCGGTGCCCGCGTTCGCCGCCTTCGGAGTCGCCGACATGATGTGGCACACCTTCCTCGGCATCGAGACGACCATCGACATCCTGTTCAGCCCATCCCATCTCGGGCTGATCGTGACGATGATGCTCATCATCACCACACCGCTCCGCTCCGCCTGGAACGCCCCCGACGTGGGCCCGCGACCGTCCCTCGGCCGCCTGCTCCCCGCGCTGGTCGGGCTCGCGTTCGCCACCACGCTGGTGTCGCTGTTCCTCTCGTACGGGGACGCCATGCAGTACGGCTCGACGCACATCGTCGAGGCGTACTCCTCCATCGACTCTCCCGGCGGCCCGAGTCCCGACCGGCTCGCCACGGCGATGGTCGTCACCAACGTCGTCCTGCTGGCCCCCGTGTTGCTGCTGGCCCGCCGCTGGCGCCTGCCCTTCGGCGCCGTGACCGTCATGTACGCGGTGGCGGTGCTGATGCCGGGAGCGCAGACGGCCTTCAGGAACGTGCCGATCCTGCTGACGTTCGTGGCCGCGGGCCTCGTGAGCGACCTGCTGATCCGGTGGTTGCGCCCGTCGGCCGCGCGCCGCGGCGCCTACTGGGCGTTCGCCGGGTTGTCAGCCTTCGCCACTTGGTCGTTGTACATCGGGGTCGCGTCGGCGACGGGCGGCGGGCTGCCCGACGTACCCGAGTTGTGGACCGGCGCGCCCATCATCGCCGGGCTGATCGGGCTGGCCCTCGGCGCGTTGTTCCTGCCCAACGCGGTCGGCGCCGACGAGGCATGAGAGCTCGGCCCCTGGTCTTCTGCCTCGTCGTCCTGCTGGTGCTGGCGGGCGCCACTCCGGCCGCGGCGCACACGGTCATGGCCGGGGCGGACCTGCGGATCGCGCAGACGATCGCGGGCACGGAGCTCACGGTCAGGCGTGTGGGCCCACTTTGACCGGGCCGATGGTCAGCCGTGGGCGGCCCTCCATCACCTCGCCCACCCGTTCCACCTGCTCATCGAGCTCCCGCAGCTGCGCTGGGGTGAGATCGCGGAGCGGCTCCACCGTGATGTCGATCTTGTTGCCTGATCTTCGCTGGTGCCAGACTCCGCTCACGTCCCCGTCCACGAGCAGCACGGGGAAGTTCCCCGCCTGCCCGCCCGCCAGCGCCCGCGCCGCCGCCGCGCCCGGGTACAGCAGCTCACGCGGCCGCCCCGCCACCACATAGGCGTCGAAGTACGGCAACAGCCGCACCCCCCGAGGCCGATCTTCGGGCACCGCCGTATCGCCCGCGAGCACCCAGGCCCGCTTCCCCTCGAACAGCACCTCCTCCAGTTCCATCCCCTTGAAAGCCCCGGCCGCCCACCGCACCGGCCCCCCGGCCCACTGCGCGAACTGCTCGGGCGTCGCGGGCCCGTACGCCCACAGATAGCTCCTGACCAGCCCCAGGAGCCCGTCCCGCACCGGCGGCGCGTCCGGCGCGGCGGTGTAGGTGACCTTGCGTCCTCTGACCGGCCCGAAGACGAACGCACCCCGGTGCGCGGCCACGTGCATCACCTGCCGCCAGCGCGGCCACATGGTCTGGAACGCGGGCATGACCAGCTCCCCCGCCCACGGCCCGGTGGCGGCCACGACCGCGTCGCTCAGCTCGTCGATCGTCATCTCGGCCCCGGTCAGCACCTCGCGGATGGCCGCCACCACCTGGTCGGCCTGCTCGGCCGTCATCCTGATGTACTCGGGAAAGGCGTTGTGCCCCGGAGGCACCGACGACATCGCGCTCACCCACATCGGCAGGTCGCGGGCGGGCAGCACATGTACGGTGCCACGCGGCCCGTGCGTCTTGACCAGGCTGCGCTCGCTCCACAGCGCCTCGCGCACGTGGGCCCGGGTGACGCCGTCGAGCCGCAACCCGATGGACGCCTCGGCGGCCGACATCACCTGAGCGTGCGCCCCGCACATGGCCGCCACAACCGCCTCCGGCGTCGCGCCTTCCGCCTCCGGCCCTGAAGGCGTCGCGCCTGCGTCCGCCTGTCCGGCACTCGCGCCCAGCCCCGCCCGTTGCAGCCGCCTGGCGCTGACCTGGGGCCACGATAGTTCGATCACCACGTCCTCCTCCGTACGCGACCCACAGTAGAGGCCGATGCGGAATGGATGGTGCCGCATTAGTCGGCGCATGCGATTAGATGATGTAAGCAGACATAAAGCGATCTTTCATCCGCGTTCACTAGTCTCACCCGTCATGACCCGCCTAAGTCCCTCCCTAGGCCCGCTCACCCCCCGTCAGCGCTGGCGAAGGGCCCGGCTCCAGGCCTACTCCTGGTCCCTGACCGGCGCGTACCGGCTGGGCGCGATGCATCCCGCCATCTGGCGGTTCGTCGCCCGGAGCTACCACCCCGCGCTCGACCGGGTGGCCGCCAGGCATGGCGGCTTCGTTGCTTCTGTTCCTCTCGTTTTCCGGCCGGGCGGTCGTGGTGCGGCACGCGGCCCTGAGGAGACCGGCATCAATGCCGTCCCAGGACCGCGGCGACGCACGCGGAGTGCGCGGCCAGAGACCCGAGCCGCCAAGACCCAGAGCTGGCAGGCGGTGCGCAGCTGGGTCTCAGCTCATCTCACGTACACCTTGGGCTGGGGTGGGGTACTCATGCCGTCGCCTATGAAGAAGCTCGGGTGCGGCGGTTGGTTGTAGGCGGTGTTCTGCCAGGCCAGGGCCACCCGGTACTGGGGGTCGTGGAGCAGGGTGTGGATCTTGAGGGTGGTGACGACGGGCGAGGCGTAGATGCGGAGGGCGCGGTTGTCGGTGGTGGGCCAGACGACCTCCTCGCGCCAGTCCCCCAACAGGTCACCGGACAACGACGGCGTGGCCTTGGTGCCGTTGTTGCTGTGGACGTTCGAGCCGGTCAGGAGCCTGGTGTCGGCGCTCGTGCCGTACTTGTCGAGGTGGGTGGCGTCCAGCAGCTCCCGGACCGGGTCGGCGTCCCACCAGGCCAGGAAGTTGATCGAGCCGGGTTCGCGGCCGAGCGCGGCGCCGGTGGTGCTGCGCAGCGTGGTGTCGGCGGCCGACCAGGACTCGGCTCCGGGGCTGCCCGCCCAGATGTCGCCGGACACGCCCCTGCCGTTGTCGCCGGAGGCGGGCGTCGACCACAGGAGCTGGCCGGTGCGCGCGTCGGCCATCCAGGAGCTGGGCTTGCTGCCGTCCTCGTCCACCTTGAACTCCTCGAGCCCGGGCCGCGAGGGGACGAGATCGCCGACGTGCATGGCGTCGCCGTGGCCGTTGCCGGTGTTCCAGAGCGGGGCGCCGGTGTCGTTGATCGCCATCGCGCCGAAGACGATCTCGTCCCTGCCGTCCTGGTCCACGTCGGCGATCGAGAGCTGGTGGTTGCCCTGGCCGGTGTACTGGCTGCCCGCGCTGTTGGAGTCGAAGGTCCACCGCTTGGTCAGCGTCCCGTTGCGGAAGTCCCACGCGGCGATCACGGTACGCGTGTAGTAGCCGCGCGACATGATCAGCGAGGGACGCGCGCCGTCGAGGTAAGCGGTGCCGGCCAGGAAGCGGTCCACCCGGTTGCCGTAGGAGTCGCCCCAGCTCGACACCGTGCCCCGGGGCGGGTCGTAGCTGACCGTGGACATCGCGGCGCCGGTCTGGCCGTTGAACATGGTGAGGTACTCGGGGCCGCTCAGGACGTACCCGTCGGCGTTGCGGTAGTCGGCGCTCGCGTTGCCGATGACGGTGCCGCGCCCGTCCACCGTGGCGTCCGCGGTCTTCATGGCGACCTCGGCCCTGCCGTCCCCGTCGTAGTCGTACACCTGGAACTGGGTGTAGTGAGCGCCGGCGCGGATGTTACGGCCCAGGTTGATCCGCCACAGGCGGGTGCCGTCGAGCTTGATCCCTTCGATGTAGACCTCGCCGGTGACGCCCGCCTGGGAGTTGTCCTTGGCGTTGGTCGGCTCCCACTTGAGGACGAGGTCGAGGCGGCCGTCGCCGTCCAGGTCGCCGACGCTGGCGTCGTTCGCCGCGTGACCGCTGGTGGGAGGGGTGATGGGCACGTCGAGGTAGCCGTTCGCGAACCGGAGCGAGGTCTCCGAGGCCCCGCCCTCCGTGCCGCCGGTCACCGGGCGGACGGTGTACGAGGCGTCGGCGGCGGCGCCCGCGTCCAGGTAGTTCGTGGAGTTGGTGACGGAGGCGACGCGGGTGCCGCCGCGGTAGACGTTGAAGGACGTGTCACGGGACTCGGTGCCCAGGAGCCGCCAGGAGACCAGGTTGCCGCTGCCGGAACGGACGCTGATCAGGCCGCGGTCCAGGTCTTCGGCTTGTTTGGCCCCGGCGGGAGGCGTCGTCGGCGTGACCGTGGGAGTCACCGTGGGCGTGGCGGTCGGGGTGCCCGGGGTGCCGGTGCAGGGGACGCCGTTCAGGGCGAAGGCGGCAGGGGCGGGGTTGGTGGAGTTGTTCCAGGTGGCGTTGAAGCCGAACGCCGCGCTGCCCCCCGAGGGAATCGCCGCGTTGTAGCCCGCGTCCGTCACCGTCACGTCGGCCCCGCTCTGCGCGGCGGTGGCGTTCCACGCCTGGGTGACCTGCTGGCCGGCGCTGAAGGACCAGGTCAGGCGCCAGCCGTTGACCGCGTCCCCGAGGTTGCGGATGGTCACGCCGCCGGTGAAGCCGCCGAACCACTGCGTGGCCACGGAGTAGTCGATCGCGCACGCCACGGCGGCCGAGGCGGGTAACTGGGTGGTGATCACCCCGGAGACGGCCAGGCCGACCATGGCGGCCACCGCGCCGATGCGCGCTCCCGAAGCGTTTGAACGTTTCATCATCAGTCCCGTCCCGGCGTGAGGGTAGCTGCGAGGAGGTTGCGTCAAGACCGTAAGAATCTGATACCGGCGCTGTCAAAACCCGCCAGTCGACCGCTACAAGATCGTTTAAAACGTTTCAGCTCAGCGCGGGGATCCAACCCGGGGACCCGCTGAAATTTTCACGACACCGAACCCGGAGCGTGCTACCAGGTGACGGGGACCCGGTCGACGGCGCGGTTGGTCGGGCTGCGTAGGCCTTCCGTGGCGAGGAGCCTGATCGCCACGTCGGCGATCTCCTGTCGTCGGGACACGCGCCGAGTTCAGCAGTGCCGCTTCTCCATTGGCTGAGCTGGGACTTTCCCCTTTGCCGGAATCACCGTGCCTTTAGGATGACTTCCGTGAAATACATGCTGATGATCTACACCAACCCCGCAGCCCAGCAGGCGATCGGCGATGACATCATGGCCGAGGTCGACGCGCTGATGAAGGAGCTGAGCCAGACCGGTGAGCTGGCCGGTGGGCAGGCGCTCGACGGTCCCCATAGCGCCAGGACGGTGAAGGTGCGCGACGGCGTGCCCGCGATCACCGACGGCCCATTCCTGGAGGCCAAGGAATATCTGGCGGGCTATCTGGTCGTGGATTGTGACAGTGTCGAGCGGGCCACCGAGATCGCGGCTCGCTGGCCGGACGCGCGGCTGTGTGCGATGGAGGTGCGGCCGGTCATCAACGAGGTGTCGGCGTGAGCGAGGCTGAAGGTCATCGGCCAGGTGCCGGCGTCGGAGGCGCGGACGGTCATTGGCGGCGGGTCGGCGTGGGTGAGGTCGAGGAGCTGCTGCGCGGGCTGGCGCCGCAGGTGCTGGGTGCGCTCGTACGGCGTTACGAGCAGTTCGACGCGTGCGAGGACGCCGTGCAGGAGGCGATGCTCGACGCCGCCGTGCAGTGGCCGGAGCAGGGACTGCCGGGTAATCCGCGGGGTTGGCTGATCACCGTGGCCGCGCGCCGGGTCATCGACCAGATCCGGAGTGAGCACGCGCGCAGGCGCAGGGAGGAGAGCGTGGCGGCCGAGGACGCCGCGGCTCCGGCGGCCGACGAGGAGCGGCCGGGCGATCACGATGACACGCTCACGTTGCTCTTCCTGTGCTGCCATCCTTCCCTGTCGCAACCGTCGCAGCTCGCGCTCACCCTGCGGGCGGTGGGCGGGTTGACGACGGCGCAGATCGCCAGCGCGTTCCTGGTGCCGGAGGCGACGATGGCGCAGCGCATCAGCCGGGCCAAGCAGCGCATCAAGACCACCGGGGTGCCGTTCCGGATGCCGCCCGAGGGCGAGCGGGCCGACCGGCTGCGCGTGGTGCTGCACGTGCTGTATCTGATCTTCAACGAGGGTTACACCGCCACCTCCGGGCCCGAGCTGCTCAGGACCGAGCTGACGGGTGAGGCGATCCGGCTGGCCAGGGCCGTGCGGCGGCTGCTGCCCGATGATGGGGAGGTCGCCGGGTTGCTGGCGCTCATGCTGCTCACCGAGGCGCGGCGGCCCGCGCGCACCGGGCCGGACGGGCGGCTGATCCCGCTCGACGAGCAGGACCGCGGCCTGTGGGACCGGCGGCTCATCGAGGAGGGCGTCGAGCTGGTCACCAAGGCGTTGTCCACCACCGCCATCGGCCCCTACCAACTGCAGGCGGCCATCGCGGCCGTGCACGACGAGGCGCCTGCCGCCGAGGACACCGACTGGCCGCAGATCCTGGCCCTCTACAACGTGTTGTCCGGCATGGAGGACAACCCCGTGATCATGCTCAACCAGGCGGTGGCCGTCGCCATGGTACGCGGGCCGCGCGCCGCTCTCGACCTGCTCGAACGCCTGGCCGCCGACCAGCGCATGTCGGGGCATCACCGGCTGGCCTCGGTACGCGCCCACCTGCTGGAGATGGACGGTGACACGCAGGCGGCGGCAGCGGAATACCGGGAGGCGGCCCGGCGTACCACGAGCATTCCCGAACAGCACTACCTCGAGAGCCGAGCAGCCAGACTGTCTTGACAATGATTTTTTTCGGTGCCATCGTTCAAACCATGTACGAAGTGGCGGTGATCGAGGACCCCGCGGCAGCCGAGGCGTCACTCGATCCCATGCGGTCGAAACTGCTGGCCGAGCTGGTCGAACCCGGCTCCGCCACGTCCCTGGCCAACAAGGTCGGCCTGGCCAGGCAGAAGGTCAACTACCATCTGCGCACCCTGGAGCGCCACGGCCTGGTCGAGCTGGTCGAGGAACGCAGGAAGGGCAACGTCACCGAACGCGTGATGCAGGCCACCGCCGCGTCCTTCGTGATCTCCCCGACCGCGCTGGCCTCCGTGCAGCCCAACCCCGCCCGCTCCCCCGACCGGCTGTCGGCCCGCTGGTTGCTGGCGCTGGCGGCGCGGCTCGTACGCGATGTCGGCACCCTGATCACCGGGGCCGCCAAGGCGCAGCAGCGGGTGGCGACGTTCGCCATCGACGGCGAGGTACGTTTCGCGTCGGCGGCCGATCGGGCGGCGTTCGCGGAGGAGCTGGCGGACTGCGTGACGTCACTGGTCAGCAAATATCACGATGAATCGGCCGAAGGCGGGCGCGATCATCGGCTGGTCGTCGCCGTACACCCAGCCGTTTCTAATATCGCCGGGTCCGCGACGACTCCTAACATCGCCGAGTCCGCGACGGAGAAGGAGCGCTAGACGTGGGGCAGGAGTTCGAGCTTCCCCAGGAGGCCCTGGTCGAGGCCACTCCCGAGGAGGTGTGGGAGGCGATCTCGACGGGGCCTGGCATCGACTCGTGGTTCATCGGGCGCAACGACATCGCGAACGGAGTCGTACGCACCATGTTCGGCGAGTTCCCCATGCCCGATTCCGCGGTGACCGCCGCCGAGCCGCTGCGGCGTTTCGCCCACAGCAGCGACAAGACCGACGACGGGCGTTTCGTCGCCTACGAGTTCCTCATCGAGGGGCGCGGCCGGGGCAGCACGCAGGTACGCATGGTGACCAGCGGCTTCCTGCCCGGCGACGACTGGCAGGACGAGTTCGAGGCCATGTCCGAGGGCCTGGCGATGTACTTCGCGACGCTGGTCGAATACCTCGGCCACTTCGCCGGCCGGGTCGCCACGCCGGTCACGGAGTTCGGGCCGCCCGTCCACGACTGGGCGCGCGCCTGGGAGATCCTGTACGCCGAGCTCGGCGGCCCGCCGTCACCGGGCGACCGGGTACGGTTCGGCCCCGGCCAGGTCGAAGGGGTCGTCTACTTCCACAACTCCCAGACCGTCGGCATCCGCACCGGCGACGCGATCTACCGTTTCCTCCAGGGGTTCCACGGTTCCATGATCGCCGCACACCTGCTGTTCGGGGGCGGCGACGACCAGGGGCCGCTCTGGCGGGCCTGGCTGGACGAGCTGTACGCGTGAGCTGTCCCCGATCGGGCAGGACGACGGCGTGAACGTCGTCGCGTTGTCCGACACGCACGCGCCCATGCGCTGGCGGTCGTGCCCGCCCAGAGTGGCCGAGCACCTGCGCGGCGCGGACGTCATCCTGCACGCGGGAGACGTCTGCGTGGCCGCGGTGATCGAGGAGTTGGCCGCGTACGCGCCCGTTCACGTCGTCAAGGGCAACAACGACGGCCCGGACGTGGTGGCGCCGGAGACCCTGGAGCTGACCCTGGACGAGCTGCGGATCGGCATGATCCACGACAGCGGCCCGGCCAAGGGGCGGCTGGCCCGCCTGCGGCGCCGGTTCCCGCACGCGGACCTGGTGGTCTTCGGCCACTCGCACATCCCGCTCGACGAGTCGGGCGACGGCCTGCGCATCTTCAATCCGGGCTCTCCCACCGACCGCCGCCGCCAGCCGCACGGCACGCTGGGCCTGCTCACCATCGAACGCGGCGCCCTCACCCGGGCCGAGATCGTGCCCGTCACCTGACGACGTCGTCGCGCGACTTCTCGAGGTTGGCCTTGAGCTCCTCCATGACCTTGGCGTACCCGAGGTAGCTGTATCGCTCGGCCGCGTGCCACGGGTAGAGCTGGCCCGCCTTGACCGCCGGGAGCATGGCCCAGGTCGGCTTCCTGGCCATCTCCTCGATCTTCATCGACTGCGAGCGCGCGTCCACGAGGATCACGTCGGCCTCGTACTTGTCGGCGTTCTCCCAGCTCAGCATCTCCCAGAAGCCGCCTTCACGCTCGGTCGGCCTGGGCGGGTAGACGATGTTCAGGCCCAGTTCTCCCCAGTACTTGATGTCGGGATGATCCGGCAGGTAGGCGACGTACAGGGACTCGTGCGTACCGGTGACGATCATGACTTTGAGGTCGGGCTTGGCGGCGGCGAGCGTCTTGAGCGCCGCGCCGGCCGCGTCGAAGCGGTTCCTGGCCTCGACCACGGGCGCCGCCTCGGGGTCCGCGCCGAGCGCGACGGCCAGCCGGCCGTACTTCTCGATGATCTCCACCAGGGGCTTGCCGCTGAGCTGCACGCCGACCGAAGGCGCGATCTGGTCGACCGCCGCGGCGGATTCTTCGGGGACGTACCAGAGCGTGTCCTTCTGGTACATGCCGGCCACCAGCAGGTCGGGCTGGAGCGAGGCGTACTTCTCGACGTTGAACTCCCCCCACACGTTCCCGATCGACTCGACCTTGGTGATGTCGACCTCGCCCACCTCCGGGTCGCGGCCGCCGTCCTTGAGCCGGTGCGGGCCGAACACAGCGACGGGCCGCACGCCGAAGTCCCACAGCGCGGCCGCCGCCCCCGACTGGGCGACGACGCGGCGCGGCCGCTGCGGGAGCGAGACGTTCTTGCCGCGGTCGTCGGTCCAGGTCCAGGGGCCCTGCGCGGCGGAGGACGGCGGCGACGCCGTCCCGCCGCAGGCGCTGACGCCGATCACGGCGGCGACGCCGATGGCGATCAGGGAACGTCGCGGGACAGTGGCCATGGATGCTCCTCGTTATGCAAGGCTTCTCGACGGCATATTAGATTAGCCTTACCTAACTTGGTAGCCCGAGGGGGTACGCCGGGCGGCGGATCATACGACCGATGGCGTACCGGAGGCGGCGACGGCCGGTGGATGCCCGCCGCGGGTGGCCGGAAGATCCTGAAGTCCTTAAGGGCGACGGTAAGACGACAGGAAACAAGTCGTAAGCGCCCTCCAGCACAGTGATCTCAGATCACCGCAGAGAAGGGCAGAGACATGAGCCAGCCGTACCGCATCCAGGACGAGATCCTGCTTCCCGGGACCGTGCACCGGCCGGGTGAGGCGAGATACGAAGAACTGCGCCGTTCGATGAACCCCGCCGTGGACTCCCGGCCGGCGGTGGTGGCCGAGGCCTACGGGGTCTCGGACGTACGGGCGGCGCTGCTGGCGGCGCGGCGGCACGGGGTGCCGTTCGCGGTGCAGGCGACCGGGCACGGCACGCACGCCCCATCCGACGACGGCATCCTGGTCAGGACGTCCCCGATGGCGTCGGTGCTGGTGGACCCGGCCCGCCAGGTCGCGCGGGTGGGACCGGGCGCGCGGTGGGGCGAGGTGATCGCCGCCGCCGCGCCGTCAGGGCTGGCGCCGCTGTCGGGCTCGTCGCCTTCCGTCGGCGTCACCGGGTACACGCTCGGCGGCGGCCTGGGCTGGCTGGCCCGCAAGCACGGGTTCGCCGCCGACAGCGTGGTGCGGGCCGAGGTCGTGCTGGCGGACGGCAGGAAGGTCACGGCCAGTTCCAACCAGCATCCGGAGCTGTTCTGGGCGCTGCGCGGGGGTGGCGGCGGGTTCGGGGTGGTCACCTCGCTGGAGTTCCGGCTGTATCCGGTCTCGCGGGTGTACTCGGGGTTCGCGTACTTCCCGATCGAGGCGGCGGCCGAGACGCTGGGCGCGTACCGGAGCTGGATCGAGCACGCTCCCGACGAGATCAGCACCGCCGTCGTGCTCAAGCGCATGCCCGATGACGAGCAGGTCCCCGAGCCGGTGCGCGGCAGGCACGTGGTGATGGTCAAGGTCGTGCACGCCGGCGAGGCGGCGGAGGCCAGGCGGCTGCTCGCGCCGCTGTGGCGGGCGGCGGGCCCGGCGCTGCTGGACGAGACCCGCCCGGCCACGTACGCGGCCACGGCCATGGGCGGCACGCCGAACCGGCACATGGACATGTTCGACGCGGTGCCCGACGAGGTGATCGGCACGCTGGTACGGGCGGCGGAGCAGGCCCAGACCATCGAGATCCGGCACTGGGGCGGGGCGATGGGCCGCCCCGGCCCGGACGCCGGCCCGGTCAGCCACCGGAGCACGAAGCTGTCGGTCATCGTGGACACGCCGGTGCCGGGGCTGGCCGAGGCGCTGCGCCCGCACGCCAACGGCGGGACGTTCCTGAACTTCCTGGCCGACCCGTCCAGAACGGCCGAGGCCTACGACGCGGCGGACTACCGGCGGCTGCGGGAGGTCAAGCGGGCCTACGACCCGGACGGATTCTTCCGCGTCGGCCACGTCGTCTCCGCGTGACGGAACGCGGCTCCGGGATGGGTGCCGGGGAGGCGGTGAATGCCGGGGCCGAGCAGCCGCTCGCGGAGGGTGGTGTCGGTGTACTCCGTGCGGTAGCGGCCCCGGCGTTGCAGCTCGGGCACCACCAGCTCGATGAAGTCCTCCGCGGTCCCGGGTGACAGGTACTGCATCAGGTTGAAGCCGCTGGCGCCGGTCTCGTCCGCCCAGCGCTCGATCTCGTCCGCCACGTGCTGCGGGGTGCCCGCCACGAAGAACGGGCCCCGGCCGATGGCGCCCACCGACTCCAGCACGTCCCGCACCCGCAACCCGCGCCCGACCAGCGGGCGCACGGCCCGCTCGGTGAAGTCGCCGCCGCGCGCCACGATGTCGTCGATCAGCTCGTCCGGCGGGTACGCCGCCAGGTCGATGCCGCTCCCCCGCTGCGCCAGGAACCCCTCGGGCCTGATGTGCCGCCGCAGGTCGGCGAGCTTGGCGTCCACCTCCTGCTGGGTCCTGGCCACGATGACCGAGGCCCCCGGGAAGACCTTGACGTGGTCGGGGTCGCGGCCGTGCGCGGCGGCCCGGCGGCGGATGTCGGCGATCTCCTCGCGCAGCGCCTCCAGGGACGGCGCGCCGGTGAAGATCGCCTCGGCGTGCCTGGCGGCGAAGTCCTTGCCGCGTTCGGAGTTGCCCGCCTGGTAGATGACCGGGGTACGTTGCGGCGACGGCTCCGACAGGTGCGGCCCGGCGACCCTGAAGTGCTTGCCGTCGTGGTCGATGGCGTGCACCTTGGCCGGGTCGGTGTAGACGGCGCGTTCCCGGTCGCGCACCACGGCGTCGTCCTCCCAGCTGCCCTCCCACAACTTGTAGACGACCTCCAGATACTCCTCGGCGATCTCGTAGCGCAGGTCGTGCTCGATCTCGTCGTCGAGCCCGAAGTTGCGGGCGGCGCTGCGCAGGTAGGAGGTGACGACGTTCCACGCCACCCGGCCCTTGGTGAGGTGGTCCAGGGTGGACATGCGGCGGGCGTGCGAGAACGGCGGCTCGTACGTGGTCGAGAACGTCACCGCGAACCCCAGATGCCGCGTCACGGCCGCCATCGCGGGCACCACCAGCAGCGGGTCGTTGGCCGGGATCTGCACCGCCTCGCGGATCGCGGTCTCGGGCCCGCCCCGGTAGCGGTCGTAGGCGCCGACCACGTCGGCCAGGAAGACGGCGTCGAACAGGCCGCGTTCGAGGAGTTTGGCCAGGTCCGTCCAGTAGTTGAGGTCGGTGTAGCGGTGGCGGTTGTTGTCGGGGTGGGTCCACAGGCCGTGCTGGATGTGGCCGACGCAGTTCATCTCGAACAGGTTGAAGTGGATGAGGCGGCTCATCGTGGAAAGCTCCTGGGGGCGATGCCGTTGAGGTGGTAGTTGCCGACGTCGTGCACCTTCGCCCGGCGCGGATCGTGCACGGTGTGCGTGCGGGCGTTGCGCCAGTGCCGGTCGAGGTTGAGCGGGCGCAGGGCGGCGCTGGCCCCGGCGAGCTCGTACCACTCGCTGGTCACCCGCAGGGCGGCCCGGTCGGCCTGCGCGCGGGCGGCGGCCATCGCCACGGCCGCCTCGTCCACCACGGACTCCAACGGGTTGGCGCGGGCGCGGTCGATGGCGTCCCCGGCGCTTTCCAGCAGGGCCCGGGCGGCGCGGGTGAGCACGGCCAGCTCCCCGAAGCGCTGGACGACCACGGGATCCTCTACCACCTTCGTCGCCTCGTTGCCCGGCCAGCCGCCCTTGGTGTAGCCGCGCAGGAAGGCGGCGGCGTCGGCGAGCGCGCCTTCGGCGATGCCGGTGTCGATGGCCGCGTGGATGAGCAGGCCGAAGCTGCGGAACGTGCTCACCCCGTCCCGGCGGCCCGGCATCACCCGGTCCGCGGGCACGTACACGTCCTCCAGCACGACCGTCCCGCTCGCCGTCGTGCGCTGACCGATGCCGTCCCAGTCGTCCACGACCGTCAGCCCGGGCGTGTCGCGGGGCACGAACGCGGTGTGGTGCAGGTCGTCGGCGTCCAGAGCGATCACGGGGATCCAGTGAGCGAACAGCGCGCCGGTCGAGTAGATCTTGCGGCCCGAGATGAGGAAACCCTCGTCGTGCGGCCGCAGCCGGGCGCGCTCGCGGGTGCCGTCGGGGCCGCGGCCGTCCACGGCGGCGTTGCCGAGCTGACGGCCCCTGAGCACCTCGGCGTAGAAGAACGCCTGCTGGGCGGGGGTGCCGTGCTCCCGGATGGAGTCGACGTACCAGAAGTGGTTCTGCGGGATCTGCCCGATGCTGCCGTCGGCCGCCGACAGCAGCCTGATGACGGCGCCGAGCGTCGCGGTGCGCACGCCCGCGCCGCCGTGCGCGGCGGGCACGGTGATGCCGAGCAGGCCGCTCTCGGACAGCGCCGCGATCTCCGCCACCGGCAGGATGCGTTCGGCGTCGCGTCGCGCCGCCCCCTGGGCGAAGTCGCGGGCCAGGTCGCGGGCGACCTCGACGGCCTCCTCGTCGGTCTTGATCACATGTGTCACGTCACACCGCCGTAAGTCGTGGAATGGCCGCGACGAGTTCCTTGGTGTACGGGTGCGCGGGCGTGCGGAAGACCTCCTCGACGGGACCTTCCTCGACCACCCGGCCGTCCTTCATCACCAGGACCCGGTCGCAGGCGTGGTGGACCACGCCCAAATCGTGCGAGATGAACAGGTACGCCACGCCCGTCTCCCGCTGCACGTCCTCCAGCAGGTCGAGCACCTGCGCCTGGACGGACACATCGAGCGCGGACACCGGCTCGTCGCACACGATCACGGCGGGCTCGGGCGCCAGCGCGCGGGCGATGGCGACGCGCTGCCGCTGCCCGCCGGAGAGCTGCAGCGGCCGCCTGGCCAGGTGCTCGGAGCCGAGCCCGACGAGTTCGAGCAGCTCGACGGAGCGTTCGCGGCGGCGCTCGCGCGGCACGCCCGCCACCGCCAGGGCCTCGGCCAGCACTTTCGCGACCGTGTAGCGGGGGTCGAAGGCGGCCAGGGTGTCCTGGTAGACGGTCTGGATGTCGCGGCGCAGGCGGCGGCGGGCGGCCCGGTCGAGCCCGGCCCACCGCTGCCCGTGCACCTCTACCGCGCCGGTGTCCGGCTCGGTCAGGCCGAGCGCGATCCTGGCCGTGGTGGTTTTGCCGGACCCGGACTCGCCCACGATCCCGACCGTCTCGGCCGCGCGCAGCGTGAACGACACCTCCTCTACGGCCACCCTCCCGCCGAACGACTTGCCGATCCCGTCCGCGCGCACCACGACCTCCCCGGGGGGACGGCGCGGCGGCGCGGGTTCGGTGCTGGAGAGCCTGGTGCCCTTGGTGTGCTCGGCCGGGATCGCCCGCAACAACCGCCTGGTGTATTCGTGTCGCGGCGCGCCGAGCACCCGCTCGGTGGGCCCGTGCTCGACGATGACGCCGTCCTTCATGACCGCCACCCGGTCGGCCAGCCGGGCCACCACGGCCAGGTCGTGGCTGATCACCAGCAGCGACCTGTCCTGGCTCTTGAGCCCGGCCAGCAGGTCGAGCACCTGCGCCTGGATGGTGACGTCCAGCGCCGTGGTGGGCTCGTCGGCGATGACCAGTTCGGGCTCGGCCGCGATGGCGGTCGCGATCAGGGCGCGCTGCCGGAGCCCGCCGGACAACTCGTGCGGGAGCTGTCCGGCGCGCAGCTCCGGCTCGGGCACGCCGACCGAGGCGAGCAGCTCGATCACGCGGGCCCGCCGGGCGTCCCCGGTCAGGTCGGTGTGCGTGGCCAGGACCTCGGCGATCTCCTTGCCGACCGGGCGCAGCGGGTCCAGCGACACCAGGGCGTCCTGGAGCACGAACCCGATCCTGCCGCCGCGCACCCGCCGCCAGCCGCGCTCGCGCAGCCTGGTCAGGTCCTGCCCGTCGAAGACCAGCGCGTCGGCGCGGACCCTGGCGCCGTCGCCGGTGAGCCCGACGAGGGTGCGGGCGGTGACGCTCTTGCCCGAGCCCGACTCGCCGACCAGCGCGAGGCATTCCCCGCGCCCGATCTCGAACGAGATCCCGCGTACGACCTCGGCCGCGCCGAACGCGACCCGCAGGTTCTCGATTCTCACCACGAGGTCCTCCCCTCCGATCGCAATCTGAGCGCCCGGCCGACGACGGTCACGCTGATCACCGTGAGCGTGATCGCCGCGCCCGGGAACACGCCGTACCACCAGGCACGCGAGATGAAGTTGCGGGCGGTGGACAACATCGAGCCCCATTCGGGCTCCGGCGGCGGCGTGCCGAGCCCGAGGAAGCTCAGCGCGGAGCCCGCCACCAGGGCCGTGCCGACACCGATGGTGGCCAGGATGAGCACCGGTTTGATGGCGTTCGGCAGGATGTGCCGCAGCACCACGCGCGGCCCGGACAGGCCGAGCGCGTGGGCCGCCTCCACATAGCCGGCCCTGCGGACGGCCAAGGTCTGGGCGCGTACGAGGCGGGCGTAGCCGGGGATGTTGGCCACGCCGATGGCCAGCACCGCGTTGGACGTCCCGCCGCCCGCCACGGTGATGACGACCAGGGCCAGCAGCAGCTCCGGGAAGGCCAGGCCGATGTCGGACAGGCGCATGATGACGTTCTCGACGATCCGGTTGCCCAGCCCGGCCGCCAGGCCCAGCAGGCCGCCGAACACCAGCGCGATGGCGATCGCGCCGAAGCCGAGCAGCAGCGACGTACGCGTGCCGTGCACGATCCTGGCCAGCACGTCCCTGCCGTTCTCGTCGGTGCCGAGCAGGTGGGCCGCGCTGGGCGGGCGCAACGTCTGGGCGCTGTCCACGGCGAGGGGGTCCTGGGCGGAGAACAAGTGGGGCGCGACGGCGGCCAGCACGAGCACGGCCAGCACGGCCGCGGCGAGCCAGACACCCGGTCGCAGACGCTTCACGACGCTCCCTTCAGCCGGGGGTCGACCGCCAGGTAGAGCAGGTCGACCACGAGGTTCACCAGCACGTACACCAGCGCGGACAGGAGCACGACGCCGAGCACGACCGGCAGGTCCTTGGCGTTGACCGCGGCGATCAGCAGCCGGCCGATGCCCTGCCGGGTGAACAACGTCTCGGTGATGACCGCGCCCCCGAGCAGCGCGCCCACCCAGTAGCCGCTCATCGTGACGAGCGGCAGCAGGGCGTGCCTGAGCGCGTGCCGCACCCGTACGGTCACGTCGGCCAGGCCGCGACTGCGGGCGCTGACGATGAACGGCTCGTCCAGCACTTCCTCCAGCGCCTCGCGCAACACGTGGCCGAGCACGCCCGCGATCGGCAGCGCCAGCGAGAACGCGGGCAGCACCAGCGAGGCGAACCCGTGGCTGCCGGTCGCCGGGAACAGCCGCAGGCCGAACGAGAACACCGTCAGCAGCACGATCCCCAGCCAGAACGTCGGCGTCGAGGCCACCACCAGCTCAGAGCCCGAGGCCAGGCCGCGGATCCAGCGGCGTCGCTTGGCCGTGGCCAGCGCGACCACGATCGCCAGCACCAGCCCGGTGACGGCGGCGGCCACCGCCAGCTCCAGGGTGGCCGCCGCCTGCTCGCCGATGGCCTGGGTGACCGGCGTGTGCAGCCGGTAGGAGGTGCCGAAGTCGCCGCGCACGATCCGCCACAGGTGCGCGGCGTACTGCTCGTACCAGGGCCGGTCCAGGCCGTATTCGGCGGTGACCTGGGCGAGCACCTCGGGGGTCGGGGCCGCGCCCTCGCCCCCGACGATGGCCTCGGCCGGGTCGCCCGGCGTGAAGTGCAGTACGAGGAAGGTGAGCGTGGCCGCGCCCCACAACACGCCGATCCCGGCCAGCAGCCGCCACGCGACGAAACGGATCATTGGTCCAGCCAGGTGTCGTAGAAGTACGGCGACGGGTAGGCCGGGGTGAAGGACAGGCCGTGCACCTTCTTCTGGTACGAGACCGGCCGCGGGTCGTCGTAGAACGGGATGGCGGGGGCGAGTTCGAGCAGCCTGGCCTGCGCCTGGTTGTACAGCTCGGCCGGGTCCTCGCCCTGCCTGGCCCGCTCCAGCAGGTCGTCGAGCTTGGCGTCGCGCAGGCGGGCGACGTTCTGGCCGCGGCGCTTGTCGGTGGTGATGTTCTCGGAGGAGTACTGGATCCACAGCACGTCGGCCGTGTTGGTGGCCCACAGGCCGGAGCTCATGTCGTAGTCGCCCTTCAGCGACCGGTCGGTGAGCTCCTGCTCGGGCGGCGTCTGGAGCTGGATGTCCAGGCCGATCTTCCGGGCGGCGGCCTGGGTCTGGACGGCGATCTGCATGCGCTGGGCGGGGAAGTTCGCGGCGATCGGGAAGTACGCGGTCAGCCGCTTGCCGTCCTTGACGCGGATGCCGTCCTTGTCCTTGGCCGTCCAGCCCGCCTCGTCGAGCAACTGGCCGGCCTTGGCCGGGTCGTAGGCGATGGTGCCATCCAGCCCGGCGGCGTAGCCGGGGGTCGAGGAGGTGACAAAACCCTGCGCGACCTGGTACTGGCCGAACGAGATGCCCTTGATGATCGACTGGCGGTCCACCGCGGCCAGCAGCGCCTGGCGTACCTTGACGTCGTCGAACGGCGGGCGCGAGGTGTTCAGCCAGAACGCCATCGGGTGGCCCGGCCTGATCGCGCTGAGGAAGCCCAGGTCGGGGTTGGCCTTGACGTCCTCGACGTTCTGCGGCGGGGTGAAGTCGATGGCGTGCACCTCGCCGGAGGCCAGCGCGTTGTAGCGGGTGGCGTCCTCGGTGAGGAAGCGGATCTCCAGCTTGTCCAGGTAGGCGGGGCCGGTGTGCTTGGCGCTCTTCGGGCCCCAGTTGTAGTCCGGGTTGCGGTGGTAGGTGATGCTCTGGCCCTTGGTCCAGGTGTCGAAGATGAACGGGCCCGAGCCGATCGGGTGCTCGCAGATGGTCTGCGGGGCCTCCTTGATCTGCTTCGGCGAGATCATGCCGAGGTAGCCCTGGGCGAGGATGTCGAGGAACGGCTTGTACGGCGATGACAGCCGCACTTCAAGCGTGTAGTCGTCGACGACCTTGCTGTCCTGGTAGGGCGCGATGTAGGCGGCGGCCAGCGGGGACTTGGTCGCCGGGTCCTTCATGTGCTCGAAGTTGGCCTTGAGCGCCTCGGCGTTCCAGACCGCCCCGTCATGAAATTTCACACGTTGCCGGAGTTTGAAGGTGTATGTCAGGCCGTCGTCGGAGATTTGCCAACTGTCGGCGAGCCAGGGCTTGATCGTGCCGTCGGCGTCGAACCACACCAGCGAGTCGGCCACCGGCACGGTCGCCACGGGGCCGTCGGAGCTGGCGTTGCCGTGCGGGTCGAGGCAGGTCGGCTCCTGCCCGTTCTCGCCCAGCACCAGCGTGCCGCCGGACTTCGGGGCGCCGTCGCCGCCCGAGGACGCGTCGGTGGAGCCGCACCCGGCGAGCAGAGCGGCGGCGGCGAGGAGGATGGCGAGGGTCTTCTTGGTCATGGCGTGCCCACCCAGGTGTCGTGGAAGGTGACGGCGCCGTACGCGTGGTCCCAGGTCAGGCCCTGGACCTTGTTCTGGGCGGAGACCAGGCTCGGGCGGTTGTACAGCGGGATGGCGGGGGCGAGGTCGATCAGCCTGGCCTGCGCCTGGGTGTAGAGCCCGGCGCGCTCGGTGTCGTCCGTGCTGGCGCGGGCCTGTTCGAGGAGCTTGTCGAGTTGGTCGTCGGAGAGCCTGGTGGTGTTCTGGCCGCGGCGCTTGTCGGTGGTGATGTTCTCGGCGGAGTACTGGATCCACAGCACGTCGGCCGTGTTCGTGGTCCAGATGCCGACGGACAGGTCGAAGTCGCCGCGCGCCGAGCGATCGGAGGAGACCTGCGGCGTGACGGACTCGATCTTGATCTCGATCCCGGCCTTGGCGGCGGCGGCCTGGGCCTGGACGAGGATCTGCGTGTTCTGCGGGTTCACGCCGCTGTCCAGGGCGACCGCGGTCAGCCGTTTGCCGTCCTTGGTGCGGATGCCGTCCTTGTCCTTGGCCGTCCAGCCCGCCTCGTCGAGCAGCTGGCCGGCCTTGGCCGGGTCATAGGCGATCTTGCCTTCGAGGCCGACGGCGTAGTCGGGGGTGGAGGGGGTGACGAAGCCGGTGGCGAGTTTCCACTGGCCGAACGAGACGCTGTTCACGATGGCCTGGCGGTCCACGGCGAGCGTGAGCGCCTGGCGTACCTTCTGGTCCTGGAAGGGGGCGCGGCCGGTGTTCAGCCAGATGGAGAACGGGTGTCCGGGCCGGTCGATCGTGCTGAAGGTGAGGTCGGGGTTGGCCTTGACGTCCTCGACGTTGGACGGAGGGGTGTTGTCGATGACGTTCACCTCGCCGGAGAGCAGGGCGTTGTAGCGGGTGGCGTCCTCGGCCAGGAACCGGATCTCCAGCCCGTCCAGGTACGCGGCTCCCGCGTGCTGCCCCGGCGGCGCCCAGGCGTAATCCGGATTTTTCCGGTACGTGATGCTCTGGCCCTTCGTCCACTTCTCGAACACGAACGGGCCGGAGCCGATCGGGTGCTCGCAGGTGCTTCCCGGGTTCTCCTTGAGCTGCTTCGGGGAGATCATCGCCAGGTACGACTGGGCGAGCACATTGAGGAAGGCCGAGTAAGGGGACGACAGCCGTACCTTCAGCGTGTGCTCGTCGACGACCTCGCTGTCCTTGTACGGCGCGATGTACGCGGCGGCCAGCGGCGACTTGGTCGCCGGGTCGCGCATGTGCTCGAGGTTCGCCTTCAGCCCTTCCGCGTTCCAGATCGATCCGTCATGAAATTTCACGCCTTGGCGGAGCTTGAAGGTGTATGTCAGGCCGTCGTCGGAAATATCCCAACTTTCGGCCAGCCAAGGTTTGAGCGCGCCGTCCTTGTCCTGGTACAGCAGCGAGTCGAAGATCGGGCGGTCGACGACGGTGGTGTTGGTCGTGGAGAGCTGGTGCGGGTCGAGGCAGGCCGGCTCGTCGCTGTTCTCGCCGAGCACGAGCCTGCCGCCATACTTGGTCGCGGGGGCGCCGCCCTCTGGGCTGGAGCCGCACGCGGCCAGCAGTGACGCGATCAATGCGGTGGCGAGCAGCGGTTTCAACCTGGGGAGCATGGGGGTCCTTAGGAAGCTAACAGGTATTGCCTACCTGCATTGCAGGGATTACGGTGAACCATAACGTAACACGCAGAACGGACGAAACACATGACCCATGTGATCGCGGACGACGCCGAGGCGCTGGCGGTGGCTCGCGACCTGGCCGGACAGTTCGCGGTGGACGCGGCCGTACGCGACGCCGAACGCCGCCTGCCCGGACCCGAACTCGACCGGTTGTCGGCCAGCGGCCTGCTCGCGATCACCGTGCCCCGCACGCACGGTGGCGCCGACGTGAGCGCGCGCACGATCGCGGAGGTGTTCCGGCTGCTGTCCGCCGCCGACCCGAACATCGCGCAGATCCCGCAGAGCCACTTCGTGTACGTCAACGTGCTGCGCCAGCAGGGCTCGCCGGAGCAGCGCAAGTTCTTCTTCGACGAGGTCCTGGAGGGCAGGCGGTTCGGCAACGCGCAGTCGGAGGCGGGCACGAAGCACGTGCAGGACTACCGGACTTCGCTGGTGGCCGCCCCTGACGGCGACGGTTTCCTGCTGAACGGCACCAAGCACTACAGCACGGGCGCGTTGTTCGCCGACTGGATCCCCGTGCTGGCCCGGCGCGAGGACGAGACGCTGCACGTGGCGTACGTGCCGCGCGACGCCGCCGGGCTGACCGTCGTGGACGACTGGGCGGGCATGGGGCAGCGCACCACGGCCAGCGGGACGGTGCTGCTGGAGGACGTGGCGGTGCCCGAGTACCGGGTGGTGCCGCATCACCTGACGTTCCAGGGGCCGCAGTTGCACGGCGCCTTCGCGCAGCTGCTGCACGCGGCGATCGACGTGGGCATCGCGTCGGGCGCGCTCGACGAGGCCGCCGAGTTCGTCAGGACGAAGGCCAGGCCGTGGTTCGAGAGCGGCCAGGCCAAGGCGGCCGACGATCCGCTGGTCATCCAGCGGGTCGGCGAGCTGGCCGTCAAGGTGCGGGCCGCCGAGGCGCTGCTCGACGCGGCCGGCGCGGCCGTGGACGCCGCCCGCGCGGACCTGACCGACGCCTCGGCGGGCGCCGCCTCGATCGCGGTGGCCACGGCCAAGGCGTTCGCGGACCCGGTGGCGGTCGAGCTGGGCAGCGCGATCTTCGAGCTCGGCGGCACCCGTTCCAGCCTGGAGGGGCTCAACCTGAACCGGCACTGGCGCAACGCCCGTACCCACACCTTGCACGATCCGGCCCGCTGGAAGATCCAGCACATCGGCCGGTATGTACTCAACGGCCAGTTGCCCCCGCGCCACGGCCTGCTCTAAGGGGATTGACGAGATGACTTTGACGTTCCACTGGTTCCTGCCCACGTACGGCGACAGCCGCGACGTCGTGGGCGGCGGCCACGGGCTGCCCCCGGGCTCGGCCGGCGGCGCCCGACCGGCCACGCTGCCGTACCTGCGGCAGATCGTGCACGCGGCCGAGCAGCTCGGCTTCGTCGGCGCGCTCACGCCCACCGGCGCGTGGTGCGAGGACGCCTGGTTGACGACCGCGATGCTGGCGGACACGACGGAGCGGCTGAAGTTCCTGGTGGCGTTCCGTCCTGGGCTGGTCTCGCCCACGCTGGCGGCGCAGATGGCGGCCACGTACCAGCGGCATTCGCAGGGGCGGCTGCTGCTCAACGTGGTGACCGGCGGGGAAAGCCACGAACAGCGGGCGTACGGGGACTTCCTGGACAAGGACGCTCGGTACGCCCGTACCGACGAGTTCCTGCACATCGTGCGCTCGTTGTGGCGGGGAGAGACGGTGTCCTTCGCCGGGGAGCACCTCAAGGTGGAGGAGGCGCGGCTCAACCGGCTGCCCGACCCGGTGCCCGACGTCTACTTCGGCGGCTCGTCGCCGGCGGCGGGGCAGGTGGCGGCGCGGCACGTGGACGCGTACCTCACCTGGGGCGAGCCGCCCGCCGCCGTCGCCGAGAAGATCGCCTGGGTGAACGGGCTCGCCGCCGCCGAGGGCCGTACCCTGCGGCAGGGGATCAGGCTGCACGTCATCTCCAGGGACACCGCCGAGCAGGCGTGGGCGCAGGCCCGCAGGCTGCTGGACGGGATTGACCCGGCCACGGTGGCCCAGGTGCAGGCCGGTCTGGCGCGCAGCGAGTCGGAGGGGCAGAAGCGCATGCTCGCCCTGCACGGCGGGAAGCGCGACGACCTGGAGATCTATCCCAACCTGTGGGCCGGCGTCGGGCTGGTGCGCGGTGGGGCCGGGACTGCGCTGGTCGGGAGCCATACCGAGGTCGCCGATCGGATCGAGGAGTATCACCGGCTGGGGATCACGGAGTTCATCCTGTCGGGGCATCCGCATGTGGAGGAGGCGTACTGGTTCGGGGAGGGCGTGCTGCCGATCCTGCGGGAGCGCGGGTTGTGGCGGCACCCGTACGAGCCCGCCGCCTCGGAACCGGCCTCGATCCCGTTCGCGGCGGCGGGAACCCGATGACCGCTGATCTCGCCGAGTTGCGGCGGCGGGCCGCGGAGTTGCTCCCTTCGCTGGCCGAGGGCGCCGCCGAGCGGGAACGCATCCGGGAGTTGCCGCACAAGCAGATCCGCGCGCTGGCCGCCGCCGGGTTGTTCACGTTCAGGATCCCCGCCGAGCACGGCGGGGCGGGCGCCACGGTCGAGGAGGTCTTCGCCTTCCTCATCGACCTCGCCGCCGCCGACTCGAACATCGCCCAGGCGGTACGCCCGAGCTTCGGCCGGGTCGAGCACCTGCTGTCCGCCTCGGAGGAGGAGCGCGCGCGATGGTACCCGCGTTTCCTGGCCGGGGACGTCTTCGGCAACGCGGGCTGGGAGCTCGGCGGGCCGAGCGGCGCGGTACGCACGCGGATCAGCGCCGACGGCAAGGTGGACGGCAGCAAGTACTACAGCACCGGCGCCCTGTACGCCGACTGGATCGGCCTGGCGGCGGTCGGGGACGACGGCGAGAGGGTGTACTTCACGCTGCCGAGCGACCGTGAGGGCCTGGAACTGGTGGACGACTTCGACGGCATCGGCCAGCGCCTGACCGCCAGCGGCACGACCAGGCTGACCGCCGTCACCGTACACCCCTCCGAGATCGCCAAGCGCGCTCATGGCGCCGGCCGCTCCCCCGTCACGCCGTTCCTCCAGCTCTACCTGGCCGCCGTCGAGGCGGGGATCGCCCGCAACGCCCTTGAGGACGCGGTGGCCTTCGCCCGCGACCGTGCCCGCCCCATCGAGCACAGCAGCGCGGGGCGTTCGGTGGACGACCCGTACGTCCAGCATGCCGTGGGCGAGATCGCCGCCCGCGCGTACGCGGCCGAGGCCGCGGTCCTGCGCGCCGCGTCCGCCATCGACCGCGCGTGGGCAGGCGATCTCGACCCGGACCTGCTCACGACGGCGGCGGTGGAGGTCGCGCAGGCCCAGTTCTTCGCGGCGGAGTCGGCCCTGAAGGCGGGCGAGCTCCTGTTCGACGTGGGCGGCGGCTCGGCGGTGGCCCGCAGCCACAACCTGGACCGGCACTGGCGCAACGCCCGGACGGTCGCCAACCACAACCCCCGCGCCTGGAAGGCCGCGGTGGTCGGCGCCCACCGCCTGAACGGCACAGAACCACCCCTGAACGGCCTCTTCTAACAGGTAGGCGGGCCGAAGCGACCGATCGCGCGAGTGACCCGCCATCTGCCGGTACAGCACTATCACCAGCCGCCCTACCCGCCGCAGTACGGCTGAAGCCAGGACAGACCGAGGCCTCCGCCACCAGGCCCCGCGCGACTGTGCGGGGCCTGGTAGGGCCTCCTTGGACTGGACAGCACTGGCCCGAAGCCGCCCTCAACATGAGGCGTGCGCGACCGAAAACAGTTTGCGGTTGAAGATTGAGACGCGGGACGCTCCCGGTGTGAAGATGCACGTTGACCAGCTGACCGTGTCACTCGAGACAGTACGCACGTTGGTGGATGAGCAGTTTCCCGAGTGGCGGAGCCTGCCCATCAGGAGCATCGCCGCCCAGGGCACGGTCAACGCCATCTTCCGTATCGGCGACCGGTTCGCGGCTCGGCTCCCGCTACAGCCCGGGGACGTCGAGTCGACCCGGCGCTGGCTGGAGTCCGAAGCGGAAGCAGCCCGCGAGCTGGTAGGTCGCACGCGGTTTCGCACCCCCGAGCCGGTCGCGCTCGGTGAACCCGGGGCGGGCTACCCGCTTCCGTGGTCGGTGCAGACGTGGCTGCCCGGCGTCGTGGCCACCGAGGAGGACCCGGACGAATCGGTCGCGTTCGCCCACGACTTGGCCGATCTCATCCGCGACCTGCGCGCGATCGACACGCGTGGCCGCACGTTCGCCGGCAAAGGCCGAGGAGGCGACCTGCACTCCCATGACGCGTGGATGGAAACCTGTTTCAGGCACAGCGAGCAACTCCTGGATGTTCCCCGGCTTCGCCGAATGTGGGCCATCATGCGGAGCCTGCCGCGCAGCGCGGCCGAGGACGTGATGACCCACGGTGATCTCATTCCCGGCAACGTGCTCGTGTCCGCCGGTCGGCTGGCCGGGATTCTCGACGTCGGCGGCTTCGGACCGGCTGATCCCGCTCTGGATCTCGTGAGTGCGTGGCATCTGCTCGAGGCCGGGCCGCGGCAGGTGCTCCGCGAGGATCTCGGCTGCGGCGACCTCGAATGGGAGCGAGGCAAGGCGTGGGCGTTCGCGCAGGCGATGGGGGTGGTCTGGTACTACGTGGAAAGCAACCCGGTCATGTGCCGGATGGGCCAACGCACCCTGGAACGCATCCTGGCCGGCGAATCGCTCGCCTGAGCTCGATCCCGATCGTGGCGATCCGCGAGCGCCACCGACGCCGGGCTCATGACTTAGGCGATCAGGCGACCCTTAGCACGATTTTTCCCTGGATGTGCCCCTGTTCGGCGCGTTCGTGGGCCTTCGGGGCCTCTGGGAGCGAGAAGACGCTGTCGATCCCCACGCGGAGCCGACCGGCCTCCAGCAGCCGGGCCAGTTCGGCCATCTGCTTCCCGTCCGAGTGCACCTGGCCCGATCGCCGTACGATCCCGCGCTTCGCCGCCTCCTCCAGGTGGTACTCCCCGTAGAAGACGGGACTCAGCGTGCCGCCGTCCTTGAGCACCGGCAGGAACCGATACCCCCTGGGGCCGCCGACGGTGTCGATCAGGCAGTCGATGTCCCGTACCACGTCCTCTGCCGCGACGGCGGTGTAGTCGATGAACTCGTCCACCCCCAAGTCCCCCAGGAACGCCCCGTGCCGACCCGAGGCGACGCCGATGACGTACGCGCCCGCGTCCTTGGCGAGTTGTGCGGCGAAGTGGCCGACCCCGCCGGCCGCGCCGTTGACCAGCACCCTGCTGCCCGGCTCCAGCCCGATGTGGTCGAAGAGGTACTGGTACGCCGTGAGGCCCGCCATCGGGACCCCCGCCGCGTGCACGTGGTCGATGGACGCGGGCTTGCGGGCGAGGTGCTCGGCCGGCGAGGTGGTGTACTCGGCGTACGCCTTGCCACCGTTGCCCAGACTCGGGAAGCGGATGAGCCCGAACACCTCGTCCCCCTCCTGCCAGTCGGTCACCTCGGGACCGAGGGCCACAACGACGCCTGACGCGTCCGAACCGGGCGTGGAGGGCAGGGGCAACGTCGGGCGCATCTGCTCGGGGATGTTGGCGAAGCCGATGCGGGCGTACCAGTCGGGTGGGTTGAGGCCGGCGGCGTGCACGCGGATCAGGACCTCGCCCGGTCCGGGCTCGGGCCGGGGGACCTTCTCGTACGTGAGGACTTCCGGGCCGCCGAACTCGTGGATGCGCACGGCGTTCATGGTCTCGGGCATGGGTGTCTCCTTTGCTGAACTCGGCTCGGCTATGATGCGGAGCACTGCTCCGAATCTTAACCGGAGCGGTGCTCCGATTGTCAACAGGGAGGCTTCATCACCATGGCGGGTGAACCGCGGGCCGATGCGCGGCGCAATCGGGAGCGCATTCTCATGGTTGCCCGGGTCGTCGTCGCCGAGCAGGGCACCGAGGCGTCACTGCGCGACATCGCGCGCCGGGCCGAGGTCGGCCTCGGTACGCTCTACCGGCACTTCCCGACGAGGGAGGCACTGCTGGAGGCGTTGTTGCGGCAGGGCTTCGACCGGCTGGCGGCGCGAGCCGAAGCGCTGGCGGACGCCGGCTCGCCGCGGGAGGCGCTGCTGGAGTGGCTGCGCGACTTCGCCGGCGGCGCGGGCGCCTATCGCGGGCTGGCCGGATCGATGATGGCCACGCTCAATGACGAGGCGTCCCCCTTGTACGCGTCGTGTCACGGGATGCAGGCGGCAGCCGGGCGGCTGCTGGAGCGGGCGCAGGCGGTGGGGCACATTCGCGGGGACATCGACGGGACAGACCTGTTCGCGCTGGTCAACGCGCTCAGCTGGATCACCGACCAGGCACCGTCGCTCGCCCCCCGCCGCGACCACCTGTTCTCGCTGGTCATGGACGGTCTCGCGGCACCGGAGCGGGGTGGGACGAAGAGACTGACATGATCAAGAGCGAAATCCCTACCCTCATGCGAGCCAAGGAGCAGGTCCGTCGTGACCCACCCCGAAAACCTGAACGCGAACGTCGGGCTTGGGGGCCGCCGTCGAGCCGCAGCCCACGAGGGTGATCAGGAACCGAATCGAAGAGGGTCGCGAACGCCATAGTGGTACGGCCGACCTCGCGGCAGCCGTACCACCTCCGATCTCACCCGGTCATGAGACCGGGGCCGGATCGGTTATGGGCGCGGGGTGCGGTTGGACATGTGCTCTGAGGTGCCGACGTGGCGCTTCGGGCGCATGCCCGCCAAGCCCAGCAGGCCCAGCAGGCCCAGCAGGCCCCACAGGCCGGCGTTTCCGCCGCCGTCGCTCCTCATGTCATTCTGCTGCGGTGCCGGCGTGACCTGGCTCTGCGCGACCGGTGCGACCGGCGTATCAGCCGTTGCCGCAGCGGCTGGGACGAGCGTCAAGAAGAACGCCAGGCCCAGCCCGGTGAGCGTCTTGCGCATTGGGTTCCCCCGATCCGGCGGTCTCAAGAACCGCGGAGACCGCCTATCACACCTTCCTGGCGGAAGGTTCCCGATAGCGGGGCGATCTCCATTTCCCCTGCTAGGTACGCATCTACCATCGTCCCGCCCCCCTCAAACGCCTTCTCGCCGCACCCGATGATCTGTTTAAACGGTTAAACGGGGTGGCTGTCGGCGATGCCGGTGCGTACTTGTGCCTCGGCGATTTCGGCCAGTGCCGCGCGGGCCTCGTGCCGCCGCGCGGTGGATGTCAGCCGTACGGGGGCGAACAGCGTCACCTCGGCGACCAGCCGCCGGGTCGCGGCCACCCGCAGCGCGGAGGCGAGCAGCGAATCGTCACCGACGTAGCAGGCGCGAGTGGAGGTCGCCTCCCCTTCGCGGTAACGCAGCGTGGCCGGTCGCACCACGGCGCCGGCGTCGATCGCCGCCTGGAACACGGCCGGGCGGAACCGCCCCATCCCCCGCCCGCACCACGTGGTGCCCTCGGGGAAGGCGACCACCGTGTCGCCCGCCCTGAGCGCGTCCGCGACGGTCGCGACGGCCGTCGGCAGCTCGTAGAGCCGCTCCCGGTCGATCAGCAGTGCGCCCGAGCCGGCCGCCAGCGTGCGGACGACCGGCCATCCGGCGATCTCCCGCTTGGCGAGCGGCCGTGACGGCACCGTGGCCGCGATGACCAGCGGGTCGAGCCATGAGACGTGATTGGCCACGACCAACGCGCCCGGCGCAGCAGAAACTTGCTCTGAAATAGAGAAGTCCGCCGTGACCTCGATCCTGATGCCGAGCGCGCGCAGTAGCAGCCGCGCCCAGACCTTGGTGATCTCCGCCCGCCAGGCCACCCGCGCCCGGCAGAGCACGAGTGCCATGGGCAGGCCCGCGAACACCACGAGGACCGCCACCAGCAGCCGCGCCACCCGATGCACCGGCCCCGCGACGGCGGCCGGGGCCTGCACACAGGCATCGGGAGAGCACGGTCCCATCGGCCGCCAGGGATTAACCTCCGCGACTATGGCACTCACAGGCCCTCCTTCGTCGGTCCTGTGAGTAAACTGGTTCGCTCGCTCACAACGGCTCGCCGAGGAAGTAGCGCAGGTAGCGGGTGTTCACGTTGGCCATGGACAGCAGCACGAAGAAGTCGGCGGTGCCGAAGTCCCTGTCGTGCGCGGGCGGCCCGCACACCCAGGCACCCAGCCGCAGGTAACCGCGCAGGAGCGCGGGCGGCACGAACCGGTCGGAACGGGACGCGGCCCGGCCGCGCCACGGGCTGCGCGGCGTGACCCGGTGCTCCTCCGGCCCGAGCGGCACCCGCTCCACGACGGCCGCGGCGAGCGCGCCCCGGTCGTCGAGCGGCACCGAGCAGCAGCCCGCCAGCCACTGGTGGCCGCCCTCGACCATGTAGCGGGCGATGCCCGCCCACATCAGGCCGACCACGGCGCCGCTGCGGTGGTCGGGGTGCACGCAGGTGCGGCCGGCCTCGACCAGGTCCTTCCTGATGGGGGCGAGGTTGCCGAGGTCGAACTCGCCGTCGGAGTACAACCGGTCGACCCGCCCCGGGGGCAGCAGCCGGTAGGTGCCGACGACCTGGCGGCCGTCGCGTACGAGGAGGTGGTCGCAGTAGGCGTCGAGCCGGTCGACGTCGAGGCCGGAGACCGGGCTGTCGAGCCGCGCCCCCATCTCCCCGGCGAAGACGTCGTATCGAAGTCGCTGGGCGGCCTGTACGTCGGCGGCGGTGGTGGCCATGCCGACCGTGTAACGACCGGTGTCGAGAGAGATCGTCATGGGCGCGCGTCCTTCCCTGAAAGGGTCTCGCACCTATGTCCACATGCCGAAATGACGGCTGAGTCTCTCATCGGGGGCAGCGAGGCGTCCGCGTGGTGAACCTCCTGCTTGGGGCCGCTGAATAACCGTTTTGCCACCCGAACCGGCTTCACTACACTCGCCTCGAAACGCCATGACGAGGGAAGGGAGCCGGCCGTGCGTCACCGCACCGCTGCGATCGTCCCCCCGTCGCGTTACGAGGTGATCCTGGCGTCTTCGCCGCCCCGGTGCCGGCCGCGCGGCCGCCACTGGATGCCCTGACGGACACCTGCACTTCCCCGGATGTCGAGCCGGGGTCTCCGCATGCCGTTTCGGGTAATCGCGCTGTCCTGTTCACGAACGACCCGAAAGGGCCATGGGCTGTGCGTGCTCATCTCTCCAACCCACTCGCCTCCGTACGCAACCTGGGCATCCTCGCCCACGTCGACGCCGGCAAGACCACCGTCACCGAGCGGATGCTCTATCTCGCCGGCGCCACCTACAAGCGCGGCGAGGTGCACGACGGCACGACCGTCACCGACTTCGACGCGCAGGAGCGCGACCGGGGGATCACCATCTTCGCCGCGGCCGTCAGCTACGACTGGGACGGCCACCGGGTCAACCTCATCGACACGCCCGGCCACGTCGACTTCTCCGACGAGGTGGAGCGCTCGCTGCGGGTGCTCGACGGCGCGATCGCGGTGTTCGACGGCGTCGCGGGCGTCGAATCGCAGAGTGAGTCCGTGTGGCGGCTGGCCGACCGGTACGGCGTGCCGCGCGTCGCGTTCGTCAACAAGCTGGACCGAGCCGGAGCCGACCTCGATGCGGCGGTCGAATCGATTCGTCGGCGGCTGTACAAGGCGCCACTGGTGGTGCAGCTGCCGATCGGGCACGAGGACGCCTTCACCGGAGTCGTCGACCTGGTCCGGATGCGGGCGCTGGTCTGGTCGGGCGACATCCACGAGGAGGGCCCGGTGCCGGAAGGGCTGGTAAGCGAGGCGCGACGGCGGCGCAGGCTGCTGGAGGAGTCGGTGGCCGAGTTGCATGCGGACGCGATGGAGGAATTCTGCACCCGGCCGGAGATCTCCGAAGGGACGCTGGCGGGCGCACTGCGCGACCTGACCCGTAGCGGTGCGGGCGTCGTGGTGCTGTGCGGCTCGGCGTACCGGAACCGGGGGATCGAGCCGCTGCTCGACGCGGTGGTGGCGTACCTGCCGTCGCCGCTGGACGTGCCGCCGGTGCGGGCCGGGGACGGCGCGGCACGGGCGGCCGACCCGGCGGCGCCGCTGGCCGCGCTGGTGTTCAAGGTGAGCTCGACCGCCACCGGGCGGCTGACCTACCTGCGGGTGTACTCGGGGACGATGCGGAAGGGGGACGCGGTGCTGGACACGGGCGCGAGGCGCACCGAGCGGGTCGCCCGGATCCTTCGGGTGCAGGCCGACCGGCACACCGAGGTGGAGCAGGCGGTGGCCGGGGACATCGTCGCGGTGGTCGGGCCGAAGGCGGCCCGACCGGGGACGACCCTCTGCGCGCCCGAGGCGCCGCTGGTGCTGGAGCCGCCGAGCGTGGCCGACCCGGTGGTGTCCGTGGCCGTCGAGGCCCGCAGGAGCACCGACGCCGACCGGCTGGCGGCGGCGCTGGCGCGGCTGGCCGAGGAGGATCCTTCGCTGGTCGTCAGGACCGACGCCGAGACCGGGCAGACGGTGTTGTCCGGGATGGGCGAGCTGCACCTGGAGGTGGCCGCGGAGAAGCTGCGCCGCGCCCACGGGCTGGACGTCGGCGTCGGCCGGCCGCGGGTGGCCCACCGGGAGACGGTCGTCCAGGGGGTGTCGGGGCTTCTGTACCGGCACGTCAAGCAGGACGGGGGCGCCGGGCAGTTCGCCCATGTCGTGCTGGACGTGCAGCCGCTGGACGGCGACGGCTTCGAGTTCGGCTCGACGGTCGCCGGCGGGCGGGTGCCGCGCGAGTACGTGCGGGCGGTGCAGGCCGGGTGCCGCGACGCCCTGGCCGACGGGCCGCTCGGCGGCCACCCGGTGACCGGGCTGCGGGTCACGCTGACCGACGGGGCCACCCATCCCAAGGACTCGTCGGAACTGGCGTTCCGCACGGCCGGCCGGCTCGCGCTGCGCGAGGCGCTGCGGGCCTGCGTCATGGTGCTGCTGGAGCCGGTGGCCGAGGTCACCGTCACGGTGCCGGAGGACGCGGCCGGCGACGTGCTGGGCGACCTGGCGGCCAGGCGCGGCCGGATCTCGGGCTCGACGGCGCGGGGCGGCACGGTGGTGATCACCGCTACGGTGCCGCTGGCCGAGGTGTTCGGGTACGCGACCCGGCTGCGCAGCCGCACCCAGGGCCGGGGCACGTTCACCACCCGGCCCGCCGGGTACGCCCCGGCGCCGTAGACGCAGGATGGCCCCGGGGACGGGGCCATCCTCAGGCGGTCGTGAAGGAGATCCAGGCGTCGGGTGGCAGCTCGGGGCGGCCGGGAACGGGCCTGCGGTCCTCGGTCCAGGCGTCACCGGCGATCTCGGTGGCGACGCGCCGCCAGAAGGCCACGGCGCCCGCGTTGGCGTCCTGGAAGGCGATCTCCCACGGGCCGGGGTGCCTGGCGACCACCTCCTGGGCGGCCCGCAGCCCGATCCCGGCCCGGCGCGCACCGCGTACCACGAAGAAGCTGTTCAGCACGCGGGCCGGGCCCGAAAGGGCGCGCACGATCGCGAGCCCGGCCGGGTGCTCGCCGCTCACCAGAAGGTACGGCGCCCAGTCGGCGTCCTGGAAGGCCGCCTGCAGCCGTTCGCTCCTGAACGTGGCGTCGGGGTTGGGCAGCTGCGCCTCGAACTCGGACATGTCGTGGCGGAACATCTGCCAGAGACGTTCCATGGCGGGATGGTCGGCGGCGCTCGCGGGGCGCACGGAAAGGTCCGGCATCGAAATCCTTCGCGATCGGGTTGAGGGCACGAAAAAAGCCTCCCGGCCGGAGCCGGGAGGCTTGAATGATGATGAAACTCTAGCAGGGTCAGGGGGTCGTGACGGTCGCGCCGGTGACGGAGGCCGACCAGTACAACGCCCTGGCCACCTGCGGGAACAACCCCTTGGGGTGGTTGCGGAACATCGGCTCGGTGCCGAACAGCACCACGGCCGCGCCCCGCTCGTCCCTGCCGCTGACCACGGCCGCCTGGCCCCTGGCCGCGTCCTGGCCGCCGGTGCCGTTCTCGTTGGGCCGCCAGTGGCCGGAGACGAGCGGCCCGTCGGCCGCGTACGACTGCTCGACCGTGACCTCGGCCCCGAGGCCGGTGAACCAGCGCGGCGAGTACACGAACGAGTGGTCGGGCGAGCCGGTCCCGACGGGGCCGTTCGAGGAGACCACGCGCACCACGCCGTTGGCGTCGCTGCGCCCGGCGACGCCGGTCGCGGTGAGCAGCCCGGCGGCCGTGTTGAACGTCGAGCCCGTGCTGCCCCTGGTGATCACGCCGCCGGTGGCCAGGAACGTGTCGAGCGCCGTCTTGGCCGTGGGATTGAGCGCCGTGTAGCTCAGGCCGCTGGAGACGAACAGCACGTCGGTCGCGCTCCAGTCGAAGCCCGCGTTGAGCACCGCCGTGGAGACGGGGGTGACGGCGAAGCCCAGTTCGCGCAGCGTGAACAACTCGTCGGCGGACACCGCGGCGGCGACCCGCACCTGTGCCAGCGGCACGCCGGACGACGAACCCGCCGCAGTGAAGGCCACGCCGTAGCGGTCGGACACCGTCCTGGCCGCCTGCCGTGCGGAGGCGGGCACGATCGCCGTCCCGTTCGCCCAGGTCACCGTGACACCCTGGCCGAGCAGGTCGTTCAGCGCCTGGACGTCCTTGGCGTCGGTCACCTTGAGCGCGAGCGGCCCTGAGGTGTGCGGCACCGAGCCGGTCGGCGCGGCGGCCTTGACCGGCTCCGACTGCACGCGCACGGAGGAGGTGACGCCGTCCACCGTGGCGCCCCAGAGCAGGCCGTGGCTCCAGCCGGAGATGTCGTACATGGCGTCCACCCGCGGCGAGATGTCGGCCCCCGCCTCCAGCATCACGTTGGCCAGGCCGCGCTTCGGCTGGTGCATGTCCACGACGTAGGACCCGGCCGGATACGTCTTGCCGCCTGCCCGGAAGGAGTGCTTGGCCCGCTCGACCCGCACGTCGTTGGCGATCAGGTGATCGACCAGGCGCGCGGCCGCCGTGGCGGAACGCTCGCCGGTGATGACGTACGCCCGGGGGTAGGTGGTGTTGTAGACGTCCTCGGGGCCGAAGCCGGGCACGATGCCGAGCGGCACCGGCTTGGACGGCTCGCCCGCCGCTCCCCTGCGGAACACCTCGATCTGGTCCGCGATCAGCTTGTCATGCTTGGCCTGCACGAAGCCGTACGTGGACCGGATGGCGGCGGCGGCCACGTCGGTGTTGATCCCGGAGCGGCGGCGCAGCTCCTCGTCGGTCACCTGTTCGTTGTTGTCGTTGACCCGCAGCGGGATCTCCACGGTGTGCGCGGCGACCGCGCCGTGGAAGGGCGCGTACTGCGGGGTGAAGATCGGCGGCCAGTCGTCCCAGCCCTCCGCGTCGTCGCGGAACGGGATCTGTGCCGGGCGCACGCCGTCCTTCTCGAACGTGTAGCCCAGGCCGTTGACCGCGGCCTCCATGCCCAGGCCGTTGGCGTAGGTGTTCTGGATGAACAGGTCGTACTCGTAGTTGGCGCCGTGCGGCGGCGTGGTGGGCTCGATGAGCGTACCGTTCACGTAGCCGTGCAGGTCGATCATGGCGACCGGCTGGGCGTCGATCATCAACTGGCGCATCGCCCGCACCTCGGGCTGGGAGCCGGTGATGAAGTCGCGGTTGAGGTCGAAGCCGGCGCCGTTCTGGCGCACGCCGTTGACGCGGCCGTCGGGGTTGGCGGTGATGTTGAAGTACAGCCGGGTACGCGCCAGCAGGTCCGCGATCTTGGGGTCCTCGCTGGTGGCGAGCTCCTCGATGACGCGCAGGGCGGCGTCGGTGCCCTCCCACTCGTTGCCGTGGATGTTGTCGTTGACGTAGAGCGGCGCCTTGTACCTCTTGGCCAGCTTCTTGTCGCGGGCGGCGTCGGCCGCGTCGTTCTCGATGCGGTCGCGGATCTTCTCCTGCTCGCGCACCTCGGCGGCGCTCTCCGGCGCGGTGACGGTGACGAGGTAGAGGTCGCGGCCCTGGGCCGAGCGGCCGATGATCTCGGCGCTGATCCGGTTGCTGCGTTTCTGCAGCTCGTTCAGCTTGGGGGCGATGCCGTGGTACGGCACCAGGCCGCGTCTGATGGAGGGGTCGGCCGGGTTCTCGGCGGGGATCGGGAGCTTGGTCTGCCTGGGGTAGCCGCGGTCGCGGGACCGCCCGTAGACCTGCTGCTCGCCGGTGGCGGCGCGGAGCGTCTCGGCCTGCTCGGGCACGCCGGCCGCCACCTCGTTCCGCTCCGGGCCGTTGCCGAAGTCCCGTACGGGCGGTGCGGGCGCCGGCACGGGGTCGGCGACCGCGTGCTGCGGGATGACGAGGAGTGCGGCCGAGACGGCCAAGCTCAGCAGGGCAGTGGGTAAACGCAAGGAGTCCTCCGGCGGTGGTGGTGCGAAGTCAGGGTTCGCGATGGCCGGCCGCCACCCGGGCGGATGGCGGCCGACCCGGTCGGTCAGGGTTCGCGGTAGTCGGCGGCCACCCCGACCAGCGAGATCAGGCCGGCGGCGAACTCCATCGCCTCCTGGTGCCCCTCGCTGAACGGCGGCTGGAAGCCCACGCCCTCCCACTGCTTCGTGGTGGGGTTCCACAGGTCGCTGCCGACCTCGAAGTCCCAGCCGTAGATGCCGAAGTCGTACCAGAGCTCGTCCGCGGAGTTGCCCGCCGCCGAATACAGCACATCGGTCACCGGACCGGTCTGCTGCGGCCAGGTGACGGTGCCGCGCTCGGCCGCGATGGCCTCCTCGATCGTGCGGGCCGAGCGCAGGAAGTACGCCTCTTCCTGGGTCGTGGGCCTGGGCAGCACGACGCGGCCGTCCTGCTTGTACGCGCCGGGGGGCCACATGAAGTAGCCGCCGTAGCTGTGCACGTTCATGGCGAACCTGATGTTGCGGTACGTCTGCGCCAGCCAGATCACGTTCCGGCTCTCGGGCTCGGAGTGCTCGGCCGGGCCGGCGAACGTGCCGCTCTGGCAGTTGGCCGAGGCGCCGAAGTACCCGTCGGACAACGAGCCGACGGCGTAGTTGCGGTTGACGTCCACGCCCCACTGGTTACGCAGCGCCGGGTCGGACTGCTGCGCGGGGCAGTGGTTGGTCATGTTCTTACGCTGGCTGTTGAAGTCGTAGAAGCTGTAGTTCGCGCCGTCGGGGTTGACGGTCGGCACGATGAAGATGTCGGTGCGCTCCAGCAGCTTGCGGGTGGCCTTGTCGCGCTGGTAGTTGCGCAGCAGCCGCTCGGCGGCCTCGATGGTGACCAGCGGCGTCACCCACTCGCGGGCGTGCTCCTGGGAGTAGGCCAGCACGCCGGTGCGCGAGCCGTCGCGGTGCACGCCGACGCGCAGGGCCAGCACCTGCGCGGGCGCGCGGGACACGTCGGCCGGGGCGTTGAGGAAGTCGCTGAGCTGGGTGAGCGGCGCGGGCGCCAGGACGCCGGCGCCGGCGTCGGTCCGGTAGGTGGTGGCCTTGACGCCGGTGCCCGCCGTGGCGTTGATCGCGGCGACCACCTGCGCGGCGGTGCTGGTGGCGGCGCCGGAGCCGTCGGTGGCCAGGCTGACGGTGATGAGCTTGCCGTTCACCGTCACCTGGAGCGGTCTGCCGGGCGCGCCCGGGTTGACGAGTTCGACGGCCAGGTCGTTGCCGCCTTCCGAGCCGTAGGCGGTCGAGGTGATCACGACGGCGGCGGCCGGCGGCGTGCCGATCAGGGCCTGGGCGTGGCGGCGGTAGCCGTTGGTCTTGTTGGGCAGCGTGATCAGGTCCGTGAGCTTCGGGAAGCGCTTGTGCAGGTCCTTGATCCGCTCGTTGAGCTGCGCCGGCGGCATGTACTGGGTGATGAAGTCCTTCTGGTAGCCGGATCCCGTTTGATCCGGCCGCTCGCCGTCGGGCCACTCCTTGACGCGCGCCTCGGCCTTGCCGCCGCCCGCCGAGGTGACGGTGACCCACTGCGGCTCCTTGTCCGCCGGCACGGGGGTGCTGAGCTGGTGGCCCAGGTACGCGCCCGCGTCCACGTACGCGACCATCGCCGCCTGGCCCGTCGAGCCGTGCTTGCCCTTCCACGTCACGCTGAGCGTGGCCGCCTGCCCGGCGCTGCTGGACGCCTCGACCGACAGGAAGTACCCCTCGCGGGACTTGAACCAGACCGCCCGCTCGACGACGAGCTGATCCTTCGCCGCGGTGGCCTTCGACCGGGCCGGAGCCGGGGTTTCGGGCGCCAGGCGGGCGCCGAGCGGCTGTAACGCGGCGAGCTGGCTCGGCGTGACGACCGCGTCGACCTGGATGGTGCCGTCCGCCTGGGGCCGTACCCGCTCGGTCAGGTCGGCGCCCGAGGCCACCAGCCGGTCCATCGCGGCCAGGTCGGGCACGGATAACGTGACCAGCGAGGCCGGCTCGGGATCAGCCGGCCCGGCCACTGCTGGAACCGATGGTTCCGAGGCTACGAACGTCGTAAGAACGATCATCAGGGCAACTGCGGACGCCCGTAAACCACGCATATGGACCCTCCTGGATCACCTGTCTGGGGATCATTCAAAGCCGAGAAGCCCCAACGGGGCAAGACCCAGACTTATCTGGGACTTATCCGGCAGACAGGAATGCGGTGATCTCGCGCAGGAACCGGTCCCGGCCGCGTTCGGGACGGTCGAGGTGGACGTAGTGCGTCGCGTCCGGCAGCGTGGGATATGAGTGGGCTACGACGCGGTGACGTGCGGGACCGCCTCGTACATCGCCCAGTCGGCGCTGATCGCGCTCGCCGTCTTCAGCAGCAGCGGGAGGTGCTCCTCGGTCAGCTTCTCCACGGAGGTCTCGGCGGCGTGGGCGTTGACGTTCACGGCCGCGATGACGTTGCCCAGGCCGTCCCTGAGCGGCGCCGCCACCGACCGGATCCCGAGGGCGAGCTGCTGGTCCGTCATCGCCCAGCCCTTGGCCCGCACCGCCCGCAGCACCGCCTCGCGCTCCTTGGCGTCGGGGCACCACCTGGGCTCGATGCCCGAGCGGCTCGGCTCGGCCAGCACCCGCTCCACCTCGGCCGGGGAGAGCGCGGCCAGCAGCACCTTGCCCAGGGAGGTCTGCAGCGCGGGGAAGCGGGTGCCGATCTGCACCGACAGCGCCACGATCTTCGGCACCGACACCCTGGCGACGTAGACGATGTCGGAGCCGTCGAGCTGGGCGATCGACGACGACTCGTGCGTCTGCGTAACGAGCCGCTCCAGGTGCGGCCGGGCGACCTCCCACAACCCCATGGAGCGGACGTAGGAGACGCCCAGCTCCAGAATCCTGGGCGTGAGGGCGAAACCTCCCTGCTCCACCCTGGCGTAGCCCAGCTCCTGGAGCGTGATCAGGATGCGGCGGGCCGTCGGCCTGGCCAGGCCGGCGGCGGTCGCCACCTCGGTCAGCGACATGACCGGGCGCCCCGGCTGGAAGGCCCTGATGACGTCGAGGCCGCGAGCCAGCGCCTCGATGAAGTCAGGTCCGGTGTCACCACGTGCCATGTACGCCCCCTACTCGTATTGATCCGACTTTAGACGGTCACTCGTCCGTTCAGAGTCGGTGCGTCGACGAGCTGCGGTAGTCGGTGTACGTGTACGGGTTGTCGAGGATCTTCGTCGCCGGGATGTCCGGGTTCATGCCCCGCTCCCAGGCCTCCTCGCCCATCTCCGAGCGCAGGTGCTCGACCGTGCGCTCGACCTGGCGGCGGGCGGCGGCCAGATCGACGCCGAGCAGGCGGTGCTCGTGCTTGACCACGCGGCCGTCGACCAGGACGGTGTGCACGTCGCCGCGCTGCGCCTGGAACGCGACGTGGCCGAACGGGTTGAGCAGCGGGAACGACACGGGCGACAGGTCGTTCTTGATGAGCACGAGGTCGGCCTTCTTGCCCGGCTCGATCGTGCCCAGGTCGTCGCGGCCGAGGGCGCGGGCGCCGCCGCGGGTGGCCCACTCGACGACCTGGGCGGCGCGCAGGCCGGCGTGCGTGACGGTGTCGCCCTTGGCGTGCGCCTCCAGGTGCTCGCGCGACCGGTCGGCGCCGAGGGTGGCGCGCATCGCGGAGAACAGGTCGCCGCTCCACCAGACGCTGGTGTCCATGGACATCGACACCGGGATGCCGTGCGCGCGGATGGCCCAGGTGGGCGGGTAGCCCTGGCCGGCGCTCTGCTCGCTCTCCGTCGAGACCGAGATGGAGCCGCCGGTGGCCGCGATGCGGTGGTAGGAGTCGGCCGACAACGAGGCGGCGTGCACGTAGATCGTGCCGGGGGTCATGAAGCCGTGGTCGTACATGAGCCGGATGCCGTCGTCGCTGGTGGCGCCCCACACACCGGCGTGCGTGGTGACGGCGGCGCCGAGCTCCCTGGCGACCTCGAACGCGGGCTTCTCCGGGAAGGCCGGGTCGCCGAGCACGTCGAAGGCGATCTGGAAGCCGAGCATGTCGTCGCCGGTGATCCGCCTGCGCACGAAGTCGCGGAACTCGGGCGCGGCCGTCCACTCGGCGGGCGGCTGCTGGATGTTGCCGTACGCGAGCACGTACCGGCCCGGCACGGCCTGGAGCGCGTCGGCGGCGGCGTCGGCGTGGTCCACCGTCTGCAGGCCGTGCGACCAGTCGACGACGGTCGTGACGCCGGCGTCGAGCGCCTCGATCGCGGCCAGGGTGTTGCCCGCGTGCACGTCCTCGGGCCGGAACAGCTTGCCGTGCTCCAGGTAGTACCAGACGAAGTACTGGGTGAGAGTCCAGTCGGCGCCGTAGCCGCGCATCGCGGTCTGCCACATGTGCCGGTGGGTGTCGATCATGCCGGGCAGGACGATGCCGCCGGACGCGTCGATCTCGGCGGCGTCCCCCGGCGCCTCCAGATCGGGGCCGACGGCGGCGATCCTGTCCCCGGTGACGAGGACATCCGTGCGAGGGAGCACCCGCCTCCCGTCCATGGGCAATACGGTGCCGCCACGCAGCACCAGGGGCCGTCCGGCCGCGAACTCGTTCATGACACGCTCCTCGGTTGCGAACAATTGTCCGCTATACGGTCATCGTTACTGTGAACACGGTTCATGATCCTGTCAACCCGGTTGACGTCGGGACTTGGTGGTGCTGAAATCTGGCTGTAACGGACGTTTGTCCGTTGAACGGACGTGAGGATGGAATTCGATGACTGACGCCGTGCCGGGAGGGCCGCTGTCCGGCGTGCTGGTGGCCGACTTCTCCAGGATCCTGGCCGGGCCGTACGCCACGATGTTGCTGGCGGACCTGGGCGCCGACGTGGTCAAGGTCGAAGGGCCCAAGGGGGACGACACCCGGTCGTGGACGCCGCCCGCGCGGGGCGAGGTGTCCACGTACTATCTCGGGGTCAACCGGGGCAAACGGTCGATCGCGCTCGACCTGCGGGACGAGGCCGACGCGGAGGTGGCCAGGGAGCTGGCCCGGCGCGCGGATGTGCTGGTGGAGAACTTCCGGCCGGGCGGGCTGGGCAAGTACGGGCTCGACTACGCCTCCGTACGGGCTTCGAATCCGGGCGTCGTGTACGCCTCCATCAGCGGGTTCGGGTCCGGGGCCGGTGCGCGGATACCGGGGTATGACCTGATGGTGCAGGCCATGTCGGGGCTGATGAGCCTCACCGGGGAGCCGGACGGGCCGCCGTACCGGGCCGGGATCTCGGTTTTCGACGTGATGGCGGGCAACCATGCCGTCATCGGGATCCTGGCCGCGTTGCGTCACCGGGAGGCCACCGGGGTGGGGCAGCACGTCGAGGTGAACCTGTTGTCGTCGGCGCTGACGGGGCTGGTCAACCAGAGTTCGGCGTTCGTGGCGGGGGGTGTGGTGCCGTACCGGATGGGGAACGCGCATCCGAGCGTGTTCCCGTACGAGCCGCTGCCGACGGCTGATCACGAGCTGATCGTCGCCGCCGCCAACGACGGGCAGTTCCGGAAACTGTGCGAGGTGCTCGGCATTCCGGAGGTGGCGGACGATCCGCGGTTCGCCCGTAACGCTTCGCGGACCGCGAACCGGGAGGAGTTGCGGCCGATCCTCGTCGAGCGGCTCGTCACCCGGCCCGCCGATGAGTGGTTCGAGCTGCTGGTGGACGCCGGGGTGCCGAGCGGGCCGATCAACACGATCGACGGCGGGTTCGCGGTGGCCGAGCGGCTGGGGCTCGAACCCGTCGTCGAGGTGGGCGAGGGTGAGCGGGCCGTGCCGACGACCCGGCATCCGATCCGGTTCTCGCGGACGCCCGCGGGTTACCTGCTGCCGCCGCCCGAGCTGGACGAGCACGGCACGGAGCTGCGCAAGTGGCTGACCCGGGAGGGCGAGCATGCCTGACTACCCGACCGCGCTCGGCGCGTCCTCGCTGAAGTCGATCACGCTGCTCGGGCAGGACCTGGCCGAGGACGTGATGGGCCAGGTGGGCTTCGGCGAGCTGGCCTTCTGGCTGGCCACGCAGCGCCGTCCCACGCCCGGGCAGGTGCGGGTGTTCGAGGCGGTGCTGGCCGCGCTGGCCGACCACGGGTTCACGCCCACGGCGATCGTGACGCGGCTGACGTACCTGTCGGCGCCCGACTCCGTCCAGGGCGCGCTGGCGGCGGGGCTGCTCGGCGGCGGGTCCCGCTTCCTGGGCGTGACCGAGGACTGCGGCCGGTTCCTGCACGACGTGCTCGCCACGCGCGAGGCGCTCCCGGCCGACGACGCCGGTTGGGACGCGCTCGCCCTGGAGACCGTGCGCGGGTGGCGGGAGTCGGGCAAACGCATTCCCGGTCTCGGCCATCACGTGCACAAGGACGGCGATCCCCGTACCCCGCGGTTGTTCGCGATCGCCCGCGAGGAGGGGCTGTTCGGGCCGCACCTGTCGTTGTTCGCCGCCATCGGCCGCGTGCACCCGGCGGTCCTGGGCCGGACGTTGCCGCTCAACGGCGCGGGAACGTGCGGCGCGGCGCTGGCCGACCTGGGGCTGCCGCTGGAGCTGCTGCGCGGATTCGCGCTGCTGGCCAGGACCGCGGGGCTGATCGGGCAGCTCGCCGAGGAGCTGCGCCGTCCCGTGGCCAACGAGATCTTCCTGTCGGTGGACCTGAACAACCGGTCCATCCCGCCCGAGCCCAACGGAGGTTCGCATGGCTGAGGTCGTCGCGGTCATCGCATCCACCCACCATCCCTTCTACTACCGTGCCAGCACCTCGACCGGCGAGGACCGCCCGCCGTTCGCGGACGAGTGGGTACGCAAGGTCGAGGCGTTCAGGGAGACGCTGACCAGGGCCGATCCCGACGTGCTGGTCATGGTCGGGTCCGACCACTTCCACCAGCTCTGGCTGGACAACATGCCGCAGTTCCTGATCGGCAAGGCGCCCTTCTACGACGCCAACTTCTACAACGAGGAACGCGAGTTCGGCCTGCCGCGGATGGTGTGCAAGGGCCAGGAGGACCTGTCCGATCACATCCTGCGCGAGGGGCTGGACGCCGGGTTCGACCTGGCGTTCTCCAACGAGCTGCGGATCGACCACTCGATCACCTGCCCGATCATCACCCTGCGCCCGCAGAACGACCTGCCGATCGTGCCCGTCTACACCAACATCTTCGCCCCTCCGCTGCCGCGGCCCGGACGGTTCGTGCAGCTCGGGCGTACCATCCGGCAGCTCGTCGAGTCCTGGCCCTCAGACCAGCGGGTCGCGGTCATCGGCACCGGGCACCTGTCGCTGGAGCTCGGCGGGCCGCGCCAGTTCGGGCCGCACGGGCCCGACCCGGAGTTCGACCGCAAGGCCGTCGAGTGGATCTCCTCGGGGGACATCGAGGGCTGCCTGTCGGAGGTCACCTTGGACAGCCTGTGGGAGCCGGGCAACGCCACCCACGGGTTCATGGACTTCATGCTGATGATGGGCGTGGCCGGCGAGGGGCAGAAGGCCGACTACGTGGACACCTTCGATCTGTTCCACACCATGGAGGCGTACTTCACCTGGTATCCGAACGGAGCCTCGGCATGAGCAAGTACCTGCTGAACAAGTTCCTGTTCACCGTCGACCGCGACCCGGAGCTGGTCGAGCGCTACCGGGAGTCGCCGCGGGCCACGGTGGAGATGTGGGAGTCCGAGTACGCCAACCGCATCCTCGGCTGCCACACCGGCGAGTCGTCCACCTGGCTGCGCTTCGACGACGTCGAACGCGAGGCGCTGGCCGCGCACGACTACCCGAAGTTGTTCGAGCTGGGGGCGCACCCGTTCCTCACGCTCACCCTGTTCATCGCGATGTTCGAATGCGACTATCCCCCGCTGGGCTTCCAGACCGAGTACGCGCAGCGGCTGTCGCATTGGCGGCTGCCGTACCCGGACATCGCCACGTGATGCGCGCGGCCCAGATCTCGGCCTGCGGCCGGCCACCCGTGCCGGCCGACCGGCCCGCGCCCGAGCCCGGGCCCGGCGAGACTCTGGTCCGGGTCCGTGCCGCCCCCATCACGCCGCTGGACCTGCTCTGCGCGACTGGTACGTCCTATTTCGGGGTGCCCGCCCTCCCCTACGTGCCGGGCGTGCAGGGTGTCGGAACCGTGGGCGACACGTTGGTGTGGTTCCCGACCTCGGCCGGGATGGCTGCGGGCGACGGCAGCATGGCCGCGCTCGCCTGCGTCCGCAATGAGGACCTCGTCGCGCTGCCCGCCGGTGCGGACCCGTTCACCGTGGCCGCGCTCGGCCTGTCGGCTGTCGCCGCCCACATGGCGCTGACCTGGCGCGGCGAGCTCGCGGCCGGGGAACAGGTGCTGGTGCTCGGCGGGGGCGGGGTCGTGGGGCAGGCCGCCGTACAACTCTCCCGGCTCGCGGGGGCACGCCGGGTGGTCGCCGGCGCCCGTTCACCCGAGGGCCGCGAACGGGCGAAGCAGGCGGGGGCGGACGCGGTCGTCACCCTGGACACCGACGACGTGACGGAACTCGCCGCCCGCTTCACCGCCGCCTGCGACGGGCCGGTGGACCTGGTGCTCGACCCCCTCTTCGGGGCTCCCGCGGCCGCGGCGTCGCGTACGTTGCGCCAGGGCGGGCGGCTCGTCAACCTCGGCAGCTCGGCCGGCGAGACGTGCCCGCTCGACTCCGCCACGCTGCGCAGCCGGTCGTTGCGGGTGCTCGGGTACACCAACAACGAGCTGAGCCGGGAGCAGCGCGCCGCGGCCATGACCCTGGTCGCGGAACAGGCGGCGCTGGGGCGGCTCGCGGTGGCCCACGAGATCGTCCCCTTGGCGGACGCGGGCCGGGCATGGCAACGGCAGGCCTCGGGCGCGGCCGGGGGCCGGATCGTGCTCAGCGTCGATTGACCTGCGGCACGTCCGGCTACCACCGCCTTGGCCGGACTAGCGGACAGGCACCCGAAAAGGGCGCTCCGCGATGCGGGAGCGCCCTTTTCGGAGCGGCTGGACTCAGCTCGCCGGGTTCTTCACCGACACCGGCTGGAACCGGGCGGCGTCCTTCTCGGCCCAGGCGCCGGTGGAGAAGGCGACCGGGTAGTTCTTCTTGCCGACGCCGTCGCCCCACTTCGTGACGACGTACTCCACCTTGATGTGACCCGCGCCGGCGGCCCCGTGAACGCTCAGCGTCTGGGGGTCGAACGTGCCGCCGGTCAGCTCGGCGAAGGTCTTGGCGTCCAGGTCCAGCATGACGCCCTCGCTGGAGGGGTCGCCGGGACCGCGGTCGCCCACGAAGAACGGCAGCTTCTTGCCCTGGTAGACGACGTAGCCCTCGGTCATGAGCGGCCAGCTCGGGCTGGCGGCCAGGCCCTTCTGCATGGGCTTGCCCGCGGCGGGCAGACCGGTGTCGCCGGCGCGGCCGGAGGCGTCATCCCAGAAGTAGGACGCGGTCGTCGTACCCTTGAGCATGACCGGCGTCGCGGCTCCGGAGGCGGCGTGAACCGCCGTGGAGCCGATGGCCAGGGCACTGATAGCCGAGACCGCGAGCATGGTAAGGGAACGCAGGCGGGCAGTCATGGTCAAGGAGGGTCCTTTGTGAGGGGACGAGGGACTTAGCACTCGCTTTACGGTCATGGCCGGGCAAAACGCCATACGGACGCCACGTGAGTGCTGGGGAATCCGGAAAAATCGGGATTCGACACCGACGATTGGCCTTCCATATGTGAGGCGCGGTTCACTCGCCGGTAACAGCACCTACGTTAACCCTTAAACCCGGACAAAGACAAACGAATCACCACGAATCCGGCAAAGATCTACCCTGCCGGTAAAGCGTCAGCCCACCTCCCGGCGGCTCACGCGCACCACCCCCATGGCCAGGGGGATGATGATCCAGGCCAGCACCGAAGTGCCCAATCGGGCGGCGTCGCCCCCGGTCAGCGTACGAGACCCCGCCCTTCGGACCGAGCGGCAGGACGATGGCGTCCGCCGCCGGCTCCTTCTGGAAACTCGGCTAGCCTGATGGCCGGAGGCATGATGACGCAGACCGAGATACCAGAGGCCACGAGGCTGGCCATGGCACTGGTCGGCTTGTCGCACCATGTGCTGCACCTGTTCAACGACGTGGGGCGGGGTCACGACCTCACCGCGCAGCAGACCGAGCTCATCTGCGCGGTGATCGTACGAGGCCGGACCCGGATGGCCGACCTGAGCAAGCTGCTGCACCTGGAGAAGTCCAACCTCAGCGGCCTGGTAGATCGTGCCGAGCAGCGCGGGCTCATCGTCCGCACGCGGGACCCCAAGGACCGGCGGGCCACGTGGGTCGAGCTGACCGCCGAGGGCGAGCGGCTGGCCATGCGGACCCACGGCGTCGTGACCGAACGGCTCAACCGCCTGGTCGATCAGCTGCCCGCGGAAGACCAGAGGCGGCTGACGGCGGTCGTCGAGCAGATCACCACTGGAGAATGAGCGGGACCGACCGTCCCGTCTCCGCGCCGGCCCTCTGGGGCCTGCCCGTGGACTCCGTCGAGCCGCTCCCCCGCGGCTGGGACTCCCGCACCTGGCTGATCCGCTCGGGTCCCGAGCTCCCCCAAGGGAATTGCCCGGCCTTTCGCCCGTCTTTTGCGGCTTTTTCGGGGCGGAATTCCGGGAAAAGTCAGGCGGGCCGGGCGGTGCTGTCTCTGACGATGAGCGTCGTGGCGAGCTCTATCCGCGTGCCCGCAGGGCCTCTCGGGTGGGTCAGCTCCTCGGAGACGAGCCTGACCGCCTCGTTCGCCATGTCGTCGAGCGGCTGGCGTACGGTCGTGAGCGGCGGTGAGAGCATCTCGCACAGCGGCGAGTCGTCGAACCCGACCACGGACAGGTCTTCCGGCACCCGCATGCCGCGCTCCGTGGCCGCCTGGTAGACGCCCGCGGCCTGGAGATCGTTGCCTGAGAAGATCGCGGTCGGCGGGTCGTCGCGGTCCAGCAACCCGCCGCCGAAAGCCTTGCCGCCGGCGACGAGAAAGTCCCCGTAATGGGTGAGCCCGGGGTCGGGGTCGATGCCGAACGTGCGGTGCGCGGCCAGGTATCCCTCGTAACGGTCGAGCGTGCACTGCGTGTCGAGTTGCCCGCCGATGAACCCGATCCGCGTGTGCCCCAGCTCCAGCAGGTGAGTCGTGGCCATGACCCCGCCCAGCCAGTTGGTGGCGCCGACCGTGGAGATGCGCGGGTCGCGCTGCCCGACGGGGTCGAGGAGCACGAGGGGGACGTGCAGCAGCTCCTCGATGGCCGCGATCTCCTGCTGGTTGGCCCGTGAGAGCACCAGCACGATGCCGTCGGTGCTGCGCTTGCGCACCATCCCGATCCAGCGCCGCAGGTCGAAGTCGGCCCGCGCGGAGGAGGTCACGACCAGCGAGAACCCCCACCGCGCCGCCGCCCGCTCCGCGCCCCTGATGAGCACCTGCGCCCACGGGGAGCCGAGCCCGTCGATCAGCAGGTCGACCAGGCCGACTCTGGGGGTGCTCGGCGGGCGCGGGGCCTGGTAGCCGAAGACGCGGACCGCCTCGAGAACCTTGTCCCTGGTGGCGGCGGAGACGTGCTTCTTCCCGCTCAGGACCTTGGAGACCGTCGGCACCGACACTCCGGCGGCCGCCGCGACGTCGGCCAGCGTGGCTCGAGGCACAGGACCTCCCGTTGCCGTGGTGCCGCCGTCCGGCCGGCACCGGCGAGTGATGACTTTCGGAAAATCGCGCGAAACAGAGCTGCTCGCTGACCTGGGATGTGGCCAATCAATGAGGACTGTTGACAGGACTACCGGGCCGAGCCTAGCGTAACGCATCGGCAATGTCACGGTAACTTTTCGGAAAGTCCACCAGCAACTTTCTGGCCGGTCGCTGTTAGCACTATCAACGGTGACGACGCATCGTACGGCCGCCGTGACGGTCGAGCGGGAGACGGCATCATCATTGGAGGTTGGGAAATGACGCGAATGGCCGCGTTCAGGAACCGCGTCGGGGGTTTCGCCTTCGGCGGCGACTACAACCCCGAGCAATGGGATCCGGCCGTGTGGCGGGAGGACGTCCGGCTCATGCGCGAGGCCGGCGTCAACGCCGTCTCGCTCGGCGTTTTCGCGTGGGCCTCGCTGGAGCCCGAGCCGGGCAAATATGAGTTCGGCTGGCTGGACGAGGCCATGGACCTCCTGCACGAGAACGGCATCAGCGTCAACCTGGCCACCCCCACGGCCGCGCCGCCCGTCTGGCTCACGCATTTGCATCCCGAGGTGTTTCCCATCATGGCCGACGGGCAGCCGTTCGGTTTCGGCAACCGGCTGCACTACGACCCTTCGTCGCCGATCTACCGCGAATACGCGGCGAACATCACGACGAAGCTCGCGGAGCGTTATTCCTTCCATCCCGCGCTGGCGATGTGGCATATCAGCAACGAGTACGGGCCGACGGCGTACAACGAGGCGAGTTCGGTCAATTTCCGGCGCTGGTTGCGGGGTAAATACGGCGACCTGGAAACGCTCAACGAGGCGTGGACCACCCGCTTCTGGGGCCAGATCTACACCGACTGGGACCAGATCGAGGTCCCGAACATCCCCCGTACCTGGATGAATCCGGCCCGCAAGCTCGACTTCAAGCGCTTCACCTCGGACGCCCTGCTGGAGTGCTATGTGGCCGAGCGGGACATCGTGCGCTCTTTCCGCGACGACATCCCGATCATGACCAACTTCATGCGCTTCTACCGGAACGCCGACTACTGGAAGTGGGCGCCCGAGGAGGACGCGGTCGCGCTCGACATCTACCCCAACCCCGCCGACGCCGACTCGCATGTGTCGGCGGCGTTCCAGTTCGACCTGTTCCGCTCCCTCAAGGGCGGGCAGCCGTGGATGCTCATGGAGCAGGCGGCCGGCGCGGTCAGCCAGTGGCGGCTCAACGTCGTCAAGGAGCCGGGGCGGATGCGGCTCGGCTCGTTGCAGGCGGTGTCGCGGGCGGCCGACTCGGTGATGTTCTTCCAGTGGCGGGCCAGCCGGGGCGGGCACGAGCGGTTCCACTCGGCGATGTTGCCGCACTCGGGGCCGGACTCGCGTACCTTCCGCGAGGTCGTCGACCTGGGGCGGGAGCTGAAGCTCCTGGCGCCCGTGGCCGGGACCCGGTCACAGTCGGAGATCGCGATCCTGTTCGACTGGGACGGCTGGTGGGGGCTGGAGGAGACGCACGGGTTGCCGCGTGCCGACTTCAGCTATCCGGACACGGTCATGCGGCACTACACGCCCTTGTGGGAGCGGCACTATCCGGTGGACGTGGTGCCGTCGGGGGCCGATTTGGCGGCGTACAAGGTGCTGGTGGTGCCGAACGCGTACCTGATCGACGACGAGGGCGCCGAGCGGATCCGCGCGTTCGCCCGCGACGGCGGGACCGTGATCATGTCCTTCTTCTCGGGCGTGGTGGACGAGTGCAACCGGGTACGGCCCGACGGGTATCCCGGGGCGTTCCGCGAGCTCATCGGCGCCAAGATCGACGAATACTGGCCGGCGCGGCCGCATGAGGTGTTCGCCGTGGAGTTCGCCGACGGGCGGCGCGCGACGTCGACCTGGTGGCGCGACGACCTCCACCTGGAGACCGGGACCGCCCTGGCCACCTACGCCGGCGGGCTGCTGGCGGGCCGGGCCGCCGTGGTCGAGAACCGGTACGGCTCCGGCCGGGTCGTCTACGTCGCGACGCTGCTGGAGCAGGCCGCGTTCGACGCCGTGGTGCTGGACGCGGTGGAGGCGGCGGGGGTGCGTTCCCGCTTCGGCGACGTACCCGCTCATGTGGAGTGCGCGGTGCGGGAGTCGTCCGAGCACGAGTACGTGTTCCTGCTCAACCACAGCGGCGAGCAGAGCGCGTCCGTCCCCGTCGACGGGGACGGGACGGACCTGCTCACGGGGCGGGCGGTGTCCGGGGTGATCGAGCTGGCGCCGCTGGGCGCGGCGGTGATCCAGCGCACGCGCCGGTGAAAGCCCCGGGCGGGGCGGTCACGAGACCGCCCCGCCATCATGACTCCCCGAACACCAGGCGGTTGGCTCTGGCCGTGTCCGTGTATTCACGCACCCGGTGGATCAGCCCGTCCTGCAGCTCGAACACGAGACAGTAGTCATTGCGGTACGGGTTGCCGCCGGCCAGCGTGGCGTCCATGGTCTCCTCCACCACGACCACGTCGCCGTCGGCGTAGAAACCGCGGAAGCCGACAGACACGTCGGCGACGAACATCCGGGAGAAGTCCACGGAGAGGAAGCGCACGATCGTGTCCCTGCCCACCATGTGATGGCTCCCGCCGAGGGCGACGGCGGTCGCGTTGCGCGGCGGCGCCAGCCATTCGGCGTCCTCGGTGAAGAACGGCGCGATCAGGTCCTCATCGTGGGTCGCGAACGCCCGCCACGCCTGCTTCACCAGGGCACGACTCTGCTCGGAGGTCATGTCCGGGCATCCTAGGCACGCGCCGGGGGCGGTGTCTGGCGAAAATCGGTCGTGGTCACCGTACGGCGGATGGTAGACCTGACCGACGTGATGATCACCAAAGAACTGCGCGTTGCCGCCTACGCCATCTGTGTCGAGGACGGGAAGATCCTTCTCGCGCGCTGGGTCGGGCCCGGCGGGGACAAGCACTGGACGCTGCCCGGAGGCGGCATCGAGCACGCGGAGGACCCCGTGGACGCCGCGATCCGCGAGGTCGAGGAGGAGACCGGCTACACGGTCGCGGTGGAGACGCTGCTGGGGATGGACACCGTACGCCGCCGCCACCCGCGCGGCCCCGGGCGCGAGGCGGACTTCCACGGGCTGCGGATCGTCTACGAGGGCCGGATCATCGGCGGCACGCTGCGGCCCGAGATCGGCGGCAGCACCGACCTGGCCGCGTGGATGGAGCTCGACCGGGTCGCCGAACTCCAGCGGGCCGACGTGGTGGACGTGGGCCTCGAACTCCACCGCGTACGCCCGCAGAACGGCCGGATCGCCCGCTCCTAGGCCCCGGAAACGAAGGCGAGGAAGACGCAGAGCAAGAGAAACAGCGCCAGGCGTCATGACCGCGCATCGGGCCATGCCCCGTCACGGTACCGCGAGCCAGGCGTCCACCCCGGCCCGGAGTTCCGCCTTGAGCGGTTCGGGGGCGAACGACGCGTCGATCGAGGCCCGGGCCAGCTCGGCCAGCTCCGCGTCCCCGTACCCGAAGACCTCGCGCAGCCGTACGTACTCGGCTGCCAGCGCCGTCTCCCCGTCCGTGTTGATCGTGACCGCCAGCCCCGCCGCCCGCAACCGCGGCAGCGGGTGGGCGGCCAGCGAGGGGACCAGCCCGAGCAGGACGTTGGAGGTGGGGCAGACCTCCAGGGGGATGCCGCGCGAGCGGACCTCCGCCACCAGGGCGTCGTCGTCGAGGACGCGGATGCCGTGGCCGAGGCGTTCGGTGTGCCCCAGGTCGAGCGCCTCGCGGATGCTGGCGGCCCCGGCCGCCTCCCCCGCATGGTGCACCAGGTGCAGCCCCGCGTCCCTGGCCGCGTCGAACACCTCCGCGAACGGCGCCAGCGGGTAGCTCTCGTCGCCGGCCAGCCCCATGCCGATCACGCCGTCGTAGCGGGTGGCCAGCTTGAACGTGCGCCACAACCGCTCCACCGGCCGCCGCCTGGAGTGGTCGAGCAGCACCCGGGACGCGATCCCGTATCTGGTCGCGCCTTCGGCCAGCCCGTCGAGCACCGCCTCCAGCGGCATCTCCGGCGCGCCCACCCGCTCGCCGTGGGAGGCGGCGGTGAAGGTCACCTCGACGTAGCGGGTGCCCTGGGCGGCCTCGTCCTCGCAGAACTCCACCGCGATCCGCCGGAAGTGGCCGGCCGTGCGCAGCAGCTCGCGAACCCGCGCCCGCTGGTCGGCGAACTCCCTGAAGTTCGCGAACGCCCCGTCGGGCTCCGGCGGGCCGCCCAGCTCGCGCACGGTCTCCGGCCGTACGGTGCTCTCCAGGTGAACGTGCAGGTGGGCCTTGGGCAGCAGCCGGACGTCTCTCACGTCCCACACCTTAAAACAAGCCCCTGCCGGTACGCCGCCCGATATTCGCGGGGCGTAGCGTGGCTGGCCGCCGAGCTGGAATCCATGGCCGGCGACCGGATCGACCTCGCCGGCCACGACTGGGGCGGCGGCCTGGTCGTCGTTCCTGCCGGCGGACCTGGGGCCCGCGACGGCGGCCAGGGCGGGCGCGAGGGTGGCCGACCTGCCGGGGCTGGGCCACTGGTGGTTGCTGCAGGATCCGGCGGCGGGGGCGGCGAAGCTGGAGGAGTTCTGGAGCGAGGCGGTCAAATGAGGGACGGTTTGGTGACCCGGATCTTCGACTGCTTGTGCGGCAACCGTTCCCAGTCCTCCATGAACACCGCGTGCAGCCCGTGCCTGGCGGCCAGCGCGACCAGGGTCTCGGTGCGGTAGTAGAAGTCCTCCCGCAGGACCTGGTGCTCCTTGCCCTCGGTCCGGTCGAAGGTGAAGTCGAACCACCCGCCGCGCTTCATGATCCGCCCGACATGGGCGAAGCACTCGTCGATGACCTCCGGCGGCGAGTGCGAGAAGACGCTGTGCGCGTGTACGACGTCGAAGTGCTGGTCGGGCAGGAACGCGAACCGCAGGTCTCGTACGGGGGTCAGGTACGGCAGCTTGTCCCCCAGCCGATGCTTGACGATCGTGTCCTGGGCGGCCATGAGGATGTCGGGCGAGATGTCGATGCCGTAGTAGTTGCCGGCGTGCAGGTAGTCGATGAACAGATGGCCGGCCCGCAGGTTGCCGCAGCCGATCTCCAGCATCCGGTAGTCCGGCTTCAGCCCGTGCTCGATCAGGTAGTCGAACTGCATGCGGCCCAGCGCCAGCCAGCGCCTGTGGGTGTGCGAGCCGACCGCGCCCTCGGGATCACGCGCGGTGTCGGACTTCATGACGGCGCGGTAGTAGGCGACATGGTCGCGGGTACGCAGGCTGAACCACGTGTCACGCGCCAGCCGCCGCAGGTGGGGCACGATCTTGTCCGGGTTCTTGAACGCGTAGCTCGCTTGGTGGACGAGGCTCGAACGGGAGCGTTTCACGCTTCGGAATCTAGGTCACTCTCCGCCCGGTCCAATGGGCTGTGGCGACAGTCTTGGGTTCCCGTTTGCGCAGCCTTTCTGTCCGGCCGTCCCACCGAAGTCAGCTCAGATAGTCACGCAGGGCCAGGGATCGGGACGGGTGGCGGAGCTTGGACATCGTCTTGGCCTCGATCTGCCTGATCCGCTCGCGGGTGACGCCGTAGATGCGGCCGATCTCGTCGAGGGTCATCGGCTTGCCGTCGGCCAGGCCGTAGCGCATGCTGATCACGCCTGCCTCGCGCTCGGAGAGCTGGTCGAGCAGGCTGTGCAACTGCTGCTGGAGCAGGGTGAACGAGACCGCGTCGGCCGGGGAGACGGCCTCGGTGTCCTCGATGAGGTCGCCGAACTCGCTGTCGCCCTCCTCGCCCAGCGGCGTGTGCAGGGAGATCGGCTCGCGGCCGTAGCCCTGGACCTCGATGACGCGGTCCACCTCGAGCTCGCTCTCCGTGGCGATCTCCTCCGGCGTGGGCTCGCGGCCGAGCTCGCTCTGCAGGCGGCGCTGCACGCGCGCCACCTTGTTGATCAGCTCCACCATGTGTACGGGGATCCGGATCGTACGGGCCTGGTCCGCCATGGCCCTCGTGATGGCCTGCTTGATCCACCAGGTGGCGTAGGTGGAGAACTTGTAGCCGAGCCGGTAGTCGAACTTCTCGATCGTCCTGATCAGGCCCAGGTTGCCCTCCTGGATCAGGTCCAGGAACAACATGCCGCGACCGGTATAACGCTTGGCGATGGAGACGACCAGCCGCAGGTTGGCCTCCAGCATGCGGCGCTTGGCACGCAGGCCGTCGTCGACGATCCACTCCAGGTCAGCGCGCAGCTCGGCGGGCAGGCCGGGCTCGGTGTCGAGCCGCTCACTGGCGAACAGGCCGGCCTCGATCCGCTTGGCGAGCTCGATCTCCTGCTCGGCGGTGAGCAGCGGCACGCGCCCGATCTCTTTCAGGTATGTCTTGACCGAGTCGGCGCCGACGGCCGTGCCACCGTCGGCGACGCTGTCGTCCAGCTCGAGAACCTCTGCTGCTTGGGACAAAACACTCTCCTCGCTAGCGTTGGATGGACTGCGGCCGTTGGGTTCGAGGGAACGGAAGAGGCATGCGGCCGGGCAGGCCACCTCTGTCCAAGCTACCCAACTGTTCCCGGTGCGTGGTTCGGCCGGACGATCAACACCCCCTCCTAGACACCCGCGAAGGCCATCAGGCGCGCCCCCTCCGCCGCCAGCCCCCCATCACGTCGTCGGGCAGCGGGTGGAGGGGCTCGACCGTCAGCACGCCGTTTTTAAGGTCCCACATGTCACCGACAGTTCCGTGTTGGCTAATGCGGCAAGGAAGCTTCCGCGTTGCGCAGCTCGTCGAGGGCGTCACGCAGGTGCACGGTCAGCTCCCAGGCGTCCGGCACCATCTCCCTGTCGGTGACGACGCCGATGTCGAGCGAACCGTCGTAGGAGAAGGCGGTGATGTTCACCCCGCCGCTCACGTCCGTGATCACCGACACCGGGTAGTGGGTCAGCAGCCGCGCGCCGCACACGTACAGGGGGAACTGCGGGCCCGGCACGTTCGAGATGGCCACGTTGATCGGCGGCGCGGTCTGCCCGACCAGCCCGAACGCCGAGCGCGAGGCCAGCCCCATGAGCGCGGCCGGCATCGACTCGCTGAACTCGCGCAACCACCGCGCGGGCGCCAGCGAGAACCTGTCCTTGATCCGCTGCATCGCGTGCCGCACCTGGTGCAGCCGGGTGACGGGGTCGTCGATGTGCACGGCCAGCGGCGCCGTCATGATCGCCACCTGGTTGCCGGGCCCCTCCACCCCGGCGGCCCGCAGCGAGAACGGCACTCCGGCCACCAGCGGCTGGCGCGGGACGCCGCCGTGCGCGGCCAGCCACCTGCGCAGCGCGCCCGCGCACACGGCCATGACCACGTCGTTCACGGTCACCCCGAACGCCTTGCGCACCTGCTTGATCTCCTCCGGCGGCAGCGACACGAACGCGAACCGCCGGTGCTCCGACACGGGCCCGCTGAACGGCGTCTTCGGCGCGGGCAGGCCGGGCAGCTCGGGCGCCTGCCCGGCCCCGGCGAGCCGGCGGGCGAGCCCGGAGACCAGGTGGCTGCCCGGGATCGAGGACACGATGGGGATCTCGTCCAGGTGCGGGATGGCCCTGGCCGCGAACCGTACGGCGTGGGCGGGATTGCCCGCGAGCCTGGCCAGCCCGCGCGCCAGCATCTCCGCGCGCCCGGGAGGCGGCTCGTCCCGCTCAGGTTCGGCCGCGGGCGGCGGCGCGGGCGAAGGGCTGGTGTCGAGCAGCGCGGCCAGTACGTCGGCGCCCCCGATCCCGTCCACGGCCGCGTGATGGATCTTGGTGTAGAGACCCATGCGGCCGCCGGACAGCCCGTGGATCAGGTAGATCTCCCACAGCGGCCGGCCCCGGTCCAGCCGGCGGGCGTGCAGCCGCGAGACCTGCTCGGCGAGCTGCCGGTCGTCGCCGGGCGGCGGCAGGCCGATCTCGCGTACGTGGTAGTCGAGGTCGAGGTCGTCCTCCTGCATCCAGTACGGGTGATCGAGACCGAACGGCACCGGGGCCAGCTTGCGCCGCAGCGCGGGCACGTACGGGAGCCGGCGTTCGAGCAGGGCCTGCAGGTCGGCGCGGTTGAGGTCACCGTCGAGGATAGCCAGGCCGGCGATGTTGGCGATGTTCGTGGCGGTCTCGAAATGGAGGAACTGCGCGTCCAGCGCGGTCAACTGGGGCATCTGTCACACCTCCGCCCCGAACCAATCAGACTCCGTCCACCACTTCAAGCGAGGGGGCCGCATCGGGCTCCGCGAACTCCAGCAACCGCGTCCCCTCCTCCTCGAGCAGGTCCAGAGATGTCGAGGTGAACGGGCTGACGAGCAGCCTGGCCCGCTTCCCCGTGCGCTTGATCTGCCAGGTCCCGGCCGCGAACCCGTCGACCAGGTAAACCGCCTTCACCCGCAGGTTCTTGGTGGCGACCCGCGCCTTGTACTCCTCGGCGAGCACGCGCGTGCGGTCGGCGTGCCCGAGGATCAAGGTGTCGAAGTCGGGCAGGAACCGTACGGGCGCGGGCACGTCCCCGCCCGGCCTGGGCGCGTCCGGCAGGTCGAACAGCTCATTTGCCGCAGGACCGGTAAGCCTCTCCAAGTCCATGCCCTGCATGACGGCCCTGATGCCACCCAGCCCGGACCAGGTCTGCACGTCTGCGGGGGTGGCCGGGCCGAACGCGGCCAGATACCGCTTTATCAGCGTCTCCACGTCAGCGGGATTCAGGTCGATGCCGGGCAACGCGAACGACGACTCGCGCGGGAAGCTCCACCGGTCCTCGCTTGGCACCATGACCAGCGGGGTGAGCATGCGCACGGCGTACCCGAGCGCCCGGTCGTACGCGCCGGGGAACTCCTCCAGCAGCCGCGGCCGCAACTCGTTGAACGTCAGAGGCCCCTCGGCCAGCAGCCGGTCGGCGGCGGCCACCACGGCGTCGAAGTCGATGCCCTCGAAACGGCGCGCGGCGGCGGCCAGCACGGGCCGTACCACCGGCCGGAACGCGGCGAAGTCCGCCGCCGTCACCAGGTGCAGCGTGGCCCGCCACATGGTGGCCCGCACCATCGTGCGCGCGTGCAGCGCCGCGTGCAGGTCGTCCCGCTGGAACCCCTCCAGCCTGGTCCACACTCCGAGGTACGGCGGGCGCGGCTCCTGAGCCTGCAACCCGACCAGCCGGTGCACGACCTCGACGGGGTCACCTTCATACCGTGTGAGAAGGTGCTGACGGGCCAAAGTGGCCCGGTTGAGGTCCCTGAGGGTGAGCATCTACATATCATGCCTTTTCCTATTAAGGCGGTACGCGCCTCCTACCCCGCCCTGTCCGACGGCTTCGCCTACCTCGACGGCGCGGCCGGAACCCAGACCCCGCAACCGGTGATCGACGCCATCTCAGCCGCATACCGCCACGGAATCGGCAATGTGGGCGGCGCCTTTCCCGCCAGCCACCGCTCCGACGCCATCGTCGCGGCCTGCCGCGCGGCCGTGGCCGACCTGGTCGGCGGCCACCCGGACGGCGTGATACTCGGCCCGAACATGACCACGCTCACCTACCGCCTGGCCAGGGCGATCGCAGGCCCCGGCGACGAGGTGGTGCTGTCCAGGCTCGACCACGACGCGAACGTGCGCCCCTGGACCCAGACCGGCGCCACCGTGCGCTGGGCCGAGGTCGACCCGGTCACGGGTGAGCTGCCGGTCGAGCAGTACGCGGAACTGATCGGCGAGCGCACCAAGCTGGTGGCGGTGACGGCGGCGAGCAACATCCTCGGCACCCGCCCCGACGTGGCCGCGATCGCCGAGCTGGCGCACCGGGCGGGCGCGCTGACGTACGTGGACGGCGTGCACGCCACCCCGCACGGCCCGGTGGACATGCGCGCGCTGGGCGCCGACTTCTACGCCACCAGCGCGTACAAGTGGTCGGGCCCGCACATCGGCGCGGTGGTGGCCGACCCGGCGCTGCTGGAGACGCTCAGGCCGGACAAGCTGGCGCCCTCGGCGGACACGGTGCCGGAGAGGTTCGAGACGGGGACGGCGGCGTTCGCCGACCTGGCCGGGGTGACGGCGGCCGTGGACCACCTGGCGGCCCTCGTCCCCGGCACCGGCACCCGGCGCGAACGCCTGCTGGCCTCGATGTCCGCGGCGGAGGAGCACGAGCTGGAGCTGTTCGGGGCGCTGATCGCCGGGTTGGAGGCGTTGCCGCGCGTCACGGTGTACGGCAAGCCGGCCAGGCGCACCGCCACCGCCTACTTCAACGTGGCCGGGCACACCCCGCGCCAGGTCGCCGAGCACCTGGCGGGACTCGGCGTCAACGTCTGGAACGGCCACAACTACGCCTGGGAGCTGACCGGCGCGCTCGGCCTGCGCGACACGGGCGGCGCGGTGCGCGCGGGCCTGGTCCACTACAACGACCGCTCCGATGTGGACCGCCTGCTCGACGGGGTAGCACACCTGGAATGAAACAGCACATTCCTGTGCTTTCAGGGACGAAGTCGTTCATGAGAGAAGGCGTTTCACATGTCCCGGCAGGCCGACGCGGCCCGTCTCATCGTGCAGGCCCTGGAGGCGGAGGGCGTCGAGTACGTCTTCGGCATCCCGGGTGAGGAGAACATCCACTTCGTCGACGCGCTCAGAGACTCCTCCATCCGTTACGTCCTCGTACGTCACGAGCAGGGCGCGGCGTTCATGGCCGAGATCTACGGCAGGCTGACCGGCAAGGCGGGCGTGGCGTCGGCCACGCTCGGCCCCGGCGCGATCAACCTGCAACTCGGCGTGGCCGACGCCACCACCAACAGCACCCCGGTCGTGGCGATCACCGCGCAGGTCGGGCTGGACCGCATCTACAAGGAGTCGCACCAGGTGGTGGACCTGGTGTCGCTGTTCAGGCCGATCACCAAGTGGGCCGAGCTGGCGCCCTCGCCGCAGGCGCTGCCCGAGATGATCCGCAAGGCGTTCAAGACCGCCCAGACCGAACGCCCGGGCGCCGTCTACCTCGCCATCCCCGAGGACGTCGAGTCGGCCGGGGTGCCCGCCGGCCTGCGCCCCCTGCCGGTGAACGTGGTACGCCCCCAGGACCCCTCCCCCGCCCAGATCGCCCGCGCGGCCGACGTGCTGGCCACCGCCCACCGGCCGGTCGTGCTGGCCGGGCACGGCGCGACCCGGGCCGGGGCGGCGCAGGCGCTGGTGCGCTTCTCGGAGCGGCTCGGGCTGCCGGTGGCGACCACGTTCAACGGCAAGGGCGTCTTCCCCGACGACCACCGGCACGCGCTGGGGGCGGTGGGGTTCATGCGGCACGACTACGTGAACTTCGGCTTCGACGAGGCGGACGTGCTGATCAGCGTCGGGTACGAGCTGCAGGAGTTCGACCCGGTCAAGATCAATCCGCTGACGGACAAGAAGATCATCCATATTCACCGGTTCCCCGCCGAGGTGGACGACCACTACCCGGTGGCGGTCGGGGTCCAGGGGGACATCTCGCGGTCGCTGCACGCGCTCGGGGACGCCGTGCACCGGCGGTTCGAGATCAACGGCACCGGCGAGAAGATCCGCCGCATGGTACGGGAGGAGCTGGAGCAGGGGCGTTCCGAGAACGGGTTCCCGATGTCGCCGCGCCGCGTGGTGACCGACATCCGCGAGGCGATGGGGCGCGAGGACATCGTGCTGGCCGACACGGGCGCGGTGAAGATGTGGATGGCCCGCATGTATCCGACGTACGAGCCGAACACGATGCTGGTCTCCAACGGGCTGTCGTCCATGGGGTTCTCGGTGCCCGGCGCGCTGGCCGCCAAGCTGGCGTTCCCGCGGCGGCGGGTGCTGGCGGCGACCGGTGACGGGGCGTTCCTGATGAACTCGCAGGAGCTGGAGACGGCCGTGCGCGAGCGGGTGCCGTTCGTGGTGCTGGTGTGGGTGGACGACGCGTACGGGCTGATCCAGTGGAAGATGGACCTGGAGCTGGGCCGCAGCTCCCACATCGCCTTCGGCAACCCCGACTTCGTCAAGTACGCGGAGAGCTTCGGGGCGCGCGGCTACCGGATCACCAGCGCGGACGAGCTGCTGCCGACGCTGCGCAAGGCGCTGGCCGACGACGTGGTGTCGGTGATAGCGGTCCCGGTCGACTACTCAGCGAACCTGGACCTGACCGACAAACTGGGCGAACTCACGGGCCCGTTCTGAGACCCACACCCGGGTGGGTGTCTGTGCGGCGTCGTAAGATCGGCCGGGTGAGCCTGCCTGCCGTATCCGATGTGGCGGCGCTGCCGGTCGAGCCGGCGCGCGATCCGTACCACGTCTATCTCGACTCGCTCACCAGCCCCGAGTCGCGCCGCACGATGCGCGGCTGCCTCGACCGGCTGGCGCGCCTGCTCACCGGGGACGAGACCGCCACGGGCGCCGGCCAGCCGTGGCATCTGCTGCGTTACGAGCACACCGTCCGCATCCGTACGATGCTCACCGGCCAGGGCTGGTCGGCGGCCTACGTCAACAAGCACCTGGTGGCGCTGCGCCGGGTGCTGAAGGAGGCGTGGCGGCTCGGCCAGACCAGCGCGGAGGACCTCGCCCGCGCCTCCGACCTGGCTCCGGTACGGCAGAGCCGCCTGCCGACCGGGCACCACGTGCCGCCCGAGGTGGTCGGCGCGGCCCTGTCCGCGTGCGACGACTCGCCGGCCGGGGTGCGCGACGCGGCCCTGATCGCCGTCCTCTACTCCACCGGTTGCCGCCGCGCCGAGCTCGGGGGCCTGGCGCTGGCCGACTACGACCCAGGTGCCCGGTCGCTGCGGGTGCGCGGCAAGCGGGACAAGGAACGCCTGGTCTACCTGACCACGGACGCGATCGGGCTGGTCGAACGCTGGCTGGCGATCCGCGGGAGCGGGCCTGGGGCGCTGTTCAGCCCGATCAGCAAGGCCGGGCGGCTGCGGGAGCGCGACGGGCGGCCGGTCGGGCTGACCGGGCAGGGCATCGCGGACATCCTGGCTCGCCGGTTGGGGGAGGCGGGGGCGTCACGGCGTACCGCGCATGACTTCCGCCGCACGTTCATCGGCGAGCTGCTGGACGCGGGGGTTGACCTGGCGACGGCCCAGGCCCTGGTCGGCCACTCGTCCCCGGCCACCACCGCCCGCTACGACCGCCGCCCGGAGAAGACCCGCCGCGACGCCGTGGACCGCCTCCGCCTCCCCACCGCCCGCCCCCTCACCTGACCCCGGCACCCCAGCCAGCCCCGCCGGCGGTCAGCCCGCCAGCCGGGGCAGGACGCCGGTGCTGTGGAGGCGGTCGCGGGCGGCCGAGATGGCCTCGGTGGTCGTGGTGAACACCTGCCCCGCCCGGTCCTGCCGGGCGATCACCCCCAGCGCCTCCAGCGGCTGATGGTGGCCGTCCGGGATGCCGGAGACGTACACGAGGATGCCGCGCCGCTCCAGCCGTTCGATGGCGTCGCCCAGGACCAGCGCGCCGCTGGCGTCGATGGTGGTGACGCGGGACATCCGCAGCACCACCACGGAGACGCCGGTCACCTCCGACAACTCCAGCAGGAAGCGGTGGGCCGCGGCGAAGAACAGCGGCCCGGCCAGGCGGTAGGTGACGATGTGCTCGGCGAGCAGCGCGTGCTCGTCCTCGGTGTGCTGGGGTTGCAGGTCGTGGCGCAGCGGCTCGGCGTCGAGGCGTACGTTGCGCGCCATGGCCCGCAGCGCCAGCGCCCCCGCCACGACCAGGCCGAGGATGACGGCCAGGACCGTGTCGAGCGTCAGGGTGGCGACGGCCGTCAGCACCATCACCATGGCGTCCCCCCGGGTGGACCTGAACATGGCCCTGACCGCGTCGACCTCCACCATGCGCACCGACGTGGCCAGCAACACCCCGGCCAGCGCCGCCAGCGGGATCCTGGAGACGAGCCCCGCGGCGGTGTAGACGATGGCGGCCAGGATCGCCGCGTGCGCCAGCGCCGCCAGCCGGGACTGGGCGCCGGAGCGCACGTTGACCGCGGTACGCACGATGGCTCCCGTGCCGGGCATGCCGCCGAACAGCGGCGTGACGAGGTTGGCCACGCCCTGGCCGAACAGCTCCCTGTCGGGGTCGTGCCGGTGCCCGCCGCTCATGTTGTCGGCGACGGAGGCCGACAGCAGCGACTCCAGCGCGGCCAGCGCGGCCACCGCGATGGCCGGGGCGATCAGGGAGGGCATCGCCCCGGGATCGAGGAACTCCAGCGACGGCGCGGGCAGCCCCGCGGGCAGGTCGCCGATCCTGGCCAGCGGCAGCCCCGCCAGCTCGGCGACGACGGTGACGAGGGCCACGGCGACCAGCGAGAACGGCACGGCCGGCCGCACGCTCGCGCCCGCCAGCAGCAACGCGGCCACGGCCAGGGCGACGAACATCGCCCACCAGTGCGGCGTGCCGAGGAAGTCCACGAAAGCGTGCCAGGCCACGACGGCGACCTTGTCGCCCTCATGGGGCGATACGCCGAGCGCGTGCGGAACCTGCTGCAGGCCGATCACGCAGGCGATGCCGACGGTGAAGCCCGCGACGACCGGGGCGGGCACCAGGGCCATGTATCTGCCCGCGCGCGCCAGGGCCAGCCCGACCAGCAGCAGCCCGGCCAGCACGCCGACCGTGAGCACGCCGGTGGCGCCGTAGGTGCTCATGATCGGCATGAGGACGACCGTCATCGCCCCGCTCGTGCCCGACACCTGCAGCGCGGACCCGCCGAACAGCGCCGCCAGCGACCCGGCGACCACCGCCGTGGCCAGGCCCGACGCGGCTCCCATGCCGGAGGAGATGCCGAACCCGAGCGCCAGCGGCAGCGCGACGATCGCCACCGTGAGCCCTGCGAGCAGATCATTGCGGGGACGGCGGCGCATCGCGGCCAGCGCGGCGCGTTCCGGCAGCAGGGAACGCACCCGAACCCAGATCACCGACTGTCGCCCTTCGGATCGATTCCGTGACCGGCCATGCACGTGAAAGACCCGCCTCACCATCACTCCTTCGAGTAAAGCCCGCCCCGCAATGTCCCAAATTGCATAAATTTGCAATTGGTGAAGAGGCGCTCAGAGTATCAAGCGACAACACCTCTCACCTGGTAAAACAGCGGTGTTCGCCAGGCGTGAACCCGACGGAAAATCACACGGCGGGCAGCAGTGAGAACGCGCGTTCGGCCGCGCGGACCGCCTCCGGCTCGACCTCTTCCAGCGGCACGCCCTGCGCCAGCAGTCGCCAGTTGCGCTGCGCCAGCACCCGCTGCGTGGCCAGCACCTGCCCCGCCAGCAAACCGGCCGTCAGGTCGTCCGTCTTCTCCGCGAGCGCCTCGGCGAGGGCCCGCTCATCGAGCGACATGTGGTGAAACACCCGTGCCGCGAGACTCGGCGTGGAGAACACCATCCGGTGGTAGGCCACCACCTCGGGATGGTCGTTGAGCCCCGTGACGGGGTCGTGCCGGGCGAGCCCGTCGAGGAAGTGCCGGCGCAGCGCCTCCACCGGCGGCTCTCCCGAGGCCCGCACCACGCGGGCCGCCTCCCCCTGATGGTCGGCGATCCGGTGCAGCACCAGGTCTTCCTTGGTCGGGAAGTACTTGAACAGCGTCGGCTTCGACACCCCCGCCACCGCCGCGACCTCCGTCACGGGCACCTCGTCGAAGCCGCGCTCCAGGAAGAGCCTGATGGCCACCGAGGAGATGGCCTCGCGCACCCGCTGCCGCTGGAGCTGCCGTAGTCCCGTCACGAGTACACCCTACCAAAGTGTTAACCTGGTTAAATTATTAACCGAGTTAAGGGAGTGCGATGAGCCCGCTCGACGACGAAAGGCAGCACCTCGAACTCTGCGAGGCCGGCCTGCGCAGGATGCTCGAAGGCGCGCGGAACAACGTGATCGTCGGCGAGACCGTGGCCGGCGACCGCTACAGCGCGGAACGGCTGGGACGCCATCTCAAGAGCCTGGCCAAGGAGCTGAGCGAGGAGCCCGAGGGGCCACCGTTCTTCGGCCGGCTCGACTTCGGGCAGGGCTCTGCCGAGCACCGGGGCCACGCGTACCACATCGGCAGGCGGCACATCACCGGCGAGCACGTGGACGAGCACTGGGGCCCGCCCCTGGTGATCGACTGGCGCGCGCCCGTCTCGCGGGCGTTCTACCGGGCCAGCGCCCGCGACCCCCAGGGCGTCGCGCTACGCCGCCGCTTCGGCTGGTCGGGCAGCACGCTGACCGGGTTCGAGGACGAGCGGCTGGAACAGGGCGAGGAGGGCGAGAGCAAGATCCTGGTCGCCGAGATCGAACGCCCCCGCGTCGGCCCCATGCGCGACATCGTCGCCACCATCCAGCCCGAGCAGGACGACCTCGTACGAGCCGAGCTGGACGCCTCCATCTGCGTGCAGGGCGCGCCGGGCACCGGCAAGACCGCGGTCGGCCTGCACCGGGCCGCCTACCTGCTGTACGCGCACCGCCGCCGGCTCGAACGCACCGGCGTGCTGGTCCTCGGCCCGAACCGCGCCTTCCTCGGCTACATCTCGGCCGTGTTGCCCGCGCTCGGCGAGATGGACGTCGAGCAGACCACGCTGGAACGCCTGCTGGCCACCGTCCCCGTCACCGCCGCCGACAGCGAGGCGGCCGCGATCGTCAAGCACGACGCCCGCATGGCGGAGGTCCTGCGCAAGGCCCTATACGCGCGGATCAGGAAACCGGTCGAGCCGGTCGTGGTGCCCGACGGCTCCTACCGGTGGCGGGTGCCCGAGAACGAGCTGCGCCGCATCGTGGACGACACCCGGCGCGCGTCCCTGCCGTACGGCGTGGGCCGGGAACGCGTCCGGGCCAGGATGGTCGCCTCGATGCGGCGCCAGGCCGAGGCCCGCGGGCAGACGGCGAACGCGGCCTGGACCCGCAGGATCGGCCGCGCCGTCACCCCGTCCCTAGACGCCGTCTGGCCCGCCGTCAAACCGGAGGAGATCCTTTACGACGTGCTCCGCGGGAACACGAGAGCCGAGGGTGTGCTGACGACCGCCGAGCGCCAGGCGATCACCTGGGCCAGGCCGCCGCGCAGCGTCAAGAGCGCCCGGTGGAGCGCCGCCGACCTGGTGCTGCTCGACGAGCTGGCCGCGCTGATCGAGCGCCCGCGCGGCTACGGCCACGTCATCGTGGACGAGGCCCAGGACCTGTCCCCCATGGAGTGCCGGGCCGTGGCCAGGCGCAGCGAGCACGGCTCGCTCACCGTGCTCGGCGACCTGGCCCAGGGCACCACCCCGTGGGCGGCCGCGTCCTGGCCGGACCGCCTGGCGCTGCTCGGCAAGCCGGACGGCCAGGTCATCGCACTGACAATCGGCTTCCGCGTCCCGGCGGCCGTGGTGGAGCTGGCCAACACGCTGCTGGCGGCGCTCGGGACGGAGGTGCCCGCGACCCGCTCGTACCGCATGGACGGCAGGCTGCGGGTGACCAGCGTGACCGGGCTGGAGAAGGGGGTGGTCGACGCGGTCCGGGAGGCGCTGGCGTTCGAGGGGGCGATCGGGGTGATCGCGGCGGACGCCGACGTGGAGGCGCTCACGGCCGCGCTCTGGAACGAGGGCGTGGACGTCGGCGGGCGCCTGAGCGTCCTGCCCGCCTCGCTGGCCAAGGGCCTGGAGTACGACCACGTGGTCGTCGCCGAGCCCGCCGCCATCGCCGGAGCCGAGCGGCGCGGCCTGAACCGCCTGTACGTCGCCCTCACCCGCGCCGTCTCCCGCCTCGACGTCGTGCACGCCAGGCCTCTCCCGCCACAACTTTCTCGCCCCGCATAAGCCGCCTGAAATGGGCAGATGTCCTGGTTCGGTCGGCTCGACAGGGCTCCTACTTCGGTGTGTGATGTGGTTTCACGTCTCGAGAGGAGCCCGCCCGTGACCTCTTCGCAGGACCCGCCGCAAGGCGACGATCCGCGTCCCGGCGAGGGCCCGTGGTCGCAACCGCCGCCATATCCGCAGCCTCCCTCCTACAAGCAGCCGGGCAACCAGGTCCTGTCGATCATCGGGTTCGTCTGCGCCGTGGTGGCCGTGCTCTTCTACCCGCCCGTGTTCGGCCTGGCGGGCATCGTGCTGGGCATCGTCGGCCACACGAGGGGCGAGCCGCTGGGCAAGTGGGCCGCCGTCGCCGCCGGCGTGGCGATGATCCTCGGCATCGTGCTCGGCTACCTCGTCGCGCGCGGCATGTCCTCCTGACGTCCCGCTCCCTTCCGGCCTGCCGCCCGCGCCCGGGCGACAGGCCTTTCGTGTGAAGATTGTTCGCGGGTGGTGTCGATTTCAGGCTTCGCCGTGCGTCATGGTGGCGAGCAGAAAGGAACGCCACCATGAAGTACGTGCTGTTCATCGTCGGAGACGAGAGTTCCTGGGCGGAGACCGGGCCGGAGGAACGCAAGGCCGTCTACGAGAAGTGGGGCGCCTACGACCGGTTCCTCCGGGAGCGGGGCGCCGCGCTGGCGGGCAACGAGCTGGCCCATTCCTCCACCGCCACCACGGTCAGGAAGGACGGCGGCCGGATCCTGATCACCGACGGCCCCTACGCCGAGACCGTCGAGCAGATCTCCGGCTACGTCGTCGTCGAGGCGCGTGACCTGGAGGAGGCCGTCGAGCTGGCCACCGCCATGCCGTCCGACGTCGAGATCCGTCCCGTGCCCGCCGAGGAGGCGTCATGAAGTACGTCCTGCTCATGTACGGCGATGAGAGCGACTGGGCGGGCCCCGCCGCCGAGCAGTATGCCGCGCACGCCGCCTTCATCGAGCTGCTCAAGTCGCGCGGCGCCTACCTCGATGGCGAGGAGTTGTCGAGTTCCGGCCGGGCGGTCTCGCTGCGCAAGGACTCGGGGCGGGTGCTGCGCACCGACGGGCCGTTCGTGGAGACCGCCGAGCAGGTGGGCGGTTTCTACCTGATCGAGGCCCGCGACCTGGACGAGGCGATCGAGCTGGCCAAGGAGTGCCCGGAGCGGATCGTCGAGGTGCGGCCGGTGGTGGAGTACCAAGGATGATGGACGCGGTCGAGCAGGCGTACCGGCGGCAGTGGGCACGCCTGCTCGCCCTGCTCACCTCCGAGCTGCGCGACCTGGACCTGGCGGAGGAGTCGCTGCAGGACGCGTTCACGGCGGCGGTGTCGGCGTGGCCGCCGGTCCCGGACAATCCGCCGGCGTGGCTGCTCACCACCGCCCGCAGGCGGGCCGTCGACCGGCTGCGGCGGGCGGAGCTGGCGGCGCGCAAACTGCCGCTGCTGATCGTCGAGGAGGGCCCGGCGGCGGGCGACGACCGGTTGCGGCTGGTGTTCACGTGCTGCCATCCGGCGCTGTCGATGGAGGCCAGGGTGGCGCTGACGCTGCGCTGCGTCGGCGGGCTCACGACGCGGCAGATCGCCCGCCTGTTCCTGGTGAGCGAGGCGACGATGGCGGCCAGGCTGACCCGCGCCAAGAAGAAGATCAGCCAGGCGGGCATCCCGTACCGGGTGCCGTCGGGCGAGGAGCTGGCCGAGCGCCGCGACGGCGTGCTGGCGGTCCTCTACCTGATCTTCACGGAGGGGTACGCGGCGACGGAGGGCGAGCGGCTGATCCGCGACGAGCCGGCCGCCGAGGCCATCGCCCTGGCCCGGATGCTGGCCGAGCTGATGCCCGCCGACACCGAGGTCAGGGCCCTGCTGGCGCTGATGTTGCTGCACCACGCCCGCAGGGACGCCCGCCTGGACTCCGAGGGGCGCATCGTCCGGTTGCCAGACCAGGACAGGTCGTTGTGGCGGCACGAGGAGATCGCCGAGGCGCTGGCCGTGCTGACCCCTGGGCCGCCGGGCCCGTACCTGCTGCAGGCCGCCATCGCCGCCGAACACGCCTCGGCCGCCCGCCCCGAGGACACCGACTGGGCCGAGATCGCCGAGCTGTACGAGCTGCTGGAGCTGCTGACGGGCTCGGCCGTGGTGCGGCTGAACCGGGCCGTCGCGGTGGCGGAGGCGTACGGGGCCGAGCGCGGGCTCGGCCTGCTCGCGGGCCTGGACGGCGAGCTGCCCAGGCACCACCTGCTGCCCGCGACCCGCGCCGACCTGCTCACCCGGCTGGGGCGCATGGAGGAGGCCGTGGCGGAGTACGGCAGGGCGTTGGAGCTGGTGGGGACGGCGCCGGAACGGGAGTTCCTGCGCTCCAGGAGAGCGGCGCTCACGCGGTGATGACCTCCGGCCCGGAGTCGGTGACGATGACGTCGTCCTCGTAGTCGGCGCCGCCCACGGAGGGCATCGCGATCCGGCGTGCCAGGGTCAGGCACATGCCGGGCTCGATCCGTTCGCTGGCGTGCGGCCCGTCCTCGGCCACCCAGGGCGGCTCGAACGACAGCCCGAGCCCGTGCCCCCAGGCGCCGCCCATCTCCGAGGCGGGCAGCCCGTGGTGGGCGGCGAAGTCCGACCGTTCGAAGACCTCCTGGCAGCGCCGCGCCAGGTCCCCGACCCGCCGCCCGGGCCGCACCGTCTCGATCCCGGCCCAGACGCTGTCGCGCACCGCGGCGAGCAGCCGCCGCTGCTCCGTGGTCGGCTCCTCCCCCACGACCCAGGTACGCGCGAGGTCGAACAGGTAGCCGTGCACCGACCCGTACAGGTCGATTCTGAGCAGATCGCCCGCGGACAGGCGGCGGTCGGCGGAGTAGGGGGCGGGGTCCGAGGCGGCGAACGTGTGCGACTCGGAGCCCGACGAGATGCCCATGCCGTAGTAGGCGCCGCCCGCCCGGGCGATCTCGGCGATGGCGGCCGCCGCCACCTCGGCCTCCGTGGCGCCCGGCGTGGCCGCGTCCCGCGCGGCCGTCATCGCCCGCGCGCCGAGCGCCCCCGAGGCGCGCAGCAGGCGCAGCTCGGCCGGGCTCTTGACGCGGCGCGCCGCCCAGCCCAGGTGGTCGGCGTCGACCAGCTCGTGTCCCGGCAGCACCGAACGCAACCGGCACCACCAGGCCGCGGCCATCGCCTCACCGCCGATCAGGCCGATCCGGCCCGCCGGCATCGAGGCCCTGAGCTGGTCGGCGAGCGCGTCGACGAGGTCGGGCGCGGTACGCAGCGATGCGGCCGGACGCGGCTCCCTGAGCGCGGCGGTGTCGGTCAGCAGCAGCGCAGGGCCGTCCACGGGCAGCACCACGGCCGCGTGCCCCTGCGCCCGCCACCGCCCGGGAGCGTCGGGGACGAAGGGCTGGTGCTGGTAGAAGCCGGTGAGGTGGTAGACGTCGGCGTAGTGGTCCTGCGCCGAGCCGCCTCTCGACCAGGCCACGACCCCCCGCAGTCCCGAGCGCGCGGCCAGCCGCCGCATCGCCGCCTGCCGCTCGTGATACTCCTCGCCGCCGATCCCCAGCACACCAGATCCCTGCCCAGCACCGCCGTTCACAGTCCCTTGAGGAACGTCGCCGCCACCGGGGCCGCGACTTTGCCGCCGCCGCCACCGCCCTCCACGACCACCGCGAACGCCACGTCCCCCTTGAACCCCATGAACCAGGCGTGGCTTTCGAGCTTGTCGCCGGTGCCGTATTCGGCCGTGCCGGTCTTGCCGTGCGTCCCCGCGGGCAGGCCCGCCGACTTGGCGGTGCCCTTGGACACCACGGCCGCCATCATCGCGTGCAGCGGCGACTTCACGCCGTCGGGCAGCTCGCGTTCGGCGGCCTTCTGCTTCAGGGACGGCACCAGCGTCGGCGGCCGCCAGGTGCCGTCGGCGATGGCGGCGGCCACCGAGGCCATCGACAGCGGGCTGGCCGTGATCCTGGCCTGCCCGAACGCCTCGGCGGCCAGCTCGGCGCCGGACTGCGCCTTGGGGAAGCTGGCCTTGGTGGCCGGCAGGCCGATGTTGAGGGGCTGGTTGAAGCCCACGTCCTCGGCCGCCGCCAGCAGCTTGTCCGCGCCCAGCTTCTGCTCGGCCAGCGGCGCGAACGTGGTGTTGCACGAATGCGCGAACGAGTCGAGGAACGACAGCGACCCGAACTCCTCCTTCTCGGAGTTGCGGATCTTCAGCCCGCCGACGGTGGCGTACATGGGGCACGTCACCTGGTCCTGCGGCGACATCCCGGCGGCCAGCAGCCCGATCGCGGTGACGGCCTTGAACGTGGAGCCGGGCGGGTAGCGGCCGTCCAGCGCCCGGTTGAACCCGCCCTTGTTGTTGACCACGGCCAGGATCTCGCCCGTGGAGGGCTTGACGGCCACCATCGAGGTGGGCTTGTCGACGTCCTTGACCGCTGCCACGGCGGCGGCCTGCACGTGCGGGTCGAGCGTGGTCCGCACGGGCTCGCCGTCAGCGCCCTCGATGGTCTCCAGCGTCTTGCCGCCGAGCTGGATCTCGGTGGCCGGGGTGCCCGCCAGCCGCTTCTGGAACGTCTCCTGCAGCCCGCCGCGCCCGATCGCCTGCCCGGCCTTGTAGGAGGAACCGAGCTTGGCCACGTCCTTCTTGGTCGCCTTGTCCAGGAATCCGACGAGTTGCTGCACGGACCCGCCGACGGTGCCGGTGTCGATGCGGCTTCCGTCGGCGTCGGTGATCTCGGCCCGGTCGGGCCAGCGCGTCTTGAGCCCGAACGTGGCCCCCGAGGTCATCGACGGGTGCAAGGTCTGCGGCTTCCAGTCGACCTTCCAGGCGCGGTCGGCCACCATGAGGTCGATCTGGCCCTGGTAGGACCACTTGCCGAGGTTCTTCAGGGTCAGGGTGGCGGTGTACGGGGCCCGCGCCCGGTCGTCGCTCTCCGTGATCTTGCCGAGCTGGATCGAGGACGACTCCACCGCGAGCGCGCCGCGTTGCTGGTCGTACGCGCCGAGTTGCTGTGGCTTGGCCAGCTGCGCCGCCATCGCGGGCCAGTCGCCGGCCTGCCACGCGGCGGCGAAGCGCTGCGCGGTCTCGGCAGGCGTGCCCCTGGTGTGCAGCACGTAGTAGGCGCCACCGGCCGCGGCCCCCACCGCGAGCACGCTGGCGACCGACACGATCGCGATGGTACGGCCCCGCGCCATAGATCAGCCCCCTGGTCCCCGAGCCTAGGACACGCCGTTGGCGGCTTTGTGGCTCGCGGCGTAGGTCGGCACGTATTCCTGTCCGGACAACTTCTGGATGGCCTGCATGATCTCGTCCGTCACCCGCCGCCGGTCGCGGGCCTTGGTGTAGTCGCCCTCGAACCGCATGGGCGCCCCGATGGTGATGCCGATCCTGGCGGGCCTGGGCACCTTCGCGCCGACGGGCAGCACCTTCTCGGTGCCGCTGAGCGCCACGGGCAGCACCGGGGCGCCCGTCTTGAGCGTCAGCCAGGCCACCCCGATCTTGCCGCGGTAGAGGCGGCCGTCGGGCGAGCGGGTGCCCTCGGGGTGGATGCCGAACAACTCGCCCTGCTCCAGCAGGTCGGCGGCGGCGTCGAGCATGGCCTGCGCGGCGTGCGCGCTCTCCCGGTCGATCGGCAGGCTCCCGCCCAGCCGCATGAAGAACCCGGAGACGGGATTGCCCTCGAAATACTCGGTCTTGGCGGTGAACGTCACATGTCGCGGCAGCAGCGCCGGCAGCAGGAACGAGTCGAGCACCGACAGGTGATTGGCGGCCAGGATCGCGGGCCCGCTCCTCGGCACGTGTGACGCGCCGGAGATGTGCGGCCGGCACATCGCGTGGGCCACCGGCGCGGCGGCGAACTTCACCACTTCGTAAAGCAACGAGCTCTCCTGGATCATCGGGCTGTCGGCCACCCCACCATAAAGCAGGCGCCCCGCCGGCGGGCGGGACGCCTTGGAAAAGCTGTTAAGGCCGATGTGGCGGTCGCCTCCTCGGCGAGATGCACAACACGGCTCCAGCCGAACGGTATTCCGTGAAGGCGGTAATTTGCGGCCCGGGGGACACAGACCACATCGGCCTTTCGATGCTAACGGACGTTCGGCGACGCATATTCCATCCGCCCCAAAGAATCGGTCACGTTCTCGTCCAATGAGGCTGGACCACGTCAAAGACCCGCTGCTCACGGCCACGCAGCGCCACCTCGGCGAATTGCCACAAAATCGCCCCCGTGGGCGCGTGGATCACGATGGACGGCCCCAGCGGCATCTGCAGCAGCTTCCCCTGCCAGCGCGGCACCCCGGGGGCCAGGAACCGCTCCAGCGGCACCGCGTGCACCGAGGCCACCTCGCGCGGGTCGGCCACCGGCTCCTGGCTGCCGCCGAACGCCACCACCGGCGTGATCACGAACCCCGAGTCGGTGACGAAGTCGTCGAGCAGCCCGGCCACCTCGACCCCGGTGACGCCGGTCTCCTCGGCCAGCTCCCGCAGGGCCGCCTCCACGGCCTGCTCACCGTCGTCCAGCCGCCCGCCCGGCAGCGCCCACTGCCCGGGGTTGCGGCCGCGCGCGGCCCGTTTGATCAGGACCGTGTACGGGGCCCGCTCGGCGTCCTCCAGCACGCACACGGTGACGGCGGCCCTGCGCACCCCTCCGGCCGGCGGCACCTCCCGGCGGTCGAAGGCGGTCAGATGGGCGATGATCTCCTCGCGGAGCACGTCGATCGGCGACAGCACCCGTCAAGGATCTCATGGAGAGGCGCGCGGGAGCCGTACCGTGACCCGCAATCCGCCCTCGGGTGGCGCGACCGCGGTGACCTGGCCGCCGTGCGCGTCCACGATGGCCCGCACGATCGACAACCCCAGCCCCGCTCCCTTGAACGAGCGCACCCGGTCCCCCTGCATCCGGCTGAACGGCTCGAACAGGTCGTCCACCTCGTACGGCGGCACCAGCGGCCCGGTGTTCCGCACCGTGATCAACGCGCCGTCCAGCTCCCGCCGCAGGGCGAGCCAGACCTGGCCGTCGCGCACGTTGTACTTGATGGCGTTCTCCAGCAGGTTGAACAGGCACCGCTCCAGGAACAGCGGGTCCCCTTCGACGAGCACCGGCCGCAGGTCCTGGTGCAGCGTGACGGGCCGCTTGCGCGACTGCAGGTCGATCTGCTCCAGTACGGTGCGCACGACCTGCTCCAGGTCCACCGGCCTGCGCACGGTGAGCTCCTGCTCCGACTGGGCGAGCAGCAGCAGTCCCTCGATGAGCCGCTCGTAGCGGGCGTTGGTGCCGAGCAGCGCCCTGGCCAGCGCCTTGAGATCCTCCGAGGCCGCCGGCTCCTCCAGCGACACCTCCAGCACCGTGCGGTTGATGGCCAGCGGGGTGCGTAATTCGTGCGAGGCGTTGGCGATGAAGCGCCGTTGCGCGTCGAACACCCGGCCCAGCCGGTCCAGCATCGCGTCGAACGTGTCGGCCAGCCGCCCCACCTCGTCCGGCGGGCCGCGCAGCCCGATCCGCTCGTGCAGCGTGCTCTCCGACAGCCGCTGCGCCGTGTCCGTCACCCGGTCCAGCGGGCGCAGCGCCCGGTCGGCCACCACGTAGCCGAGCAGCAGCGCGATGATCCCGACCAGGATCATCACGATCACGGACGAGCGCAGCATCTCGCTGAGCACGCTGTCCGCGCGGTGCTCGACCTCGGCCTGGAACACGGCGTTCCCGGCGATCTTCGGCGGCACGGGGTCGGCCTCGGGCGGCATCGCTCCTCCCACAATCCTGGTGGAGCTGATCACGAACTGGTCGTCCATGGCCCGCGCGGTGATCAGGTAGGTGAGCCAGAGCAGGAGCGAGCCCGCCACGAAGAACAGCCCGCCGTACAGGAGCGTGAGCCGCAGCCGCAGCCGCCTGCTGTTCCACCAGAACCGGGCGGCCTCCATCCGCGGGGTCAAAGCCGGTATCCCTTGCCCGGCACGTTCTGGATCGCCGCGGGCACGCCGAGCTTCTTGCGCAACGACGTGATCGTGACCCGCAGCGCACCTGTGCTCGCGTCGGCGTACTCGTCCCAGACGCTCCTGCGCAGCTCGCCGGAGGTGACCAGTTCGCCGCCCGCGCTGAGCAGCTCGCGCAGCACGTCGAACTCCTTGCGGTTCAGCGGCACCTGCCGCCCGTCCCTGGTGACCGTGCGGCGGGCCGGGTCGAGCGTGATCCCGGCCCGTTCGAGCGGCGGGGCCGCGGCGCGCGCCGACCGGCGGGCCAGCGCTCTGACCCTGGCCACCAGCTCGGCGAACGCGAACGGCTTGACCAGGTAGTCGTCCGCCCCCAGCGCCAGCCCGTCGATCTTGTCGCGGATCAGGCCCGCCGCGGTCAGCATGAGCACCCGGCCGCCCCCGCCGCACTCGCGCAGCCGCCTGCACACGTCGTCGCCGTGCACCTCCGGCAGGTCCCGGTCGAGCACCACCACGTCGTAGTCGACGTACGCGGCCATGTCGAGGGCGTCCTGCCCGTCGTAGGCCACGTCCACGGCGATCGCGTGCAGCCTGAGCCCGTGCGCGACCGCGTCCGCCAGCCGTTCCTCGTCCTCGACGACAAGCACGCGCATCACCGGCCCCTTTCCCTCTGGCCATGAGCGTGACGGATCCCGTGTTAGCCGCGAGTAAGGGCTTATCCGGTTTTAGCACCCCATGAGCTGGAGTGAGGCCGCACCTCGGGCGAAGGACCCGGGGCGCTTAGGAGCGAAAGCCATGAACGTACGGCTGTTGCTGGTCGCCGTCCCCCTCACGCTGGCGCTGGCCGCGTGCGGCGGCGCGGCGGCCAAGGACGACGGCGTGGTCAGCGCGAGCGGCGCGACCACGTCCGCCAAGCCCACCGCCTCCCCGTCGGCCACGATGGACGCGCAGGAGGCGGGGCTGAAGTTCGCCCAGTGCATGCGCGAGCACGGCATCGACATGCCCGACCCCACGGGCGGCAGGATCGAGCTGAAGATCCCGCCGGGCACGGACCAGAACAAGGTCGAGAAGGCCCACAAGGCGTGTCAGCCGATCATGGACTCCGTCGTGCGCGACCAGACCCCGCCCAGCCAGCAGGACTTCGACCAGATGGTCAAGTTCGCGCAGTGCATGCGCCAGCACGGCGTGGACATGCCCGACCCCAAGCCGGGCGAAGGGCTGCGCATCCAGATGAGGGGCGGCTCGAAGGAGAAGCTCGAAGCCGCGCAGCAGGCCTGCGAGCAGTACCAGCCCGGCTTCGCCAAGGGCCGGAAGATCACCTCTGGTGGAGGCAAGCCGTGAGAAAGGGCCTCGCGCTGGGCGGCGGCACCGTCCTGGCCGCCGCCGTCACATGGACCGCGGTGGCCGTCATGAACGACGGCGTCACCGGCGCCGCCACGCCTGCCAAGCCCCCGGTGCCCGCCACCGCGGACATCACCAGGCAGGACCTGGTGGAGACGAAGACCGTGGACGGCTCGCTCACGTACGCGGGCGAACGGCGGCTCGCCTCGGGCGCCTCCGGCACCGTGACGTGGGTCGCTGCCGAGGGCGCGGTGATCCGCCGCGGCCGCCCGCTGCTCAGGGTGGACCGCAGGCCGCTGGTGCTGATGTACGGGAGGCTGCCGCTGTACCGGACCCTGCAGCAGGGGGTGTCCGACGGGCCCGACGTGGAGCAGCTGGAGCGTAACCTCAAGGCGCTCGGGTACGGCGACTACCTCACCGTGGACGACCACTTCAGCTACGCCACCTCGCAGGCGGTCAAGGAGTGGCAGGACGATCGCGGGCTGGCGGAGACCGGGAACGTGGACGCGGCCCAGGTCGTGTTCCAGCCCGCCGCCGTACGCGTGACGGACGCCAAGGCCACCGTCGGCGCCAGGACCGCTCCCGGGCAGCAGGCGCTCACGGTCAGCGGCATCCGGCGGCTGGTGCACGTGGACCTCGACACCGGCGACCAGTCGCTGGCCCGCAAGGGCGCCAAGGTCACGGTGACGCTGCCCGGCGGGGAACAGGCCAGGGGCACGATCACGTCGGTCGGGACGGTGGCGGAGACGTCGGGCCAGGACCAGGACACGAGCACCACGATCGACGTGGACATCACACTGGCCAAACCGCCGAAGACGAAACTGGACCAGGCGCCGGTGGAGGTGGAGATGGCCAGCGAACGCCACTCGGACGTGCTGGCGGTGCCGGTGGAGGCGCTGCTGGCGCTGCGCGAGGGCGGGTTCGGGGTCGAGGTGGTGGAAGGCCCGGCCACCAGGATCGTGCCGGTGGAGACAGGGGCGTTCGGCGGCGGGCTGGTGGAGATCGAAGGCGCCGGGCTGGCCGAGGGCATGAAGGTCGGGGTGCCGGCCCAATGACCGGCTCTTCGCCCGGACCCCGCCCGGAATCGGAGCCCTCCATCGTGGAGCTGCGCGCGGTGACCAAGACCTACCCCGGCCAGGTGCACGCGCTGCGCGGAGTGGACCTGACGATCGCCCGCGGCGACCTGCTGGCCATCGTCGGCCCGTCGGGGTCCGGCAAGTCGACCATGCTGCACATGATCGGCACGCTCGACAAGCCGTCCACCGGCACCGTGCGCATCGCCGGGCACGACATCGCCACCCTGTCCGACCGCGAGCTGTCCGCGCTCCGCTCGCGCCACCTGGGGTTCGTCTTCCAGCAGTTCCACCTGGCGCCCGGGGTCAGCGCGCTGGACAACGTGGCCGACGGCCTCCTCTACACCGGCATGGGCCGCCGCGCCCGCCGCGACCGGGCCGCCGCCGCCCTGGAACGGGTCGGGCTCGGGCACCGGCTCCGGCACAAGCCGTCGGAGCTGTCCGGCGGCGAGCAGCAGCGGGTGGCGGTCGCCCGCGCCGTGGCGGGGGACCCGCCGCTGCTGCTGGCCGACGAGCCGACCGGCAACCTGGACTCCACCGCCGGCGCCGACGTGCTGGCCGTGCTGGCCGGCCTGCACGAGTCCGGCACCACCGTCGCCATCATCACCCACGACGCCGAGATCGCCGGCTGGTGCCGCCGCCAGGTACGCCTGCGCGACGGCCTGATCGTCGACGGCCACGACCACGACCACCTGAGCCCCGTGGAGCTCTTGAAAGGAGCCAGGCGATGACCCGGACCCGAGCCGCAGCAGGAGAGCGGCTGGCCCCGGGCAGGCTCAGCCCCGGCGACGTGCTGCGAGTCGGCGCCGCCGGGCTGCGCGCCCGCCCCACCAGGGTGATCCTCTCCGCGCTCGGCATCGCCATCGGCATCGCGACGATGATCGCCGTGATCGGGATCTCGTCCTCCTCCCGCGAGCAACTCCTGCGCCAGCTCGACCGGCTTGGCACCAACCTGCTGACCGTCGCTCCGGGCCAGACGATGTTCGGGGAGGACGCCAAGCTGCCCACCGGCGCGCTGGCCATGGTCCAGCGCATCCGCCCGGTCCGGACGGCCGCCGCCACCGGCAGCGTCGAGGCCACCGTACGGCGCAACAACCACATCCCCGACTCCGTCACCGGCGGCATCGCCGTACAGGCTGCCAGCACCGACCTGCTGGCCACCCTGGAGGGCGCGGTCACCAAGGGCACCTGGCTGAACGCGGCCACCGCCGCCCAACCGGCCGTCGTCCTCGGCTCGGCCACGGCCGAACGGCTCGGCCTGGCCAGGACCGGCGTACAGGTGTGGATGGGCGGCCGCTGGTTCACGGTGATCGGGATTCTCGGGCCGATGCCGCTCGCCCCGGAGATCGAACGCTCGGCCCTGGTCGGGTTCCCGGCCGCGCAGGAACTGCTCGGCTTCGACGGCTACCCCACGACCATCTACGAGCGCTCATCGGACGAGGCGGTGGAGTCGGTACGCGCGGTGCTGCCGCGCACGGTCAACCCGGAGAACCCGGACGAGGTCACCGTGAGCAGGCCGTCGGACGCCCTGGAGGCCAAAGCCGCCGCCACGGGCGCCTTCACCAACCTGCTGCTGGGCCTGGGCGCGGTCGCGCTGCTCGTGGGCGGCGTCGGGGTGGCCAACACGATGGTCATCTCGGTGCTGGAACGCAGGAAGGAGATCGGCCTGCGCCGCTCGCTCGGGGCGACCCGGGGCCAGGTGCGCATCCAGTTCCTGTCGGAGTCACTGCTGCTGTCGGCACTCGGCGGGCTGGTGGGAGCGGTGCTGGGCGCACTGGCCACCACGGCCTACGCCCTGTCGAGGAACTGGCCGCCGGTGGTGCCGCCGTGGGCCCTGGGCGGGGCGATCGCCGCGACCCTGCTGATCGGCACGATCGCGGGCATCTACCCGGCCATGCGAGCCGCCCGCCTCTCCCCCACCGTGGCCCTCGCCACCACCTGACCCCCACCCGCGGCCCGGCCCGTGCGCTCCAAGGCGCCGTGCTCGTCTACAGGCTGCAAGCCGCCGCCTGAGAAGCGGGTCTGCACAAAAAAGGAATCACCCAGGGGTCAGAAGGCGGCGGCCAGGGCCATCGCGGCGGCGGCCTCGTGACGTAGAACCATGATCAGAAGTGTGGCGATCAACGTGGCGATGAGCAGCCAGCTGATCAGGATGATGACCGTCGAGCGCCGGGGCCGGCGTCTGGCGCCGCCTTCCCCCTTCGACCTCGCCTCGCTGCGACGAACCCGCTCATTGAACGACTCGAGCCGTGCGACTAGTCGCGGATCGTCGTCGACGAGGTGCTGCTCGATCTGTGCCAGCATCCGCTCCTCGTCCTGCGACCAGGCCATAGGTGCACCTCCCGAACGCAAGCTCTCGTGCGTCTTTCTGCCCAACCCTGAAGATCATTAGCCCCCCGCTTACCAGGTAATTGCAACCTCTTTTCGGTTTGCGATCAAGCTCGAACCTTTGTTCTAATCATGGCATGCGCTGGGACAACCTGCGCCTGACCGGGCCCGGTCAGGACGATCCGGCCGTGCCGTTGTTCGCTCGCGGCGCGGTCACCCGCACGTTCGACACGCCCGAGTTCAAGGGCATGACCTTCTACGAGATCCGGGCCAGATCCATCATCAACCGGGTGCCGGGGGCCAGCCGGGTGCCGTTCGAGTACACGATCAACCCCTACCGCGGCTGCAGCCACCGGTGTGTTTACTGCTTTGCTCGAAAAACACATGAATATCTAGATTTGGATGCCGGAGCGGACTTCGACTCGAAGATCGTCGTCAAGGTCAACGCCGCCGAGCTCGCCCGCAAGGAGCTGGCCTCGCCCCGATGGGGCGGCCAGCACGTGGCGATGGGCACCAACGTCGACTGCTACCAGCGCGCCGAGGGCCGCTACCGGCTGATGCGCGGCATCCTGGGCGCGCTGCGCGACGCCGCCAACCCGTTCTCGATCCTCACCAAGGGCACGCTGATCCTGCGCGACCTCGACCTGCTGACCGAGGCCGCCGACGTGACCGAGGTGGGCGCCAACGTGTCGGTCGGGTTCGTCGATCCGGGGATGTGGCGGGCGGTCGAGGCGGGCACCCCCAACCCGCGCCGCCGCCTGGAGGTCTGCGCGACGCTCAACGACAACGGCATCGGCTGCGGGGTGCTGATGGCGCCGATCCTGCCCTTCCTCACCGACTCCCCCGACCAGCTGGAGCGTACGGTCAAGGAGATCGCCCAGTCGGGCGCCACGCACATCGTCCCGATCGTGCTGCACCTGCGGCCGGGGGCGCGCGAGTGGTGGCTGACCTGGCTGTCACGCGAGCACCCCCGGCTGGTGCCGCGCTACCTGGAGCTGTACGGCCGCGGCGCCTACGCCCCGAAGTCCTACCAGCAACGGATCACGGACCAGGTCAAGGAGCTGGCGAAGCACCACGGCGTCGGCCGCGCCACCCCAGCCATGGCCCGCCGCCTCCCACCCCGCCACGCGCCGCGCCCCGCCCAGCCGGAACAACTCCGGCTCTTGTGAGGCCCTGCGGGCGCAGCGTCCCAAGGTGCGGATATCGCTGTCCCAAGGTGCGGATAAATCGTTGGCCCGCGCCCGGCAGGCGGTGGCAGGATGGACGGGCATTGCCGGCCGACGATCAGGAGCATGAGATGCGGCGCCGCCTCGGAATCTCCCAGCGCCCCATTGGCACGAGAGTTCTCGAGGGCTCCTCCAAGCATGCACATCCTGAACATCGGCATCCTCGCGCACGTAGACGCGGGCAAGACCAGCCTCACTGAGCGGCTGCTGTTCGAGACCGGCGTGATCGACCGGCTCGGCAGCGTAGACCGGGGCAGCACCCAGACCGACACCGGCGAGATCGAACGCCGCCGCGGCATCACGATCCGCACCGCCGTCGCCTCCTTCACCCTGGGTGACCTGCGGGTCAACCTGGTGGACACGCCCGGCCACGCCGACTTCGTGGCCGAGGTGGAGCGGGCGCTCGGCGTGCTCGACGGCGCCGTGCTGGTGTTGTCGGCCGTCGAGGGCGTCCAGCCGCACACCCGGGTCCTGATGAAGACCCTGCGGAAGTTGCGCCTGCCCACACTGATCTTCGTGAACAAGATCGACCGGGCGGGGGCCAGGGAGCGGGAGCTGCTGGCCGACATACGGCGGCGGCTCTCGCCGTACATCGTCGCGTTGAACACCGTGCGCGACATCGGGACCCCCGCGGCCACCACCCGCGCCGTCGCCTCCACGGAGGAGGCGGCCGAGGTGCTGGCCGAGCGGGACGACGGGCTGCTGGAGCTGCTCGTGGACGGGAAGGTGCCCGACGGCGAGCAGGTACGGTCATCGCTGGCGCGGCAGTGCGCCGACGGAGTGGCGCATCCGGTGTTGTTCGGCTCGGCGATCACCGGGCAGGGCGTGGCCGAGCTGCTCGACGGCTTCGGATTGCTCCCCGCCGTACCCCAATCTCGCGCCGGGGACGGGCCCGCGCGGGGGACGGTGTTCGCGATCGAGCGGGCCGCGTCCGGCGAGAAGGTGGCCTACCTGCGGGTGCGCACGGGCGCCCTGCGTGCGCGCGAGCCCCTCACCTTCTACCGGCACAAGGGCGTCCACGCGTACGACGGCCGCCTGACCGCGCTCTCCGTCGTCGGCTCCCCGGACCGGCGGCAGGCCGTGGCGGGCGACATCGTCAAGGCGTGGGGCGTACCGGAGATCCGTGTCGGCGACCACCTGGGCGAGCCGGGGCCGGCCGACCAGGCCCACTTCACCCCGCCCAGCCTGGAGACCGTCGTACGCCCCCGCGTACCCGGCCAGGAGCCCCGCCTGCACGCCGCCCTGCTCACCCTCGCCGAGCAGGACCCCCTGATCGGCACCCGCACGCTGGCGGGCGGCGAGACGTCGGTCCTGCTGTACGGGGAGGTGCAGAAGGAGGTCATCGGCGAGACTCTGGCCAGGGATTTCGGCGTCGAGGCCGAGTTCGAGCCGAGTCGCCCCGTCTACTTCGAACGCCCCTCGGGCACCGCAGAAGCGATCGAGGAGATGCGGCGCCACGGCCACAACGACTTCATGGCCACCGTCGGCCTGCGCGTCGAGCCGGCCGCTCCGGGTGAAGGCGTCGGCTACCGGCTGGAGGTGGATCTCGGGTCGCTGCCGCTGGCCTTCCACCGGGCGATCGAGGAAAGCGTACGCCTGACGCTGAACGACGGCCCGCACGGCTGGCCGGTCACCGACGTCACGGTCACGCTGACCAGGACCGGCTACAACGCCCCCATCACTGTGGCGGCCGACTTCCGGGGACAGACGCCGATCGTGCTCATGCGAGCGCTGCGCCTGGCGGGCACCACCGTGTACGAGCCCTGCCACCGGTTCGAGCTGGAGGTGCCGGTGGAGACGTTCAGCGCGGTCACCGCCAAGCTCGCGGTGCTGGGCGGCGAGTTGCGCGACAGCGTCAGGCGCGACGACACGTGGGTGATCGAGGGCGAGCTCCCGGCGGCCGTGGTGCACGAGTTCGAGCAGCGGCTGCCCGGGCTGTCGCATGGCGAGGGCGTGTGGTGGTCCGAAGCGTCCGGGGACCGGCGCCTGCGATAAGCGGTATGTCGGTTTCGCCGCTAGATGGGTATTAAGGGGCTTGGTGTACCAATCCGGTGCACCTCGTTCGTACAGGGGGGGATTTCCATGGCAGACACGAAGAAGAAACCCGCTGCCAAGACCGGCAAGTCGAAGAAGCAGGCCATCAAGACCAGCCGGCAGGCCAAGGAGACGAAGCGGGACACCAGCAAGCGGACGGACGAAGGGGTGACCCGGGCGCCAGGCCATACGGCCATCTGACCGGGTGACGTGATCGGACAGCCGAGGCCCCCGGGCCACGGCTGTCCGATCGACCGCCGCGTACTCCGGATCCCCGGCAGCGCCGCGCATGCAACCTTTGCGACCTTGCGAGCGTCTAAAGATCATAGGTGGGGAAAGCGCACAGGGGATGAACGGTGCACTCCATCGAACGCGGGATAATGGCCGGTGGTGAGGCATGCTCCTCTCCGCCGGCCACGTGTGTTGTGACTTCTTCAGGCGACATAAGGGGAATTCTCAGGTGCGCGCACTGGCACGCAAGGGAAAGTCGGCCGTCGTCCGGCTGTATCGGGGGTACAACCGGCGCAAGGTGCAGCAGGCGCCGCCGCCCTCGACCAGGCAGGTCCGGATCCTGCTGCTGCATGCCCACGGCATGGGCGGCACGATCAGGACCGTGTTCAACCTGGCCGGATACCTGGCCAGGGAGCACGACGTCGAGATCGTGAGCGTCCTGAAGGAGGCCGAGGAGCCGTTCTTCCCCATCGATCCGCGGGTGAAGTTCCGCTTCCTGGACGATCGGCTCCGCCCCAGCCCCGACCCGCTGCGGGCGGTGTTGTCGAAGATGCCGAGCCGGATCATTCCCAAGGAGGAGTCGGCCTACCACCGCTTCAACCTGTGGACCGACCTCAAGCTGGCCCGCTACATCCGCTCGCTCGACTCGGGCGTGCTGATCGCCACCCGCCCCGGGCTCAATCTGGCGATTGCCCAGTTGGCGCTGCCCAGCGTCATCACGATCGGGCAGGAGCACGTGGCGCTGCGCACCCAGGCCGAGGCGATCCAGGATCTGATCAAGTGGCGCTACCGCCGCCTCGACGCCCTGGTCACGCTCACCAAGGCCGACCTGCGCGACTATCGGGAGACGCTGCCGAAGAAGCCGAAGAAGCTGATCCGCATCCCCAACGCCGTGCCGCCGATGACGGGCGACGTGGCCAAGCTCGATGCCAAGGTGGCCATCGCGATCGGCAGGATGACCCGGATCAAGGGCTTCCATCGGCTCATCACCGCCTGGCAGACGGTCGCCGCCGCCCATCCCGACTGGAAGCTGCGCATCTTCGGCGCCGGACCGCAGGAGGAGGTCCTCGCGCAGCAGATCGTCGAGGCGGGTCTCGAAGGCAAGGTCGAGCTTCCCGGGCCCACCTCCGACGTGGGCGCCGAGCTGGAGAAGGCGTCGATCTTCGTGCTCAGCTCGCGGCACGAGGGTTTTCCGATGACCATCCTGGAGGCCATGGCCAAGGGGCTGGCCATCGTGAGCTTCAACAGCCCGCACGGGCCCAGGGAGATGATCTCGGACGAGGTCGACGGGCTGCTGGTCAAGCCGCGTACCAACGCCAACCTGGCGGCCTCGATCATCCGGGTCATCGAGGACGAGCGGCTGCGCCGCGACCTGGCCGCCCGGGCGCTGGAGACCGCGCACGGCTACGACGTGGACGCGGTGGGGCAGAAGTGGGACGCGCTGCTGGCCGAGCTGCTGGCCCGCCGCACGGGCACGTACGTCAGGCCCGAGCGTCCATCGGCCGAAACCCCGTCGCCCGAAGCGCCACCGGCACCGGCGCCACAAGCTGAGGTCTCACCGGAAGAGGCGTCGCGCTGAGGTCAGACGCCTGAACCGGTGAGTTCCACCGGCTCGGCGATGACGTCCACGAGTGCGCCGTTGCGATAGACGGTGATCGGCAGCGGCCGCCCGATCGCGTCGGCGAACATCAGCCGCTGCAGGCTCTGCGCGTCGCCCACCGGGCTGCGGCCCGCGCTCAGCACCAGGTCGCCGGCGCGCAGCCCCGCCCTGTGGGCGGGCGAGCCCGGCACCACCTCCACCACCCGCAGCGCCCCATCCTGCCCGGTACGCCGCCGCAACTGCTCGGGCAAGGGCGCGGGCGAGGTCACCAGCCCCAGGAACGCCCGCCTGACCCGGCCGTCCCTGATCAGCGCGGCGATGATGGACCGGGTCGTGGCGTTCATCGGCACGGCCAGCCCGACGCCGACCCCGGCCACCGCCGTGTTGATGCCGACCACCCGCGCCCGCGAGTCGGCCAGCGCGCCACCGGAGTTGCCCGGGTTGAGCGCGGCGTCGGTCTGGATCACGTCCTCGATCAGCCGTACGGCCGCGCCGCTGCGGGCGGGCAACGAGCGCCCGAGGCCCGACACCACCCCGGCGGTCACCGAGCCGGCCAGCCCGAGGGGGTTGCCCACGGCCACGACGAGCTGCCCCACCACCAGCTCGTCGCTGTCGCCCAGCTCGGCCGGCGCGGGGGTGGCCGTCTGTGCCCTGATCACCGCGAGGTCCGACAGCGGGTCGCGGCCCACCACCACGAAGTCGCCGGAGCTGCCGTCGGCGAAGGCGACCGCGCCGGCGCGGGAGGAGCCGACCACGTGCGCGTTGGTCAGCAGGAACCCGTCGGCGGTGAACACCACCGCGGACCCGCTGCCCCGGCCGGCCCGCACGCTGGCCACTTTCGGCAGCAACTCGGCCGCCACGGAAGAGACGACGCGCGAGTAGGCGTCGAGGGGATCCGCCATCACGTGCACTCCTTTGCTTACAGGATTACACGTTAACTCTGCGACCACCGTTCCGTGTTCCCAGAGCGCCGGGCTCGGCGGGCACCTCAGGCGACCGCCTGGGCCAGCGCCACGCCGCAGTAGGCCGCGCCCAGCCCGGCCACCACACTGGCCGCGGCGTTGGCCACCGCGTGGAAGCGCGCCCCCTCCTCCAGCAGCCGCACCGTCTCATAACCAAGCGTCGAGTACGTCGTCAGCGCCCCGCAGAACCCGGTGCCCGCCAGCGCCATCACCCCGTCGCCCGCGGGCAGCGCGGCCAGGAACCCCAGCAGCGCCGACCCGGCCACGTTGACCGTCAGCGTCCCCCACGGGAACACGGTCTCGTGCCGCGCCTGCACCGCCCGATCCGCCAGGTACCGCAACGGCGCCCCGACGGCCGCCCCCAGCACGATCAGAACCACCGTCATCGGACGCCCATCCGGGGCCCGGCCCCCGTCATCGCACACCCGCCTGGACCCTGGCGATCCGCCTGGTCAGCCACATCCCGGCGGCCACGGCCAGCACCGCCGCCGCCATCGTCGCCCCCAGATAGACCAGCCCCGTCACCGGCGCCCCCGCCGCCACCGCCCGCTGGAAGTCCACCGCGTACGCCGAGAACGTCGTGTACCCGCCCAGCACCCCCACCCCGAGGAACGGCCGCACCAGCCGATGCGCCTGCCGTACCTCGGTGATCAGCACCATGAGCACCCCGATCAGCAGGCAGCCCGACACGTTGACCCAGAACGTCCCCCACGGGAAGTCCGCCGCTCCCGTCGGCAGCGCCGACTGCACGCCGTGCCGCGCCAGCGCGCCCAGCGCGCCACCGGCCGCGATCGCCACGATCACCGGCCAGTGCAGCTCGGCCCGCTGTGCGGGCACGTGGAGATCGACGTCCGGATCGATCGGACGATCAGTCACATAACCCTCCCCGTGTCAAAACGGTCGATGCCGGGAATTTCTCTAGACAACCTGTTGTAGCCCACGGGAGGACTGGTTGAGCACGAAGGACGCGATCGCCTTCCTCGCGGGAGCCATCATCGTCGTTTCCTTCATCGGCAGCGCCAAGACCCGGCCGGCCACCGCGGCCAGCCCGCTGGGCAACGCCGGCGGAACCTTACCGGGCCTGGCCCCCATCATCTCCGACGCCGACAAGGCCAGAGCACGCGACCTCATCAAAGGCCTGCGCGTCAAGGGCATGGGCCCCAACACCGGGTACGAGCGCACCAGGTACGGCGAGAACTGGGCCGACACGGCCACCGGGGTTCCGTACGCGCGCAACGGCTGCCGTACCCGCGACGACCTGCTGGCCCGCGACGGGCAGGAGGTGAGGTATCGCGCGGGCTCGAGTTGCGAGGTCGTCTCCATGGAGCTGACCGACCCCTACACCGGAAGGATCATCCACTGGCACAAGGACGACCCGGACGCGGTGCAGGTCGACCACGTGGTGCCGCTCAACTACGGGTGGCGCATGGGGGCGCCGCGCTGGTCCATGTCCAAGCGGCTCGACTTCGCCAACGACCCGCTCAACCTGCTGCCGGTGGACGGCGCCGCCAACGAGCAGAAGGACGCCTCTGGCCCGGCGAGCTGGTTACCGCCGCAGCGGCGCATCCGCTGCGCCTACGTCACCCGCTTCGCGCAGGTCGCGCTCAAGTACGAGGTGCCCGTCACCGCGGCCGACAAGAAGATCATGCTCGCCCAGTGCCGCTGAGCCGTCAGCGCGGGTCGATCCACTCGAAGCCGTTCTCGAACGTCTGCTCGGCGATGATCCGCTGCCCGGCGGTGTTCGGGTGGAAGTAGTCCCATTTGCTGACGTGGTCGAGCGTGAACGGGAAGGCGAACACCGCTCCCCCGTCGGTGTCGCAACCGGGCCCGAACGCGGCGCACGCCTCGGCCGCCTCCCGGTTGTAGGCCATCACCCGCGCCCGCACCCTGGCCCGGCGCTCGGTGTCGGCGGCCTTGGTGGACGTCGGCCTGGCCAGCATCGTCTGGCAGATGCGGCCCGCCGTCCAGAACGTGCGGGCGAGCGGGTTGCCCTTGCCCACCTGCCACAACCGCCGCAGGTCGGGGATGCTGGAGAAGAGCACCCTGGCCGCGGGCATCGCGGCCCGCAGCTCGGCGAGCGCCGCGTCCAGCCGCTGCCGGTAGGTCTGCACGGACGTCATCGCCTGCTCGGTGCGTACGCACGCGTCCTGGGCGCCGACGAGGATCGTCACGTAGCCGGCCTTGGCCTCGATCGCCTTCTTCACCTGGCCGAGGAGGTCGGCGCTGGTCGATCCCGGGACGGCGAAGTTGAGGTTGTGCTTCTGGAGCGTTCCAGACAATGTGGACAGGCGCAGGTAGTGGCTGGTCACCTGCTTGTTGTCACCGGCGGACCAGGAACGCGAGGTGCAGGAGACGTACCAGCCGCAGGCGTTGAACCCGGTGGAGATGGAGTCGCCGAGCGCGGCCATGATCTCGGGCACGGGCTGGGCCGAGGCCTGTGCCGTACCTGTCGGGGAGAGGACAACCACTGCGGCGAGGACGGACCCCAGGCGACCGATCATGGGCACCAAGGTAGGGAGCCGATCATCGGCCGACTATGGCGTCACGGCAAGGTCTGCCATTTCAGGACCGCTTTCATATCGCTGCTTGACAGACCACAGGCGATCAGGTTGCGGCCAAATCGGCTCAACGTCCGGGTTTTTCCGGGTTCATCGACCGTAACCCCGCATTCACGGGGGTCTGAGTCGAACGTGTTCAGTTCCCGCATAGAGTGTCTCGAGTGAGTGTCGCGCTCGGAACAACCCGCCCGCTACCGGTTCGCACCACCCCTGTCGGCGACCCCGGTGACCTGCTGGCATCCCTGCCCAGGACGGCACCCTACGCCTGGGTCAAGAACGGCGAAGGCCTCGTCGGCTGGGGAGAGGCCGCCCGGGTGGCCGTGCCCCCTGGCCCCGGCAGATTCGGCTGGGCCCGTGAGTGGCTGGCCACCGTCTTGGGCGATGCCCACGTCGACGACGCCGTACGCACTCCCGGCTCGGGCCCGGTCGCCTTCGGCAGCTTCACCTTCGACGAGGACGCCCACGGCTCGGTCCTCGTCGTGCCGCAGGCCGTGCTCGCCCGCCGCGACGGCCACGCCTGGCTCACCACGATCGGCGACGCCCCGCTGGAGACGTACTCCCCCATGTCCCCCATCCATGGGCCGGGCCGCATCAGCTACGGCGACGGCAGCCTGTCCGCCCTCCAGTGGGAGCACGTCGTGGCCCGCGCCGCCCGGCGCATCCGCGACGGCCGGCTGGAGAAGGTGGTGCTCGCGCGTGACCTGCTGGCCACCGCCGAGCGGCCCATCGACGTGCGGCTGCTGCTCACCCGGCTGGCCCGGCGCTATCCCGAGTGCTACACGTTCTCGGTCGCGGGCCTGGTCGGCGCCACGCCCGAGCTGCTGATCCGGCGCACGGGGCAGGAGATCGAGTCGCTCGTGCTGGCCGGCACGACCCCGCGCGGCACCGGTCCCGCCGACGACCTCGCGCGGGGGGCCGCGTTGTTCGCCTCGCCCAAGGACCGGCACGAGCACGAGTGCGCGATCGCCTCCGTACGCCAGACGCTCGCCCCGCTCTGCTCCTCGCTGGAGACGCCCGACGAGCCCGAGCTGCTGGTGCTGCCCAACGTGCAGCATCTGGCCAGCCACGTCAGCGGGCGGCTGGCCGACGGGGCGTCGGTGCTGGACGTGGTCGCGGCCATGCACCCGACGGCGGCCGTCGGCGGCACCCCGACCGGCACCGCGATCGAGGTCATCCGCGAGCTGGAGGGCATGGACAGGGCCGGGTACGCCGGTCCCGTGGGCTGGATCGACGCCCACGGTGACGGCGAGTGGGGCATCGCGCTGCGCTCGGGGCTCGTCCAGGGACGGCGGGCGCGCCTGTTCGCGGGCGGGGGCATCATGGGCGACTCCGACCCGGCCGCCGAGCTGGCCGAGGCCCAGGCCAAGTTCAGGGTGATGCAGTACGCGCTGGAGGGGTGATCACTGCGGGACGTGGATGTCGTCGCCCACGTCCACCCGGGCCCGGCCGGCCGTCAGCGTGGCCACCCAGTCCGCGAACGCCGCCACCTCGTCCTCGCCCACCGCCACCGAGAAGGTGACGCTGCTCGCGTACGTCACGTCGCGCACCGCGTAACGGGAGGCGCGCAGGTCGTTCTCCACCCGGCCCGCCTGGTCGTGCGCGACCGCGACGGTGACGAGCTTGGCCGGCACCATGCGCACCGGCTCCGCCCGGTCCAGGGTCTCCGTCACCGCCGAGCCATAGGCGCGCACCAGGCCGCCCGCGCCGAGCAGGGTGCCGCCGAAATAGCGGGTCACCACCGCCACCACGTCGCTGAACCCCCTGCCGACCAGGGCCTGCACCATCGGCGTGCCCGCGGTGCCGCCCGGCTCGCCGTCGTCGTCGCCCTTCTGCACGCGCTGCCCGATGACGTAGGCGGTGCAGTTGTGGCTGGCGCCCGGATGCTGGCGGCGGCGCTGGCCGATGAAGGCCGCCGCCTCCTCGACGGTGCGCGCGGGCGACAGAGCGCAGATGAAGCGCGAGCGCCGCGCCTCGGTCTCGTGCTCGACGCCGGCGTTGAGTGTGAGGTACGAGGCGGACACATTCGACAGGGTATGCCCTTGCCGTCCGGGCCACGGGAGCTACCATCTCGTCATTCCACCAAGGACCAACGGGAGGGTCACATGGGCACCGCGGACGACGTCATGCCCTTTGTCACCTCGGCGATCGGCGCCTACGGCGGCAGCGTGCTGGCCAAGACCATGGAACTCGCCGCCGACACCCCCGTCGCCCGGGGCTCGCGCATCCTGCAGCGGGTCTTCGGCCGCGGCGACGCGCGATCCAGGCAGGTGATCGAGCGGGTGGCCGGCGCCAAGCCGGATGACGAGCCCAGCCACGCGGCGCTGAGGTCGGCGATCACGGAGGCGTTCCGGGCCGACCCGATCCTGGCTCGAGAGGTTGCCGCCATGTTGCCCCGGGTCCCCGTGACCGCGGGAGACGGCACGGGGGTCGAGCCGCCGCGCTGATCTACCGTTCGCGGCAGGATGCACTGAACGTCCGGCCGGCCCTGTGCGGGGCGCACATGCGGGCGCGATCACCGCGGGCATACGGTTTCCCGCATGAGCTATCGCGTCGCCATGGACATCGGCGGCACCTTCACCGACGTCGTCTGCTATGACGAGCGGACCGGAGCCGTCACCGCCTCGAAGGCGCCCACCACCCCGGGAGACCTCGCCGAGGGCGTGTTCGCCGCGCTCGGCCGGGTCGTGCACGATCCCGCCGCCATCTCGTTCTTCGTGCACGGCACCACGCAGGGCCTCAACGCGCTGCTGGAGCGCAAGGGCGCCCGCGTGTTGCTGCTGGCGAGCCGGGGCGGCAGGGACGTCTACCAGATCGCCAGGGGCAACCGTGATCGCATGTTCGACCTGCGCTACCGCAAACCGGCGCCGCTGGTGCCGCGCCAGGACGTGATGGAGGCCGGTGGGCGGCTGGATTACCGGGGTCAGGAGCTCGTGCCCCTGGACGAGGAGTCGGTGCGGCGGGCGGCGCGGCGGGCGCGGGAGGAGGGGTTCGAGGCGGTGGCGGTGTGCCTGCTGTTCTCCTACGCCAACCCGGCGCACGAGGTCAGGGCGGGTGAGATCCTGCGCGAAGAGCTGGGCGACGACGTGCTGGTGGTGCTCTCGCACGAGGTGGCGCGGGAGTGGCGCGAGTACGAGCGGACCTCCTCGGCGGTGCTGGAGGCGTACACGGGGCCGGTCGTGCGCCGGTACCTGGCCAGGATCGAGCGGCGCTTCGCCGAGCGGGGCCTGGCGGTGCCGGTGCACGTGATGCAGTCGTCCGGCGGGCTGGTGAACGTCTCCTACGCGATGCGCCGGCCGTTGCAGACGCTGCTGTCGGGTCCTGTGGGCGGGACGATGGGCGGCGTGGCCGCCTCCCGTTTCATGAGCAGCAAGAACGCGATCTGCATCGACATGGGGGGCACGTCGTTCGACGTGTCGCTCGTCGTGAACGGGCGGCCCGACGTCAGCGCCGAGGCGCACATCGAGGGTTACCCGGTGCTCATGCCCGTGGTGAACCTGCACACGATCGGCGCGGGCGGCGGCTCGATCGCCTACACCGAGGCGGGCGCGCTGCGGGTCGGGCCGGAGTCGGCCGGAGCCGTGCCGGGGCCCGCCTGTTACGGCAGGGGCGGCACCCGGGCCACGGTGACCGACGCGAACGTGGTGCTCGGGCGGGTGGACCCGGCCTGGTTCGCAGGAGGGCTGATGACGCTGGACGTGGAGGCGGCGGGCACCGCGATCGCCACCCTGGCCGAGGAGCTCGACTACGATCCGCTGAACCTCGCCGAGGGGATCTGCGACGTGGCCAACGCCAAGATGGCGCAGGCGATCCGCACGCTGACGGTGGAGCACGGGGTGGAGCCGCGGGAGTTCGCGCTGGTGGCGTTCGGGGGCGCGGGGGCGATGCACGCCGCGCTCATCGCTCGCGAGCTGGGGATCTCCAAGGTGGTCGTGCCGCGGTTCCCCGGGGCGTTCTCGGCGTGGGGGATGCTGGAGGCGGATGTGCGCCGGGATCTGACGCATCCGTACTTCCGGTCGCAGGACGCGCTCGACGGCGGCGACATGTCCGGAAATCTCGTGACTTTGGAGCAGGATGCGCTGGACGCGCTCTCCTCGCAGGGCGTTCCTGAGGAGCGGCGCCGGGTGGAGCATGCTCTGGACATGCGGTACGAGGGGCAGGACTACACGCTGACCATCCCGCTGCGCGACTGCTTCGAGCCCGCCGAGCCGGAGTTCCTGGCGGAGATCGCGGCCCGCTACGCCGAGGCGCACACCGGCCGCTACGGGCACGCGACGCCCGAGGCGCCGGTGGAGTTCGTCCGGCTGCGGAGCACGGGGTTCGGCTCGTTCCCGCGTACCGGTGCGGCTTCGGCGGGCGTACCGGACGACGGGGCGCCGTACGTACGGGATGTGATCTTCGACGGCGGGGTGCACAGCACGCCGGTGCTGCGGCGCTCCAGCCTGGACGGTGAGCTGGCCGGGCCCGCGATCGTGGTCGAGGAGACCGCGACCACGGTCATCCCGCCCGGCTGCCTGGCCACCGTGGACGACAACGGCTTCCTCATCGTGAAGGTGAACACGTGATCGACCCCGTCACCACGGAGATCATCCGCTGCGCGCTGCTGCAGGCGGCGGAGGACATGAATACCACGCTCATCCGCAGCTCCTACACGCCCGTGATCTACGAGGCGAAGGACTGCGCGGTCGCGCTGCTGGACCGCGAGCACAACGTGCTCGGCCAGTCGTCGGGGCTGCCGATCTTCCTGGGCAACCTGGAGGTGTGCACCCGCGAGACCGAGCGCCTGTACGGGCGGGAGGTCTGGGAGGAGGGCGACGTGTGGGCGCTGAACGACTCCTACATCGGCGGCACCCACCTCAACGACGTCACCGTCTACGGGCCGATCTTCGTGGACGGGGAGCTGGCCGGGTTCGCGGCGTCGCGGGCGCACTGGCTGGACGTCGGCTCCAAGGACCCCGGCGGGTCGATGGACTCCACGTCGATCTTCCAGGAGGGGCTGCGGCTGGGCCCGGTGAGGGTGTACGCGGGCGGCGAGCCCTGCCGTGACCTGCACGAGCTGATCGCCCGCAATGTGCGCTTCCCGCACGCCACGCTCGGCGACCTGCGCGCCCAGGTGAGCTGCGCCATGACGGGCCAGCGGCGGCTGAAGGAGATCGTCTCCCGGTGGGGCCTGGACACGGTGACGGCGGCCCGCGACCAGATCTTCGCCCAGACCGAGCGCCTGGAGCGGGCGGCCATCGCGGCCATCCCCGACGGCGTCTACCAGGCGGCCGGCTACCTGGACGACGACGGCATCTCCCTGGGCACACCGCTGCCGGTGAACGTGACGGTCGTGGTGTCGGACGAGTCGATGCACGTGGACCTGACCAACTGCGCGGACCAGGCGCTCGGGCCGGTCAACTGCGGCGCGGCGCAGGCCGTGGCGGCCGTCCGGGTCGGGTACAAGCTGCTGGTCTCCGGTGACGTGCCGCTGAACGGGGGCTCGTTCCGCCCGCTGACGGTGGAGACGCGGCCCGGCTCGATGCTGGCCGCCGAGTCGCCGGCCGCGTGCCAGTACTACTACTCCCACCTGGGGCTGCTCATCGACCTGGTGGTCAGGGCGCTGGCCCGGGTGCTGCCGGACAAGGCGGCGGCGGCCTCGTACGGGGACTCGATGATCGTGCAGTTCACCGGCACGGACCCGCGTACCGGCAAGCTGTACGTCTCGCAGGAGGCCACGGTCGGGGGCTGGGGCGCCTGGGAGGGCGGGGACGGCGAGACCTGCCTGATCAACAACGTCAACGGCGCCCTGCGCGACATGCCGATCGAGGTGCTGGAGACGCTGTTCCCGGTGCGCGTGCGCCGCTACGAGATCCGCCCGGACACCGGCGGGGCGGGGCAGTGGCGGGGCGGGGACGGGGTGGTGCGGGAGTACGAGTTCTGCGGCGACACCTCGTTGTCGTTGTGGTTCGAACGTTCGGTCACCCCGGCGTGGGGCCTGGCGGGCGGCGAGGCGGGCGCGCCCCCGCGCGTGACGTTGAACCCGGGCGCGGCGGACGAGCGCCGCATGCTCAAGGCCAACGCGCTGCCGGTGCAGGCGGGCGACGTGCTGCGCTGCGAGACGGGCGGGGGCGGCGGCTACGGCCCGCCCGCCCGCCGCTCCCCCACGGCCACCGCCGAAGACCTGACCTACGGCCTGATCACCCCCTGAGTCACCGGCTTCCCGCCGTACCAGCACGTCCCCCTGGTGCTGGTACGGCGGGAGTCCCCCGGCCGCGTAGCCGGTCCATCTCCCGCCATTCCGGCCGCAGCCCCGTCAGGCTCGTGGTGAGCCCGTAGGCCGCCCCGCACGCCAGCAGCACCGGCGCCAGCCCGGCGGCCGCCACCGCCACCCCGGCCAGCAGCCCGCCCAGCGGGATGCCGGCCCAGGCCAGCGAGTTCCCCAGCGCGTTCACCCGGCCCAGCAGGTGCCGCGGCACCCGCTCGTACGAGATCGCCCCCAGGATCGGGTTCAGGAACCCGCCGCCGAACCCGCTGACCGCGAACACCGCCACCATGGCCCACACCGGCACGTCGGCGGCCAGGATGAGGAACCGCGGCGGCCCGGCCAGCAGGAACGCGATGAAGAACACCGGCCGGCGCCGCATCCGGTGCGCCACCGCCGCCGCGACCAGGCTGCCGCCGACCGCCGTCAGGCCCATCACACTGCTGTTCATCCCCACCACGGCGGGTCCGTGGCCGGACTCCTTGGCCCACACCGGCGCGAGCACCTGGCCGAAGGCGGCGTCGAGCAGGTTCGTGACGCCGACCATGACGGCCATGGCGAGCAGCAGCGGCTCACCGCGCAGGAACGCAAAACCCTGGCCGAACCGCCGCCAGTACCCCTCCTCCTCCCCCTGCGCCGGTGCGCGGTGCCCCATGCCGCGCGGCAGCGCCCACGCCACCACCACGGAGCCGAGCGCGAAGCAGGCGGCGCTGATGACCAGGCTCGCCAGCGGCCCGAGCAGCGCCACCACCGCACCGCCCGCCGCGGGCCCCACCGTCTGGGCCAGCCGCTCCGTCACGCCCATCAGCCCGGTGGCCCGCTCCAGCGGCACCCGGCCGCGCTCGGCCGCCTCGGGAACCATGACCTCCTTGGCCAGGTCCCCCGGCCCGCGGGCCGCGCCGACCACCGCGACCAGGGCGATCAGCGCACCCAGCGGCAGCAGGTCCAGCGCGTGCAGCAGGACCACGGCCCCGGCAGCCGCGGCGCTCACCACGTCGGTCACCCACGAGATCCGGCGCGGCCCCACTCGATCGACCAGCGGTCCGAGCAGCGCCTTGACCATCACGTACGGCGCCATCTCCGCGAACGCCACCAGCCCCGTCTGCGCCGCGCTCCCGGTCGTGGTCAGCACGAACCAGGGCAGCGCGATGGCCGACACCCGCGTCCCGGTCAGCGACACCGCCATGGCCGCGAGCACCCCGGCCATCGGGCGTAACGACCCACGCCGCCCCATCAGAGGACCTCCGGTAGAACCTGCGTGATCAACGAGACCCGCACCGCGCCCTCAGGCGCCTCACCGCCGTCCCGGCGGTAGCGCGAGACGACCTCGGTCAGCTCCTCGCGCAGCCGCAGTCCCTCCTCCAGCGTGAGGCGCAGCGCGAACGAGCTCAGGTCGAGCACGCGCCGCCACTCCCTGGGCATGGTCTGCAACTCGTTCAGCGCCTGCTGGGTGCGCAGGTTGTACTGGGCGGCCACGGCCTGCATGTACGCCAGCACCGCCTCGGGCTCCCGCTCCGACAACTCGTCGTCGGTGAGGCGGGTGACGCGGTGGACCGAGCGCCACCAGCGCTCGCGGGCGTTGCCGCGTTCGGTGTCCTCCTCGACGAATCCCGCCGCGCCGAGCCTGCGCAGGTGGTAGCTGGCCGTGCCCGAGTTCACCCCCAGGCGCTCGGCCAGCCGGGTGGCGGTGGACGGGCCGTGCTTGCGCAGCAGGTCCACGAGCTGTACGCGCACCGGATGGGCCAGGGCCCGCAGCCCTTTGGCATCGAGGACGACCACGCTCTCGCTGGGTTCTGTCATGCCTCGAAGACTAAACCGCAAACAGTTCTTCGCAAAGGATTTTTCGCGAAGAACTGTTTGCAATCAGGCTGACGCCCTTCAGCAGGGCGAGCCGGTGCCCGCGCGGCTGCCGGTGACGGCCACGCCGTGGGTGTCAGGGCGTGGCCAGGCGCCCGGGTTCGTCGCACGCCAGCAGGTCCAGCAGTTGCCCGCGCAGCAGCGCGAGCGTGCGGGTGGCGCGGGCCTCGGCCACGTCCGCGGGCACGCCCGGCTGCGCGTCCGTCAGCAGCCGCAACCAGTCGTGCACCGACTGCCGGGCGAAGTCCCGCCACGGCCCCGGCTCGGCCCGCAGCGACGCGACGTACGCCTCGAAGAACAGCCGGATCGTCGCCCGCTGCTCCGGCGCCGACACGAACGCCCACAACCGCTCCACCAGCTCGTCGAACCCGCCCCCTGCCGCGGCGACGGCGGCGATGAGCCGCAGCTCCTCCGCCCGCCCCTTGGCGAGGATCTCCCGCACGAGGTCGTCCTTGGAGCCGAACAGGTACAGCAGCACCCGGGGGCTCGTCCCCGTCGCCTTGGCCAGCGGGCGCAGGGACATCTCCGACAGCCCGTGTTCCAGGACGTAGTCGTAGGCCGCGGTGAGGAGCTGGGATCGACGTGAGTCCGGCACGCCGGATATCCTTTCACTGAAACGAGCGTTTCAGTAGGAAGGGTAGCGCCCATGAACGGGTTCTCGCTGCGGGGACGTACGGCGCTGGTGACCGGCTCGGGCCGCGGGCTCGGGCTGGAGATGGCCCGCGGGCTGGCCGGCGCGGGGGCCAGGGTGGTGCTCAACGGCCGCGACGACGCCTACCTGGCCGACCTCGCCCGGCGGATGGAGGTGGAGTTCGCCGCCTTCGACGTGACCGACCTCGACGCCGCCGGGCGCGCGCTGGAGGCGGTGGCCGGGCGCGGCGGGGCGGTGGACGTGCTGGTCAACAACGTGGGCCAGCGCGACAGGCGGGGCCTGGCCGAGTTCACCTCCGGGGAGCTGGCCCGGCTGCTGGACGTCGACCTCGTCTCCGCGTTCGGGCTGAGCCGCCTGGTCGCGGGCGATCTCGTACGGCGCGGCGCGCCCGGCCGGATCATCAACGTGTCGTCGGTGCTCGGCCGGCTCGGCAGGCCGGGCGACATCGGGTACGCCGTGGCCAAGGCCGGGCTCGACGGCTTGACCAGGGCGCTGGCCGCCGAGCTCGGGCCGCATGCGATCACGGTCAACGGCGTGGCGCCGGGCACGTTCGCCACCGAGGTGAACGCCGAGCTGGCCGCCGACCCGGAATGGACCGCCTGGCTGGAACGCCGTACGGCGCTGGGCCGCTGGGGCAGGCCGGAGGAGGTCGCCGGGGTGGTGGTGTTCCTGGCCGGCGACGCCGCCTCCTACCTCACGGGGCAGACCATCCCGGTGGACGGCGGCATGACCACGAGGTTCTGAGCGATCACGCGGGTACGGCGCCGTCAGTGGCGCATCGCGATCACGCAAGCCGGGCGCGGCGGTCAGTGGTGCATCACGTGGCAGGCGAGCTGGAGGGCCAGGCGGGTGGCGGCGTCGTCCAGGTCGAAGCCCGCGGACTTGATGCGTTCCAGGCGGGTGGTGACCGTGTTGCGGTGCACGCCCAGGCGTTCGGCCGCCTTCAGCGCCCCGCCCTCGTCCAGGACCGCACCCAGCGTCTCCAGCAGCGTGCCGTCCTTGTCGATCTCCAGCAGCGGCCGCAGCACGACCGCCGCGGGTGTCCGGAGCACGCCTGCCGGGAGCGCGCCGAGCAGCTCGGCGGGGCCCATCCGGTCGGCGCGGGCCACCGTACCCGGGCTCGCCACGAACGCCGCCGCCTCCGCGCCCAGCAGCGTCTCCTCCGCCGAGTCCAGCCCCTCCACCGGCGCGCCCACGCCGGCCGCGCACGGCCACGGCATCGTCTCGACGCAGCGCTCCAGGCGCTCGGCCAGCTTGGCCGGTTCCAGCGCCGCCCAGCCCGCCCAGCCTTCGCCCCTGGGCAGCACCGGCACCTGCCCGACGGCGGCCGTGATCAGCGTCTGAGCGAGTGAGGCGTCGCCCACCTCCCGGGCCGGGCGCACGTGGTAGCCGGTGATGCGGCCCTGCACGGGCCAGCCCAGCGCGATCGCCAGCGCCCGCGGCCGGCCGAGGTCGGCGCCCGCTTCGCCCGGAGCCGTCGCGGGCTCGCCCGCGTCCTGGGCCTCTTCGAACCCCATCCCGGTGGCTTCGGCGAGGACGCGTTCGGCCAGGGCCGCCTGCCGGGCGAAGTCGCGCGAGGCTCGCAGGCGCTCGTGCGCGGCCCACGCGGTCAGCGGCGCGGTCGCCAGCCCCAGCACCGTACGCACCACCGACGGCCACCCGGGCGAACGCGACGAGCCGACGGCCACCAGCGCGCCCAGCTCCACGTCCTCCGGGTCGAGCACCTCCACCTCCGCCGCCCATCGCGCACCCGCCTCGGGCTCCGGCTCGGCCGACGGCCGGGCGATGCTCTGGCGGCCCGCCAGGTGGCGGCCGTACCGGTCGAGGAAGGTCACCGACGTGCCGGGCAGCTCGGCGTTCAGCACGCCCAGCACGCGGCGGGCCGACGCGCCCGCGTCCGCGAGCCGGGTGGCGCACCGGGCGACGAGCTGCGTGCGGGCCGCCTCCGGGCGCGAGGCGGCCGAGGCGACCCGGACCGCGATGATCAGCGGATCCTCGTCCACGAAGATCAGCGTGACGCCGAGGCGTTCCGCCAGCACCTCGCCCGAGCCCGCGCTCAGCCCGCCGGACGGCGCGATCACGCAGGCCGCCGCCTGCTCCCAGGCCCGGCGCATGGCCATCTCGACCGCCCATCCGCCGCTGGCCGCCGCCCCGATCAGCACCACCGCCGTGTGCGGCGCCACCGCGCCGAGCACCGACAGCTCATCCACGATCCGCACCTGGTGCACCGGCTTCTCACCGGAGCCGTACATCCTGGCCCCGGCCAGCGGCCCGGCGTTGACCAGCTCGGCCACCGTGACGGGCGACTCCCACCCGGGCCCCCGCACCGCGCTCACCACGAGACCCCTTCCCTCTGCGGCCCGCTCACAGCGGGATCCCGAACGCGTGCAGCCCGCCCAACGCCAGCCCCCTGTCCGTATGCCACACCGGCGCCGCCTTCACCACCATGACCTCCACGTCCACCCCCGGCCTCGCCTTGTCGACGTCCACGACCATCCCGTCGGCCGTCGAGACCATGCAGATCAGGTCCGGCACCATGGCCACCATCGCCCCGTCGGCCAGCGCCAGCACGATCTCGTTGTGCGCCTCCAGCCGGACCAGCCGCCGCAGCCCCTCGGTCTCCTGCAGCACGATGCTCGACGGCAACGACGGCAACGCCAGGTCGGCGCCGTGCCCCGTACTGGCCTCCACGGCCAGGATCCGCCCGACGCACAACGTCCGCACACCGTACGGCGCCGCCACCGACCGCGGCGCACCCGGCACGCCGGCCCTCAGCAGCAGGCTCACCGTGCCGGGCACCAATACCCTGGCCAGGTCGCCGGCCGCCATCGGATAGCACGCCGCCACCGCCCACCCGCCGACCGACAACACCACGGGACGCAACAACTCCTCCACCCGGCCGGCCGCCGTCTCCAGCACCACCAGCTCCCCCGACGCCCCCGCCAGCGCCAGCGGGACGGGGCTCATGCCACCCAGCGTGTACGTCGTCTGCTCCACCAGCGGGAACACCCGCCCCGTGCCGTCACCGTCCACCAGCGGCACCCCGATCTCGGCCGCCGCGATGAGCGGGACCAGCGCGTTCTCCGCCGCCAGGTTCAGCGCCACCACCGCCCCGGCCCGCTCCCCCAGCCTGCGCTCCAGAGCCCGCACGGCCCGCGCCGGCTCCTCCCCGCCCGGCAACTGCTCCCCCAGCGCGGTCGTGGACCCCACCAGGCTGATGGACACGCACAACGTCCCGGGCTCCAGCTCCTCGGCCGCCACCAGCGGGACTCCCGGCCCGAGCACCGAGCCCGCCCAGTCCCGCGCCAGGTTGTACGACGACTCCGCCGCCCCGGTCGCGAACAACCGCGACCCCGCCGCGAACCGCTCCAGCTCGTCCCGATTGATGAGCAGCCCGGTCATGCCGTCGCCCCCTCCGCCGTCATCCGCACCCGGTACAGCCCGTGCGGCAGGTACGACAGCGGGTTCACCGTGCTCTCGGCGACCCTGGCCGACCCCGGCGCGGCACCCGCGCTGACCACCCGGGTGAGCACCTCGTCCCTGACCTCCTCCAGCGCCCTGTCCAGCTCGGCCCGGCCGCGCGCCTGCACGATCCGCTCCACCTGCGCCTCCGGCCGCCCGATCGCCGCCCCGTAGGCCGCGGCCACCTCGTCGGAGGCCCTCTGCTGCGCGACCAGCGCCGCCCGCCCTCTGGCCAGGCTCGCCGTCCGCCCCAGATCGCAGGCGAACGGATAGCGCCGGAAATAGTGCGCCGACACCAGTCCGCTCTCCGACCTGGCGAAATACACCGGCACGCCGGACAGCTCCCGGGCCGCCTCGTCGGCGATCCGCCCCGCCTCCGGCCCGAGCGCCGCGTTCCTGATCGACTCCTGCTCCCGCTCCCGCAACCCCGGATGCCCGAACTCGTACGACAACGTGATCCGCGCCCCCGGCACCTCCGCCGCGATGACGGCCGCCACCTCCAGCTCGTGATCGGCCAGCATCGGCGACCCCGCCGCCGTCACCGCGAAGTCGGCCAGCCCGCACGAGCCCGCGAACCGCCGCACCGCCTCGGTGTCCAGCGGCTCCAGCGCGCGCCCCGTCAAACTGTGGCCGCCCCGCACGATCGTGGCCACCCCCGAGCCGACATGAGGCCGCAACACCTCGGGGCACGGCCCGCCCACCCGGATGGCCGCCACCGGAGCGGTGGGCGCCCCGCCCAGGTCCACCGCCACGCAGGCCCGCCCCGCCGTGCGGGCCGCGGCCCGGCCGACCGGCCAGTCGAGAACCCCGTCCCTGAGCGCCACCACCACCGGCGCGTGCCGTCCGAGGGCGACACCGAGAATCACTCCTGCTCGCGCCCTTCCGTCTCCGGCAGCGGCACCGCCAGGGTGAACGGCATCCGGTCGAACGCCGCGCCGATGGGCATGCGCGCAGTGTTGCCCGTCCGAAGGCCTGGCGCCTTCGGACGGGCGATGTCGCGGTAATAACGGCCCAGGAGGTGTCTCCAGCCAGAGCGCCTTTACTATGTAGATCAAGAGCAGTTCCCCCGGCTCTTGGTGCACTGAGGTGTTATGTGCCCCTTTCACCCGTCCAGGCGACCGCCCCGATCGTCAAATCCTGGCCAAGGTCACTCCCGTTTCAGTTCATGCGCCAGCTCGTCCAACTCCGCCCCGCCCGCCATGAGCGCGGTCAGCTCCTCGGTGGTGATGTCGGCCTTGGCGTACTCGCCCAGGCTCGTCCCCCGGTTGAGCAGCAGGAACCGGTCCCCCACCGGATAGGCGTGATGGGGGTTGTGGGTGATGAAGACCACACCGAGCCCGCGGTCGCGGGCCCTGGCGATGTAGCGGAGCACCACCCCGGCCTGCTTGACCCCGAGCGCCGAGGTGGGCTCGTCGAGGATGAGCACGCGGGCGCCGAAGTAGACGGCCCTGGCGATGGCCACCGACTGCCGCTCGCCGCCGGACAGCGTGCCGACCGGCTGGTCCACGTCGCGGATGTCGATGCCCATCGCCCGCAGTTCCTCCCGGGCCACCCGCCGGGCCTTGGCCACGTCGAAGGCCAGCCCCTTGCGCGGCTCGGAGCCGAGGAAGAAGTTCCGCCAGACCGACATGAGCGGGATCATCGCCAGGTCCTGGTAGACGGTGGCGATGCCGCGGTCGAGCGCCTCGCGCGGGCTGGCGAAGCGCACCTCCTGACCGTCCACCAGGAACGTGCCCGCGTCGTGCTGGTGCACCCCCGCGAGGATCTTGATGAGCGTGGACTTGCCCGCGCCGTTGTCGCCCAGCACGCAGGTGACCCGCCCGGCCTCCACGCCCATCGACACCTCGCGCAGCGCCAGCACCGAGCCGAACGTCTTGCCGATGCCGCGGGTCTCGAGAATCAATGTTTCACCTCCTCGGCGTACCGCCTGACCAGGCGGTTGGCCAGCGTCGCCAGCAGCAGCATCCCGCCGAGGAAGAACTTGAACCAGTCGGCGTCCCACCCCAGGAACACGATGCCCTTGTCGGCCATGCCGAAGATCACCGCGCCGATGGCGGCTCCGACGGCGGAGCCGTACCCGCCGGTGAGCAGGCAGCCGCCGATCACGGCGGCGATGATGTAGATGAACTCCTGCCCGATGCCGATGTTGGCCTGCACCGAGGTGTACCGCAACGCCAGGATCGAGCCCACCAGCCAGGCCGCGACCGCCGTCGTCATGAACAGCACGATCTTCGTACGGGCGGCGGGCACGCCCACCGCGCGGGCGGCCTGCTCGTTGCCACCCACCGCGAAGATCCAGTTGCCGGCCTTGGAGCGCATGAGCACCCAGGTCGCCACGACGGTCACCAGGATCCACCACAGGATCGCCACCCGGAACGACGTCCCGCCGAGCTGGATCGTCCCGGCGAAGATCGCGCTCGCGCCCTCGAACCCGGACGCCCGGCGCAGCCCGCTGACCTGCACGGTCCCGGTGATGGCCTTGGTGACGCCGAGGTTGACGCCCTGCAGCATGAGGAACGTGCCCAGCGTGACGATGAAGCTGGGCAGCTTCGTCCTGGTCACGATCAGGCCGTTGGCGTACCCGACGCCGAGCGCCACGACCAGCCCGGCCAGCATCGCCAGCCACACGTTGAACCCGTAGCGGGTGGCCAGCGTGACGAGGATCAGCCCGCTGGTGCCGGTCAGCACGCCTGCCGACAGGTCGAACTCGCCGCCGATCATCAGCAGCGCGACCGCCACCGCCATGATGCCGAGCGTGGCCGCCGGGTCGAGCCAGTTGGCGATGCCGTCCGGCGACCGGAACACCTCCGACTGCGAGGCGAAGAACGCGAAGACCACGACCAGCCCGACCACCGCGCCCAGCTCGGGCCTGATCAGCAGGCGGCGAGCCAGCCCGACCCGGGCGACCCGCTCATCCGCCGTGATCGTCATCGCGTGCCCGCCTCCGCCAGCTTGGCCACCTGCTCGGCGTTGTCCTTGGTCACGAAGCCGGGACCGGTGTTGACGGGCAGCCCGCCGCCGACGGTGTTGAGGTTGTTCTTGTACAGGTTCAGGAACGTGATCGGCAGGTAGCCCTGCAGGTACTGCTGCTGGTCCACGGCGAACAGGATCTCCCCGTCCTTGATCGCGGTCACCACGTCGCCCGACAGGTCGAACGTGCCCAGCTTGGCCTGCGACCCCGAGTCCCTGATCGCGTCCCTGGCGGCCACGGCGATGGCCGGGTTGAGCGCCAGCACGCCGTTGACCTGCTTGTCCGACTGGAGCTTGGCGGTGACCTTGGACGTCACGTCGGCCAGGTTGCTCACGTCCACCTGCAGCCGCTCGACGGTGCCGCCCAGCGTCTCCTCGGCGCCCTTGCAGCGCTGGTCGAGGCCGACGTTGCCGGCCTCGTGGATGACGCACAGCAGCTTGGTGACGCCGGCGGCCTTGAGCTGCTCGCCCGCGCCGCGCCCGGCCACGTCCTCCGACTGGCCGACGTGCGTGATGGCCCCGAACGCCTTGGACGAGTCGGCGCCGGAGTTGATCGTCACCACCGGGATCTTCGCCGCGACGGCCTTGCCGATGGCCTCCTTCAGCGCGTCGGGGTTGGCCATGGAGACCACGATGCCGTCCACCTTCTCGGAGACGGCCTGGTCGATGAGCTGCGACTGCTTGGCTGGGTCGCCGTCCCCCTGGTAGGTGACCTGCACGCCGTACTGTTTCCCCGCGGCCTCCGCGCCGTTCTTGACCACGTCCCAGAAGGAGTCGCCGGGCGCTCCGTGGGTGATGACGGCGAAGCTGGCACCTGCCGGGGCCGCAGCGGAGCTCGCGGGGGCGCTCTGCGCGGTCTGTCCTCCCGAGGAGGAGCAGCCGGTCACGGCGAGCGCTCCCAGCAGGGCCAGCACGATCGGGGTACGTCTCATAGGACACCTCCAAGACCAACGGGCTAGCCCTGGTTCTACCGCAATGTCAACTCTTTGTATAGACATGCGGACTAATGCCTGACGCCAGACGGCAGAACGGAATCTTACGTTCCCTGCCGCCCGCCCACCACGAGCTGCCGGGCCCGCCACCGGTGGACGAGGAGCTGTCGGCCCGCTGGAGCCCCGCCGCCTAGGGCCGTCCGTCTGATGGCTGGTCGGCCAGTTGCCGGGCGAGGGCCACGGTGCGGCGGGCTCTGGCGACGATCGGGGCGTCCACGAACCGGCCGTCGGGCAGCGCGACCGCGCCGGCACCCGACCGCTCGGCCCGTTCCGCCGCCTCTACGATCTCGGCGGCCCTGGCCGCCTCCTCATCCGCCGGGCGGAACGCCTGCCTGATCACGGGAATCTGGCGGGGATGGATCGCGCTCCGGCCGAACAGCCCGAGCGCGCGCCCCGCCCGGCAGGAGGCGAGCAGCCCGGCCTCGTCCTTGACGTTCGGGTAGACGGACATCGGCACGGGCGGCAGGCCCGCCGCGGCGGCGGCGAGGACGACCTGGACCCGGAGCTGGTTCATGGCGCCCTCGTCCGTGATGGACAACTCGGCGAGCAGATCCTGCTCGCCCAGCGCGACCCCGGCGACCCGCGGGTGCGCGGCGATGTCGCGCGCCGCGAGGACCCCGGCCGCCGACTCCAGCAGCGCGTACGCGGGAGCACCGGTGATCGCGTCGAGCACCGCGACCGACTCCACCTTGGGCACCCGCACGGCATCGGCGAGCTCGCCGACGGCGGCCAGGTCGTCGAGACCGCGCGGGGTGGCCAGGTCGTTGACCCGGACGTGCACCTGCACCGCCGCGCCCTGCGTGTCCCGGCGGGCGCGCAGGTAGGCGGCGGCGTTGGCGCGGGCCTCGTCCTTGCGGACCGGCGCGACCGCGTCCTCCAGATCGATGATGACCACGTCCGCGCCCGACGTGACGGCCTTGTCGAAGCGCCCGGGACGGTCGCCGGGCACGTACAACCAGGTCACGGGGACATAAGCGGGGGCGTTCACGCGATCACCCCGGCCTCGCGCAGCGCGGCGATCCGCTCGTCCGAGTAGTCGAGCTCCCCGAGCACCTCGTCGGTGTCCCGGCCGAGCGGCCGCCCCGGCCACCGGATCTCGCCGGGCGTGTCGGACAGGCGGAAGAACACGTTCTGCATGGTGACCGAGCCCAGCTCCTCGTCCGGCACCTCCACGAACGTGCCCAGCGCCGCGTACTGCGGGTCCTCGGCCAGGTCGGTGACGTCGTAGATGGGCGCGACCGCGGCCTGCACCTCCTCGAACCTGGCGATGACCTCATCGGCGTCCCGCTCGGCGATCCAGGAGGCGACCGCCGCGTCCAGCTCGTCCACGTGCCGCACGCGTCCCGCCCCGGTGCCGAACCACGGCTGCTCGACCAGGTCGGGCCGCCCGACCAGGGTGACCACCCGCTCGGCGATGGGCTGGGCGCTGGTGGAGATCGCCAGCCAGCGGCCGTCGCGGGTCCGGTACGTGTTGCGCGGCGCGTTGCTGCTCGACCGGTTCCCGGTGCGCTGGGGCACGACCCCGAGCGCCTTGTACGCGCTCATCTGCGGCCCCAGCAGGCCCAGGATGGGCTCGATGATCGCCAGGTCGACGATCTGGCCGCGCCCGGTCCGCTCGCGGGCACGCAGGGCCACCATGATCGCGTACGACATGGCGAGACCCGCGATGCCGTCGGCGAGGGCCAGCGGCGGCAGCGTCGGCGGCCCGTCGGGCTGCCCGGTCATGGCCGCGAATCCGCTCATGGCCTCGGCCAGCGTCCCGAACCCCGGCCGCCCGGCCATCGGCCCGAACTGCCCGAACCCGGTCATCCGCGCCACGATCAGCCGCGGGTTCGCCTCCAGCAGGTCTTCCGGGGCCAGGTTCCAGCGTTCCAGCGTGCCGGGGCGGAAGTTCTCGATCAGCACGTCGGACCGCTCGGCCAGGCGGCGCAGGATGTCCTGCCCCTCTGCCCGCGACAGGTCCACGGCCGCGGTCCGCTTGTTGCGCGACAACGTCTTCCACCACAGCCCCACCCCGTCGACGGCGGCGCCGTGCCCGCGCGAGGGGTCGCCGCGGCGCGGATGCTCAATCTTGATCACGTCGGCGCCGAAGTCGCCCAGCATCATCGCGGCGGAGGGACCGGCGAACAACGTCGCCGCGTCGACGACCCGCAGGTCGGCGAGGCTCATCATGAGTATGTAACTTATATGTTATAGCTAAACCCGCGGAGGGCGACCCCCCGCACACCCCCCAAAGACCAAGGAAGACGTGGTCAGGCGGGGGGCAAGCCCCCCGCCTGACAAACTAGGAAACTGCGGGACACTTAGCGATATGTCAACCAGCGAGCCGCGGCCGCCCATGAGCAAGGCCGAATACGTCTACAGCGTGCTGCTCGACGACATCCGCCACTCGCGCATCCCCGGCGGCACGGCGTTGCGGGCCGGGGAGGTGGCCAGGCGGCTCGGGGTGTCGGTCACGCCCGTGCGCGAGGCGCTGCGCCGGCTGGAGAAGGACCAGCTGATCAGCTACGAGGCGCACCACGGCGCGACCGTGGTGGACCTGGGCGACGAGGCGCTGGCGGAGTACTACGGGTTGCGGGCGGTCGTCGAGGGCCTGGGCGCGCGCCTGGCTGCGGCCAGGATCACCCCCGCCGACCTGGCCGGGCTGCGCGAGTTGCACGCGTCGATGGCCGACGACGCCGAGCACGGCAGGTACGACCGGCTGGGCGAGCAGAGCAGGCGCTTCCACCTGCGGATCGTGGACATCGGTGGGCCCGCGTTCCTGGGCGGGCACGCCAGGTCGGTGCGCGACAACTTCCCGGTGCCCGCCGAGGCGTCGCTCTGGCTGGCCGAGACCCAGGTCAAGGCCCAGCTCGAAGCGCACGAGGGCATCCTGGCCGCCCTGGAGGCGGGCGACGCCGACGCCGCGGAACGCATCATGATCGGCCACGTACGGCGAGCCGGAGACCACCGCACCCATCACTGACACCCCTGATGACGGCCGGGGTCAGACCACTCGGGCGACGCCGCCGAGCCAGGCGGTGCGCTCGGGGGCGACGTCCACCTCGGTCCCGTCCGGCCGCCACTGCGGCGCCCACACCAGCCCGGGTTCGACCAGCTCCAGCCCGTCGAACAAGGCCAGCACCTGCTCCCTCGCCCGGAAGTGGATCGTCAGCCCCAGCTCCCGGTTCACCGCCGCGACGGTCGTGCGCATGTCCGCGTCGTAGGCGTCCAGGCTCAGCGCCGTCAGCCACAGATGACTGCCGGCGGCCATGGCCCGCCGCAGCCGCGCCACCCAGGAGACGTCCTCGACCGGGATCTCGTGCACCGACAACACGCCCACCGCCACCGGCTCGGCCCAGTCCACGAACGTGCGCACCATCGGATCGTCCAGCAGCTGCGCCGGACGCCCGAGATCGCACCCCACGATCCTGACCCGGTCACTCCCCTTCCCGATGATCGCCCGGGCATGGGCCAGCAGGTACGGATCCTGCTCCGCGTACACCACCCTGGCCGGCGGGAACACCTCGTGGATGGTCTCGTGGGCCTGCCCGGTGCTCGGCAGCCCGGTGCCGTACAACACGAACTGGTCCACCCCGCGCGCCGCCAGGTGCCGTACCACCCGGTGCACGTGCTGGTGGTGGGCGACGAGCGAGTGGGCGGCGTCGGCGCTGAGCCGCTCGGCCAGCCTCAGGGCCTCGCGGTCGGCGCTGAAGTTCTGCTTGCCGCCCTGCGCGGCGTCGTACATGCGGGCGGTGCTGACACCACCGAGGAACGCGACCGGACTGTCGTCTTCAGGCACTTGGTTACCTCCGTCCCGATCGGCCAGGTTCATCCTGTCAGCCGGGGCGGGCGGCGCGAAGGCCCGTCAATCGGGGAGTACGGCGCGGATCCCGTCCAGCACCTCGGGGGTGGCGTCCACGGAGAACGCCGACAACGACAACCGCGCGAACGCCTGCTGATGGTCCTCGACCCGCCGCCAGTCCTCGACGACCACCGGCGCGTGCAGCAGATGCAGCACCAGCACGTCGCCCCGGCCCGCCTCGGCGAAGCGCAGCAGCGTGAACGGCGGCCCCTGGTAGAGGTAGCCGCTCTCGGCGCCCGGCCGGGCGACCTGCACGGCGACGTGCGGCTGCTTGGCGGCCAGGGCGAGCGCGTCGAGCTGGGCGAACCGATCCTCCGGCCGGGCCAGCGGCGGGTCGAGCAGCGCCTGCCGGTCGAGCACCGCCCACAGGTGCGGCCCGTCGTGCCGGTCGAGCCGCTCCTGCCGGTGCGCCACCAGGTCCACGCCGCGGCCGACCCGCTCGGGCGTGACGCCGGGCGGGAGCGCGGCACGTGCGGCCGACTCGGCGTAGGCAGGGGTCTGCAGCAACGGCGGCACGTACTGCGGGCAGTAGGTGTAGATCACCTGCGCCTGGTCCTCCAGCTCCAGGAACCCCGACAGCCCGAGGGGCACCCCCGGCGCGTCGTACCATCCGGGCACCCGCTCCTCCCGCAGCAGCGACAGCAACCGCGGCGCGTGCTCGCCCTCGCCGTACAGGTCCAGCAGGATCCGTACGGTCGACTCGCGCGGCGCCACGAGACCGTGCTCGATGCGGAAGATCGTGGAGGTGTTGAGCCCGGCGGCCTGCGCCGCCGACTTCATCGAAAGCCCGCACTCGGCGCGCAGGGACGCGAGACGGACCGCCATAACGCTCAATTGCATACGTACGTCACAACGATCGATGACAAAAATCAGCGTTTACACCTGGTCTATTGCAACAGAGTGACGGGTGATGCACGATGGCCACTCTAGTGGTCTGACCCCTTGTGCATACGCCAATTCTGAAGGGCAGAGACTGTGGCGGACGCGTGGATACTGCATCCCGACTACCGGACACCGCCGGTCCCCACAGGCACTGCCATCGCTCCGGGCCCGTGGCGGCACCCCGACTGCGGCCAGATCATGAACGGCACCTACGAACGCCTGCTGCCCGAGCGCCAGGTCGAGGTCGTCACCATCTGGTACGGCTACCCGCTCAGCCACTGGTGCGGCCCGCGCATGCCCCGCTTCAGCAACCCCATGGTCTCGGCCTGGAACCCGGTGCTGGCCCAGGGCCTGACCATCGATCCCCGCTCGCCCGCACCCTACCTGCTCACTGCCTCACTCCGTTCGGCCGCTCGGTCGCCATACGCCGCCGCCTTCCCCCACTCTGGTCGCTTCGCTCCCGCCGCTCCTCCAGGCGACGGCACTCCCTCGCGTGACGCGCTGTGGTGCGACCGGTGGATCGCCGAGGCGCTGCTGTACGGGCGCAAGCCGTACGGGGCGTTCACGCTGCCCGCCGAGGAGGCGCTGCGCTGGTTCGCCAAGAGCGGCGGCACCGGGCTGGTGTACCACGCGGAGCCGGCCGGCGAGCTGATCAGGGTGGTGGCGGGCACGGCGGAGCGGTACGCGCAGCTGTTCGACCTGGACGCGCTGATCGCCGACTACCTGGACGCGCTGCCGCCGGAGCTGGCCGAGCCGCAGGCGGCGGCGCTGGACTCGCACCGCTGCCACTCCCCCGCGCTGCACTACATCGTGAGCGAGAACGCCGAGGCCCGCTTCGCCCAGGCGCCCCTGTCGGTACGCGGCCTCACGCTCGGCTACCCGCCCCGCGAGACCGCGGCCCGCATCGCCGCCGGGGCCGTATCCTGATCACGGACACCCGCCCCGATCCCCTCACCGCCGAGCGCCTATCCTGATCAGGGAAGTCCTGCCCGAACCCCGTCACCACCGAGGCGCTGTCATGATCAAGAGGGTCGCCCTGTCCGGCGTCAAGGGCATCCTGTTCGACCTGGACGGCACCCTGCTCGACCACCGGGGCGCCGCCGACACCGCGATCACCGCCTGGTTGTCGGCGCACTCCCCCGGCCATCCGCGCCTGGCCGAGGCGGCCACGCTCTGGGCCGGCCTGGAGCTTCCCTACCTGGCGATGTGGCAGTCGGGCGAGTGCTCGCTGGAGGAGCAGCGGCGCCGCCGCCTGCGCGCGCTGTGCCGCGAGCTGGCCGTGCCCGAGCCCGGCGACCTGGACGCGGCCTTCACCGACTTCGCCGAACGCTACCGCCAGGGCTGGGCCGCCTTCCCCGACGCGGCGGCGGCGGTGGCGGGGCTGGGCGGGTTCGCGTTCGGGGTGCTGACGAACGGGACGCAGCGCATGCAGCAGGCGAAGGTCCGCGCGATCGGCCTCGACGGCCTGGTCGGGCCGGTCCTGACGGGCGAGGTCCTGGACGGCCACTACAAGCCGTCGCCCGCCTCCTACACCGGGGCCGCCGCGGCGCTCGGGTTGCCGCCGCAGGAGGTGCTCCTGGTAGGCGACGACGTGCGGAACGACGTGACGGGACCGGCGGCGACGGGGATGCGCTCGGTGTGGCTCGACCGGCTCGGCACCGAGCCCGCACCGGCCGGCTTCCCCCGCATCACCTCGCTGACCGACCTGGCCCAGCTCGTCCACTGACCCCGCGCGTCACTGCTTCCCCACCGCGGGCACGGATCCTCGCCCGGCGGGGAGGATCACCCTCGGTCCCGGCGCGCCCCCGTGGCGGGCCCGCCACTCCCTCGGGTAGCCGACGGACACCTCCTCGAACGGCACGCCGTCGTACCGGGTGCTGCGCGGGATGTGCAGGTGACCGTAGACGACGGCGGCGGCCCGGAATCTGCGGTGCCAGTCGGCGGTGCGCTCGGTCCCGCACCACTGGGCGAACACCGGATATCTGAGGACGCTCGTCGGCTCCCGTACCAGCGGATAGTGGTTCACCAGCACGGTCGGCACGGACGGATCGAGGTCCGCGAGCCTGCTCTCGGTCTCGGCGACCCTGGCCGCGCACCACGCCTCTCTGCTGGGGTACGGGTCGGGGTGCAGCAGCATCTCGTCGGTGCACACCACGCCCGCCTCGTAGGCGCGGGCCAGCGACTCCTCCTTCGTCGTGGTCCCCGGCGCCCGGAAGGTGTAGTCGTACAGCAGGAAGAGCGGCGCCACGGTGACGGGCCCGTCCGCGCCCCGCCAGACCGGATACGGATCCTCGGGGGTGAGCACCCCCAGCTCGCGGCACAGCTCCACCAGGTGCCTATAGCGTTCCTCGCCGCGCAGCCGGACGGGATCGTCTCGCGTGGTCCACAACTCATGGTTGCCCGGCGCCCACACGACGCTCGCGAAGCGGGCGCTGAGCAGCCGCAGCGCCCACTCGATCTCGGCCACGACCTCACCGACATCGCCCGCGATCAGCAGCCAGTCACCTTCGGACTCCGGCCGCAGCCCTTCGACGATCTTCCGGTTCTCCGGGTAGTGAACGTGTAGATCACTGATGGCCAGCAGCCTCGGAGCAGAGATCATGCCTGCGATCGTAAGCTCCGGCGACACGATCCGCGCCCCCCTTCTCGGCGGGCGCGGCGGCTGAGGGAGTATGTCCAGACAAATGTTTGACTGTACCTGTAACCCGCAGGACACATTTGTCTGGACATTCTGACCTCGGTTAAGCTGATCGGCATGACCGCGAACCTGGCCATCGACCTGGATCGATCCAGCCCCGTGCCGCTCTACTTCCAGGTGGCCGAGCAGATCGCCGAGGCGATCCGGCGAGGTGATCTGGCGCCCGGCTCCCGGTTGGACAACGAGATCCTGCTGGCCGACAAGCTGGGCCTCTCGCGGCCCACGATCCGCCAGGCGATCCAGTATCTCGTGGACAAGGGCCTGCTGGTACGCAAGCGCGGCGTCGGCACTCAGGTGGTGCACGGGCAGGTCAAGCGCTCGGTCGAGCTGACGAGCCTCTACGACGACCTGCGCCGGGCGGGCCAGGAGCCGGCCACGCAGGTGCTGGCCCTGGAGTCGCGGCCGGTCGACGAGGAGATCGCCGGCATCCTGGGCGTGGAGGCCGGCTCCCAGATCCTCTACCTGGAGCGCCTGCGTTTCGCGGCCGGGGAGCCGCTGGCCGTGCTGCACAACTGGCTGCCGCTGGGCCTGGCCCAGCTCACCGTCGCCGACCTCGAAGGCCGCGGCCTGTACGAGCTGCTGCGCGGCGCGGGCGTGCGCATGCGGGTGGCCAACCAGCGCATCGGCGCCAGGGCCGCGACCCAGGCGGAGGCCAGGCTGCTGGCCGAGCGCCGGGGCTCGCCCCTGCTCACCATGATCCGCACCACCTACGACGACCAGGGCCGGGCCGTCGAGCACGGCTCACACGTCTACCGGGCCTCGCACTACTCCCTGGAGGTCACCCTCATCGAGCGCTGAGGCGGCCCGGCCGCAGCCGCTCATCGCTCGCTGTCGAGATGGGCCAGCTGCGCCTCGGCGTACCGGCCTCCGGCGGCCGCTCCCCGGGGCACGGCGGCCTCGATCCCGGCCAGGTCCTCGGCCGTCAGCGTCACGTCGAGCGCCCCCAGCGCCTCGGCGAGCCGCTCGCGCCGCCGGGCCCCGACGAGCGGGACGATGTCGCCGCCCTGCGCGAGCACCCAGGCGATGGCCAGCTGCGCGACCGTGGCCCCCTTGGCGTCGGCGAGCGCCCTCAGCGCGTCCACCAGGGCCAGGTTGTGCGCGAGGTTGTCACCGGAGAAGCGCGGGCTGATGGCACGGAAGTCGCCCGGGCCCAGCTCGCGGTCCTTCGACCAGTGCCCGCTCAGCAACCCCCTGGACAACACCCCGTACGCGGTGACCCCGACCCCCAGCTCGCGGCAGGCGGGCAGGATGTCCTGCTCGATCCCCCTCGACAGCAGCGAGTATTCGAGCTGCACGTCGGAGATCGCATGCACGGCGTGGGCCCGCCGGATGGTCTCGGCCCCGGCCTCGGACAACCCGATGTGCCGTACGTGCCCCTTCGCCACCTCCTCGGCGATGGCCCCGACGGTCTCCTCGATGGGGACGTCCGGGTCCACCCGCGAGATCCGGTAGACGTCGACGTGGTCGGTGCCGAGGCGGCGCAGCGTGTAGGCGAGCGACGTCTTGACGGCCGCGGGCCGGCCGTCGTAGCCGAGCCAGTTGCCGTCGTAGTCGCGCTGCGCCCCGAACTTCACGCTGATCCGCACGTCGTCGCGGGAGCGCCCCTTGAGCGCGTCGCGGATGAGCAGCTCGTTGTGGCCCATGCCGTAGAAGTCGCCGGTGTCGAGCAGCGTGATGCCGGCGTCGAGGGCGGCGTGAATGGTGGCCACGGACTCGGACGCGTCCGCCGGCCCGTACAGGTCGGACATTCCCATGCAACCAAGCCCGAGGTCGGACACGACCGGCCCGTCTGTTCCCAGAGTTCTCATGCCGCCAGTATGCCCATTGGGATGACAGATTTCAATTTCTGTCAGTCCCTCAGTGGCGGGGCCAACGGATACTCAACGATTTCTCAACATCCCCGGGCCTACCTTCCCCTCATCGGTCACGACAACCGAGATCGACATCGGAGGGAACCGACATGCGTACCAGAACGATCATCGCCGCGGGCGCCTTCGCGGCCGCGGCCGTCGCCATGGCGCCCGTCCCCGCGCAGGCGGCGGCGCCGTCCTGTCTCACATACTCGCTCGACAGCTCGGGCTTCAACGACCACCTGTGGGTCTGGAACACCTGCAAGGGGCCCAAGAGCTTCAAGGTCAGGCTCGCCAACGGCCCGGACATGCCGTGCACCTTCAAGCGACCCCACAGCGGCGCCAGCACGTGGTGGTGGCCGTACCCGCGCCGCTTCGACGGGCTCGTGAGCTGCTGAAAGAGGGTCAGACCAGGTCGCCGGTCTCCATGTAGAACTCGGCGGCCACCTCCACCTGGGCGGTGAAGCCGTGCGATCCGGTACGCGAGACGCCCAGGGAGAACGACCCCTCCGCCGTCTCGCCCGCCCGCAGCCGGTGCCGTGGCCTGTCCAAGCGGCCGAACGTCACCTGAACCGGACGGCTGAAGTCCTCGGCCGTCACGTCCCCGGGGATCTGCGGGTCGGGGTCGTGGCGTACGGTGCCGGGGACGATCCGGACCGGGAGCACCTGGTCGAAGTCGGGGCGGGCGGTGATCTCGTGCGCGAGGTGCAGCCGGCCCGCCCGGCCGAAGCACAGGTACGTCAGCGCGCCGTCGTCGTCGTGCCGCAGCTCGGGGTCGAGCCGGCGGAAGCATGACACGCGAGTGATCCGCGCCGTGACGCCCTCGGCGATCGGGGAGCCGCCGCGTTCGAAGTGCCCGTGGAAGACGGTGCCGGCCACCGACGTCCTGGCCGGGCCGCCGTCGCCCGGGTCGAGCTCGAGGATGTCGAACGGCTCCGGCACGAACGTCTGGATGTCGCCCGCCTTCTGGTCGGCGCGCACCGCCTCGCGTACGTCGTCGCGGAAGTCGACCTCCATGAGCACCTGGAAGCGGTGGGCCGGGTGCTCGAACATCGGCAGGTGCGAGAAATAGAGCGGGTCCTCGCCGAACAACAACATTCCGTGGACGTTGAACGTCTCCGGGTGTTCGTGGTGGGCGTTCATAGCCGCCTCCAGGGATCGGGTGGTCACCGCCAGTAGAACGCGGGGCAGCGGTGACCACCTGAGTACGACCTACTCAAATCCACCTGTTCCGGACACGTTACGGTCTTTTTACGTAGGGCTCCAGCTCTTGGCAACACACCTCCCAGACACCTAAGGTTCAGTGCAATGCCACACATTACTGGGAAGGTTCATGACGTCCAAGCAGGTCAAGCCCGGGTTCGGCGCCGTACGCACTGATGCGGGAGCCGTACGACCGTTGTCCGGGGTACGCATCACCGGCGGGCTGCTGCAGCACTGGCAGCGCCGGAACAGCCGGGCCACGATCCCGCACACCATCGAGCAGCTCCGCGCGGCGGGCAACGTCGCCAACCTGAGCCGCCTCCTGGAGCGCGACCCCGCCCCGTACCGCGGCCGCTACCCCTTCCTGGACACCGACCTGTACAAGACCCTGGAAGGTCTGGCGTACGAGCTCGGCGCACAGGAGACACTGCCGGTCAGGGAGTTCTACGAGGAGGTCGTCGGGCTGCTGGAGCGGGTGCAGGCCGACGACGGCTACCTCAACTCCTTCTTCCAGGACCCGGCGGCGGACAAGAAGCCGTGGGAGGACCTGGCCTGGGGGCACGAGCTGTACAACCTGGGCCACCTCATCCAGGCCGCCGTCGCCGCGAGCCGCAGGATGGGCGACGACCGGCTGCTGCGCGTGGCGATGAGGTTCGCCGACCTGGTGGTCCGCAGGTTCGCCGAGGACGGCGTCTGCGGGCATCCCGAGGTGGAGATGGCGCTGGTCGAGCTGTTCAGGGAGACGGGCGAGCGGGCCTACCTCACCCAGGCGGCGGCGTTCGTGGACCGGCGCGGCACGGGCCGGCTGCAGCACCGCATCTTCCCCGGCGACTACTTCCAGGACCACGTGCCGTTCCGCGAGCTGCCCTCGGTGACCGGGCACGCGGTGCGCATGGCGTACCTGGCGGCGGGCGCGGCGGACGTGTTCCTGGAGACCGGCGACCGGTCGCTGTTCGAGGCGCTGGAGCGGCTCTGGGACGACATGGTGGCGACCAAGCTGTACATCACCGGCGGCCTCGGCAGCCGCCACTCCGACGAGGCGATCGGCGACCGGTACGAGTTGCCGTCGGAGCGCGCCTACAGCGAGACCTGCGCCGCCATCGCGGTCATGCAGTGGGCGTGGCGGATGTTCCTGGCGACCGGCGGCGCCAAGTATCTCGACGTGTTCGAGCGGGTGCTCTACAACGCCTACGCCGTGGGCCTGTCGGAGGACGGCCGGGCGTTCTTCTACGACAACCCGCTGCAGCGCCGCCCCGACCACGAGCAGCGCAGCGGCGCGGAGCCGGGCGGGGAGCCGCTGCGCCGCGCCTGGTTCGGCTGTCCGTGCTGCCCGCCGAACATCGTGCGGTGGATGGCCCAGCTCGCCGACTATGTGGCGGCCGAGCGTGACGGCGCCGTGCTGATCGCCGCCTACACCCCGGCCAGGATCGAGACGGCCGGGCTGGACCTGGCGATGGAGACCGCCTACCCGTGGGACGGCGACGTGCGCCTCACGGTCGGGCGGGCGCAGGACGGGCCGTACGGGCTGGTGCTGCGGGTGCCCGGCTGGGCCGGGAACGTGACGGTCACGGTCAACGGCGAGCCGTGCGCGGCGCAGGCGTCCGATGGCTGGATCACGCTCGAACGGCGCTGGACGGCGGGTGACACGATCCGCCTCAGCCTGCCGATGCCGGTCCGGGCGCACGGCTCGCACCCCTACCTCGACGCGACCAGGGGCGCGGTCAGCCTGGCCCGCGGCCCGCTGGCCTACTGCGTCGAGCAGCAGGACAGCCCCTCGGCCGCGGTGGACGACCTGGTCGTCGGCGTGCCGGACATTGTTAACGCGAACACCGAGCGGCGGGACGAGGCCGTCGTGCTGCGCGCGCGGGCGACCGCGGCTCCCCCGCCGTCCGCCGAGCTCTACCCCGAGCTGCCCCTGGAGGGGGCGCTCCCCGAGACGGAGGTCGCCGCGACCTTCGTCCCCTACTTCCTGTGGGGCAACCGCGGCCCCGAAGCCATGCGGGTCTGGGTCAGGACCCCTAGGAACTAACGGAAAGAAGACGAGATATGAGGAGATCGGCGGCGCTCGCGAGCGTCACCATGACCGCCGTGCTGGCGCTCACCGCGTGCGGTGGGGGCGGCGGCGCGGCACCGGGCTCCGGCGGCGGCGCGGCCACCTCGGCCGCGGCCCCCGCGACGGGCGGCACGCTGCGGTTCCTGACCAACGCGGACTTCTCCCACCTGGACCCGGCCCGCGGCTGGGACGGCGGCGTGAACAACTTCTACCGGCTCATCTACCGGGGCCTGACCACGGTCGGGGCAGGGCCGGGCGCGGAGAGCACGAAGATCGTGCCCGACCTGGCCACGGACACCGGCAAGCCGTCCGCAGACCACAAGACCTGGACGTACACGCTCAAGGACAACTTGTTCTTCGAGGACGGCACGCCGATCACGAGCGAGGCGGTGAAGTTCGGGTTCTCGCGGTCGTTCGACCCGGAGGCCGGCATCGGCTCTCCCTACGCCAAGCTGCTGCTCGACGCGCCGAAGGACTACAAGGGCCCGTACCTGTCCGGCGATCTCGACACGATCGAGACGCCCGATGCCAAGACGGTCGTGTTCCACCTGAAGAAGTCGTTCCCCGACTTCCCGAGCGCGCTGACGCTGCCGAACTTCGTCCCGTTCCCCAAGGGGACCGGCGCGGCGGCCGCGTTCGACAGCAAGCCGATCGCGAGCGGGCCGTACAAGGTGGCGAGCTACCAGCGCAGCGCCTCGCTCAAGCTGGTGCGCAACCCGCAGTGGAAGGCCGAGACCGACCCCGTGCGGGCGGCCAAGCCGGACGCGTTCGAATGGACGTTCGGGCTGGACGCGGCCACCATCGACGAGCGCATGATGGCCGGGCAGGGCACCGACACCGACGCGATCATGGGGAACATCCAGGGCGCGACCGTGGCTCGGGTGCAGGCGCCGCAGCTCAAGGCGCGCACGCTGAGCGGCCTGACCGGCTGCACCACGTACATGTCCCTGAACACGACCAAGAAGAACCTGGACGACCTGCGGGTACGCCAGGCGATCAACTACGCGGTCGACAAGGACACCGTGGTCGCGGCGCAGGGCGGCTCGACGCTGTCCGCCAAGGCAACCGCGATCCAGCCGCCGACGATCCCCGGGCGGGTGGACTATGACCCGTACCCGCACAACGTCGAGACCGCCAAGAAGCTGCTCGCCGAGGCGGGCCTGGCCAACGGGTTCTCCCTCACGCTCGACACGCGGTCCGACCCGAAGATGCAGGCGATGTCGGTGGCGATCCAGGAGGCGCTCAAGCAGGTGAACATCGACGTCAAGATCAAGAACGTCGATGTCTCCACGTTCTACGAGGTGATCGGCACTCCGACGCAGCAGAGCGACGCCGCCGTCACCGGCTGGTGCCCTGACTGGGCGTCGGGGGCGACGTTCCTGCCGCCGCTGTTCGACGGGCGTACCATCGTCGCCAAGGGCAACCAGAACCTCGCGCAGATCGACGACAAGGCGATCAACTCGCACATCGACGAGATCGCGGCCATGCCCGACGTGCAGCAGGCCAACGCGGCCTACGGCGAGCTGGACAAGCAGATCATGGCGCAGGCGCCGATCGTGCCGCTCACCTACGAGAAGTACGTCACGATCATCGGCTCGAACATCGCGGGCGCGTACCTGTCGGCGTCGTTCTCCGGTGGCATCGACCTGGTCTCGGTCGGTCTGGCGAAACCGACGAAGTAGATGACCGTCGTAGCCCACACTGAGGTGGCGGCCCCGCCCGCCACCTCGGGCCGCCGGATCGCGGGCGTGCTCCTGCACGACAGGGGCGCCGTCCTCAGCACCGCGTTCCTCGCGCTCATCGTGCTCATGGCGATCTGCGCGCCGCTGATCAGCGCGATCACCGGCCACGGCCCGAACGACTTCGACTCCGCCGCGATCAACACCGACCTGGGCGGGCTGCCGCGCGGGTCGCTGGGCGGGATCAGCGCCGAGCACCTGCTGGGCGTCGAACCGCAGAACGGCCGCGACATCCTGGCCCGCGTCGCCTACGGGGCGCGCGTGTCGCTGCTGATCGCCACCGCCGCCACGGCGCTGACGACCCTGCTGGGCGTGGTGCTGGGCATGCTGGCCGGGTTCTACCAGGGCTGGGTGGACCAGGTGATCTGCCGGGTCATGGACTTCCTGATGGCCTTCCCCGCGCTGATTTTCATGATCGCGATCCTGTCCTCGCTGCCGCAGGGCAACAAGTCGGTGCTGCTGGTCGCGGTGATCACCGTGTTCGGCTGGCCGTACCTGGCGCGGGTGGTGCGCGGGCAGACGATGACCCTGGTCAACCGGGAGTTCGTGGAGGCCGCGCGGGCGTCCGGCGCCTCCACGGGGGCGCTGGTGTTCAAGGAGATCCTGCCGAACCTGCGCAACTCGCTGATCGTGATGACCACCCTGGCCGTCCCCGGGTTCATCGGCACCGAGGCGGGCCTGTCGTTCCTGGGCGTGGGCGTGACGCCGCCGACGCCGTCGTGGGGCCAGATGATCGCCGGCTCGGTCGGCTGGTACGCCGTGGATCCGATGTACTTCGCGGTCCCCGGCGCGTTCCTGTTCGGCACGGTGTTGTCGCTGACCGTGCTCGGCGACCGGCTGCGGGCCGCCCTCGACACGGGGGAGGCCTCATGATGGCGCGCTACCTGGCCGGGCGCCTCGCCGGAGTGGTGCTGATCCTCTTCCTGGTGTGCCTGTTCACGTTCCTCATCTTCTTCACGCTGTCACCGGACCCCGCGGTGCTGATCTGCGGGAAGACGTGCACGCCCGAGCGCATCGACCAGATCCGCATGGTGCTGGGGCTGGACAAGCCGTTCCTGACCCAGTTCTTCGGCTTCCTCGGCGGGATCTTCGCCGGGCGGGACTACGGCGAGGGCGCGAACCTGGTGCACTGCGCGGCCCCGTGCCTGGGCTACAGCTTCCAGACCAACCAGTCCGTGTGGGACATGGTCGTCGAGCGGCTGCCGGTCAGCGCCACGGTCGCGGTCGGCGCGGCCGTGTTGTGGTTGTTCTTCGGGGTCCTCGCCGGGCTGCTCAGCGCGGTCAAGGAGGGCACCTGGTGGGACCGTACCGCGATGGGGCTGGCCCTGGGCGGCTCCAGCATCCCCAACTACGTGCTGGCGCTGGCGCTGCAGTACGTGCTGGTGGTGCAGCTCCAGGTGCTGCCGTTCCCGCAGGCCGTGGCGTTCGGCGACGACCCGGTGGTGTGGTTCCAGTCGTACCTGATGCCGTGGATCGTGCTGGCCACCGGCTACGCCTGCCTGTACGCGCGGCTGACCAGGGCGAACGTGATCGACACGCTCGCCGAGAACTTCATGCGCACGGCCCGGGCCAAGGGGCTGAGCCCGGTGCTGACCATGCGCAGGCACGCGTTGCGCCCCGCGCTGACGCCGATCACCACGATCTTCGGCATGGACTTCGCCGCGTTGCTGGGCGGCGCGCTGATCACCGAGACGGTGTTCGGGCTGAACGGGGTCGGCAAGATGGCCGCCGACTCGATCGCCAAGAACGACCAGCCGGTGATCATGGCGGTGACGCTGCTGGCGGCGTTCTTCGTGGTGGTCGGGAACGTGGTGGTGGACCTCGTCTACACGACGCTGGACCCGAGAGTGAGGATCACGGCGAAATGAGCGAGCTGCTTGTGGTGGAGGACCTCACCGTCACCTTCCCGACCACCTGCGGCCCGGTGGACGTGGTCAAGGGCGTCTCGTTCACGGTCGGGCGGGACGAGACGGTCGGGATCGTCGGCGAGTCGGGGTCCGGCAAGTCGATGACCAGCCTGGCGATCATGGGGTTGCTGCCCAGGGGCGCCAGGACCGGTGGCAGCGTCCGGCTGGACGGCGTCGAGCTGCTCGGGCGGCCGGATCGGGAGCTGCGGCGGCTGCGCGGTGACCGGATGTCGATGATCTTCCAGGATCCGCTGTCGTCGCTGAACCCGTACTACACGGTCGGCCTGCAGATCGAGGAGGTCTATCGCACCCATCGCGGCCGCTCGCGCAAGGCGGCCAGGAAGGTCGCGATCGAGGCACTCGAACAGGTGGGGCTGCCGGACGCCGGGCGGCGGGTGGACTACTACCCGCACCAGTTCTCCGGCGGGCAGCGGCAGCGCATCATGATCGCGATGGCGCTGGTGTGCTCGCCCGAGCTGCTCATCGCCGACGAGCCGACCACGGCCCTGGACGTGACAGTGCAGGCGCAGATCCTGCGGCTGCTGGCCGACCTGCGGCAGCGGAGCGGCACCGGGATGGTGTTCATCACGCACGACCTGGCCGTGATCAGCTCGATCGCCACCCGCGTGCTGGTGATGCGCCGGGGCGAGCCGGTCGAGTACGGCACCGCCGAGCAGATCTTCGCCGGGCCGCGGCACGACTACACCCGGATGTTGCTGGAGAGCATCCCGCGCATCGACGACCCAGCTGAGGACGGGGTGACCGCATGACGCTTCTGCAGGCCAGAGACCTGACGAAACGGTTCGTCTTGCGCGGCCCGCTGGGTGCCAAGGCCGAGTTCACGGCGGTCGACCGGGTGAGCTTCGAGGTGCGGCTGGGCGAGACGCTGGCCGTAGTGGGCGAGTCGGGGTCGGGCAAGTCGACGACCGCCCGCATGGTGGCCAAGCTCATGGATCCCAGCGAGGGCACGCTGGAGTTCGAGGGCGAGGACGTCACCCGGGCCACGGGGGCGGCGCTGGCCCGCTTCCGCGGCAACGTGCAGGTCGTCTTCCAGGACCCGTTCTCCTCGCTCAACCCCCGGCACACCGTCGAGCGGATCCTGATGGCGCCGCTGGTCTACCAGGGCATCGCGCCCCACGGCAGCCGGCGGGCGCACGCGAAGGAGCTGATGGAGCGGGTCGGGCTGAACCCCGACCACTCGCTGCGCTACCCCGCGCAGTTCTCCGGCGGGCAGGCACAGCGCATCGGCATCGCCCGCGCGCTGGCCGTCAATCCCAAGCTGGTGATCTGCGACGAGGCGGTCTCCGCCCTGGACGTGTCGGTGCAGGCGCAGGTGATCGAGCTGTTGCGGCGGCTGCAACGGGAGAGCGGCTTCAGTTACATCTTCATCGCCCACGACCTGGCCGTCGTCCGGCAGATCGCGCAGCGCGTCGCGGTCATGAGCAAGGGGAAGATCGTCGAGCTGGGCTCGGCCGCGCAGGTGTTCGGCGACCCGCGGGACGAGTACACGCGGACGCTGCTGGCCGCCATCCCCCGCATCAACCCCGAATGGGAACGCCGCAGGAGGGAACTTCGATGATCACAGCGAGTTACACGATGCCCGGGATGCGGGTGCGTGACCACGTCGTGGAGGTGCCGCTCGACTGGTCCGGCCCCGGCCATGATCCTGGGGCCACGATCAGCGTGTTCGCCCGGGAGCTGGTCGATCCCGTCCGCGATCGGGAGGACCTGCCGTGCCTGCTCTACCTGCAGGGCGGGCCGGGCGGCAAGGGTCCGCGTCCCGTGGGCACGTCGGGCTGGCTGGGGCGGGCGCTGGAGACGTACCGGGTGATCCTGCTGGACCAGCGGGGCACTGGCCGCAGCTCGCGGATCGACGGGCGGGTGATGGGCGCGCTCAGCCCGGACGAGGGGGCGGCGTACCTGGCCCGCTTCCGCGCGGACTCGATCGTGGCCGACGCCGAGCACCTGCGTAAGACCGTCTTCGGCGGCAAGCGCTGGTCGACGCTCGGGCAGAGCTACGGCGGCTTCCTCACGCTGACCTACCTGTCCGACGCGCCCGAGGGCTTGACCGCCTGCTACGTGGCGGGCGGTCTGCCGGCGCTGGAGCCGGACGCCGCCGAGGTCTACCGGCGCACCTATCCCCGGGTCGCGGCCAAGAACGCCGAGTTCTACCGCCGCTACCCGCACCACGTGGAGACGGCGGGCCGCCTGGCCGACCGGCTGGCCGAGGGTGACGTGCTGCTGCCGGACGGGGACGTGCTGACCGTGCGGCGGCTGCAGTCCCTGGGCATCGACTTCGGCATGAAACCCGGCTACGAGCGCATGCACTGGCTGCTCGACGAGTCCGCTGGGCTGCCGGAGACTTTCCTGCACCAGGTGCTGGCCCGCTCCTCCTACGCCGACAACCCGCTGTTCGCCGCGCTGCAGGAGAGCATCTACGGCTCGGGGCCCGGCGCGACCGCGTGGGCGGCCGAGAGCGAGCGCGCCCGGCATCCGGCCTTCGCCGAGGACGCCCGGCCGCTGCTGTTCACCGGGGAGATGATGTATCCCTGGATGTTCGAGGAGATCCGGGTGCTGCGGCCCTTCCGCGCCGCCGTCGAGCTGCTCGCCGAGCGCTCTGACTGGCCGCCGCTGTACGACCTGGACCGGCTGGCCGCCAACGATGTTCCGGTGGCCGCGGCCGTCTATTTCGACGACATGTACGTCGACTCCGGCCTGCAACTGGACACCGCCGCCCGCGTCGGCAACACGCATGCCTGGGTCACCAACGAGTACGAGCACGACGGCATCGGCGAGGACCGCGTCTTCGCCAGGCTGACCGGGCTCGTCCGCGACATAGGAGGAGGAATCACCGGTGAGTGACGGCAAGCCCCCCAAACTTACGGAAATCCCCGCGTTCGTCGAGTACATCGCCCAGGGCTGGGACTCCCCCGCCCGCACCCCCGCGCTGGTGCCGGGCGCCGCCGAGGCCGCCGCCGCGCATCGGCTCCGGCTCGGCGCCGCGCTGCCCGGCAGGACCGTCGTGGTGGCGGCCGGGCGGGCGCCGGTACGCAGCAACGACACGGCCTACGACTTCCGCGTGGACAGCGACTTCTACTGGCTCACGGGCTGCGCGGCGGAGGACGCCGTGGTCGTGGTCACCGACAGCGACGCCACCCTGTACCTGCCGGTCTCCGCCCGTCCGGGAGACGTGGGCTTCTTCTCCGACGCCGCCCATGGAGAGTTGTGGGTGGGGCCGTCGCCGTCCCCGGCCGAGTGGTCGGCCGCGCTGGGCATCGAGGTCAAGCCGCTGGCGGACTTCGCGGGGCCGCCCGGTGACGCCCTGCTCGCCGGGCCCGGCTGGGAGCAGGGCGGCTCCGAGGAGCTGCTGCGGGTGCTGGCGGAGCTGCGCATGATCAAGGACGTGTGGGAGATCGAGCAGCTCCGTGAGGCCGTGGACCGTACCGTCGAGGGCTTCGCGGCGGTGCTGGCCGAGGTCCCCAAGGCGATCAAGGGGCGGGGCGAGCGCTGGCTGCAGGGCACGTTCGACCGGTACGCCAGGACGTACGGCAACGGCCCCGGCTACGCCTCCATCGTGGGCAGCGGCCCGCACGCCCCGACCCTGCACTGGGTGCGCTGCGACGGCCCGGTGCTGCCAGGCGAGCTGCTGCTGCTCGACATGGGGGTGGAGACGCGCAGCCACTACACCGCCGACGTCACCCGCACCTTCCCCGCCTCGGGCACCTTCTCCCCCGCCCAGCGGCAGGTGCACGACCTGGTGGAGCGGGCGCACCGGGCCGGGCTGGCGCAGGTGGCGCCGGGCCGCCGGTTCACCGACTTCCACCACGCCGCCATGGAGGTCATCGCGAACGGGCTGCACGACTGGGGGCTGCTGCCGGTCTCGGTCGACGAGGCCCTGTCCGAGCACGGCCAGCACCACCGCCGCTACCTGATCTGCGGCATCGGCCACCACCTGGGCCTGGACGTGCACGACTGCGCCAAGTCCGGCGTGGAGGCGTACCACGGCGCGCTCATGGCCCCGGGCATGGTGCTCACCGTCGAGCCTGGACTGTACTTCCACGCCCACGACCGCACGGTCCCGCCGGAGCTGCGCGGGATCGGCGTGCGCATCGAGGACGACCTGCTGGTCACGCCGGACGGCGCGGAGAACCTGTCCGACGCACTGCCCCTCGACGCGAGCGGGCTGGAGAACTGGAGCAAGGAGAGATCATGACCGCCCCCGTGTGGCACGGCGTGCACGTCGCGACCGCGCTGCCCTTCAATGACGACCTGACGGTGGACTACGACGGCTACGCCGAGCACGTGCGGTTCCTGGCCGCGGGCGGCTGCGACGGCGTGTGCCCCAATGGCTCGCTCGGCGAGTACCAGACGCTGTCCGACGAGGAGCGGGCCCGCGTGGTGCGCACCGCGGTCGAGGCCGCGCCCGACGGCTTCCACGTCATGCCGGGCGTGGCCGCCTACGGCGCGGCCCAGGCCAGGCGGTGGGCCGAGCAGGCGGCCGAGGCGGGCGCCGCGTCGGTGCTGCTGCTGCCGCCGAACGCCTACCGCGCCGACCGGCACGCCGTCGTCGGCCACTACCGCGAGGTCGCCAAGGCGGGCCTGCCGGTCGTGGCCTACAACAACCCGATCGACACGAAGGTGGACCTCACCCCCGACCTGCTGGCCGAGCTGCACCAGGAGGGGCTGATCGTCGGGGTCAAGGAGTTCACCGGGGACGTGCGCAGGGCGTACGAGATCGCCGAGCTGGCGCCCGGGCTCGACCTGCTGGTCGGGTCGGACGACGTGCTGCTGGAGCTGGGCATCGCCGGGGCGGTCGGCTGGATCGCCGGATACCCGAACATGATCCCGCGGGCCACCGTCGAACTCTACCACCTGGCCACCACCGGCGACGTGGCCAGGGCGCTGCCCCTCTACCGCGACCTGCACCCGCTGTTGCGGTGGGACTCCAAGCCGGAGTTCGTGCAGTCCATCAAACTGTCGATGGACCTGGCCGGACGCAAGGGCGGTGCCTGCCGCCCGCCGCGCACCGCCCTCTCCCCCGGCCAGGCCGCCACGATCACCCGCGACACACAGGAGGTCCTCGCCAAGGGCTACCGGTAGCGTCATACGCTGAGTCGACCCACGACAGGCGCAGCTCCCGCGCCCGCCCCCGAGTAAGGAGCCGACTTGTTCCCCCTGATCCTCTCCGCCGCGGGCGTCGCCCTGGTGCTCGATCGCTCCGGCGACGGCCTGCCCCGGGTGCGCCACTTCGGCGCCGACCTCGGCCCCGTCGACGCGATCGCGCTCCTGCCCGTGCTGGGGTCCCTGTCGCCCGTGCCGCGGCTGGTGCCCGCGCAGGGCGACACCTGGTACGGCAGGCCGGGCCTGTCGGGAAGCAGGGCCGGCGAGCACTGGCCGGTGCGGTGGAGCCTCGAGGACGTCCAGGTGGCGGCCAGACCCGGCGCCGGAGGCACGGTGACCGTCACGGCCGCCGACCCCGACGCGGGGCTGGAGCTGTTCACCGAGCTGGCCATGGACACGCGCGGCCTGGTGACGATGCGGCACACGGTGCTGAACGTGGCCGCGACGCCGTACCGGGTGGAGGGGTTGACCTGCGCGCTGCCGGTGCCCGCGCGGGCCGGCGAGCTGCTGGACTTCACCGGCCGGTGGGCGCTGGAGAAGGTGCCGCAGCGCCGGGCGTTCGGGCACGGCGTGTGGTCCAGGGAGAACCGGCGGGGCCGCACCGGGCACGACGGCACCGGGCTGCTGGTGGCCGGGACCCAGGGGTTCGGCTTCCGCGGCGGCGAGGTGTGGGGGGTGCACGCGGGCTGGAGCGGCGACCACGTCCACTACGCCGAGCGCCTGCACGAGGGCGTGGCGCTGCTGGCCGCGGGCGAGCTGCTCGAATCGGGCGAGATCACCCTGGCCCAGGGGGAGACGTACCGCACGCCGCTGGTGTACTTCACCTGGTCGGACAGCGGGCTCGACGACGCCAGCGCCCGGCTGCACGACCACCTGCGGGCCGAGCGCTCGCTGTCCGTCCGGCCCGTCACGCTGAACAACTGGGAGGCCACCTACTTCGACCACGGCCTCGACCGGCTGCTGGAGCTGGCGGACCGGGCGGCGGCGGTCGGGATCGAGCGGTTCGTGCTCGACGACGGCTGGTTCCGCCACCGCCGCGACGACCGGGCCGGGCTCGGCGACTGGTACGTCGACGAGGACGTGTGGCCGGACGGCCTGCACCCGCTGGCCGAGCACGTACGCAAGCACGGCATGCAGTTCGGCCTCTGGTTCGAGCCCGAGATGGTCAACCTGGACTCCGACCTGGCCCGCGAGCACCCAGGCTGGATCCTGGGCATGCCCGACCGGCTGCCGCCGCCGCAGCGCCACCAGCAGGTGCTCGACCTGGCCAGGCCGGAGGCGTACGACTACGTGCTGGGCCGGCTGGACACGCTGGCCGGCGAGTACGCGCTCGACTACATCAAGTGGGACCACAACCGCGACATCGCCGAGCCGGTGCACGGGGGTGTGCCCGGCGTGCACGCGCAGACCCAGGCCACCTACCGGCTGCTGGACGAGCTGCGCCGCCGGCATCCGGGGCTGGAGATCGAGTCGTGCTCGTCCGGCGGGGCGCGCATCGACTACGGCATCCTGGCCCGTACCGACCGGGTGTGGACCTCCGACAGCAACGACGCGCTCGACCGGCAGGCGATCCAGCGCTGGACCGGGCTGCTGGTGCCGCCGGAGCGCATGGGCAGCCACGTCGGCGCGCCGTACGACCACATCACGGGCCGGGCGTTGCCGCTGGGCTTCCGCGCCGCGACCGCGCTGTTCGGGCACATGGGCGTGGAGTGGGACCTGACCGCGGCGAGCGAGTCCGAGCTCGAGGAGCTGGCCACCTGGATCGCCCTGCACAAGCGGTTCAGGCCGCTGCTGCACGCGGGCCGGGTGGTCCGCGCCGACCATCCGGACCCGTCGGCGCTGCTGCACGGCGTGGTGACGCCGGAGCGCGGGCTGTTCGCGTTCGTGCAGCTCACCTCCCGGGTCGAGTCGGGGCCCGCGCCGCTGCGGCTGCCCGGGCTCGACCCGGCGGCCGAGTACGACCTGCGGATCGCGGGGCCGATTCCGGCCGGGACGGCGATGCCCGGGTGGGCCGACGAATCGCTGCGGCTGCCCGGCGCCACGCTGGGCGAGCTGGGGCTGCCCGGACCGTCGCTGCGGCCGGCGTCCGCGCTGCTCTTCGAGGTCGAGAGGGTTTAGGTCGAGATCCCGTTTCGACGTCGAGCGGGATCAGCCGAGATCCAGCTCGGATCCGCCGAACCTGTCGCGCAGGAACCGGCCCTGATCGCGCAGCGCCTGTTCGTCGCCCCGGTGGATGGCCTCGGCCACCTTGCGCGACTGGGCGTCGAGCAGCGCGAGCTGGGCGAGCAGCTCCTCGTGCGCGCTACGCTCCCGCCCGCCGCGGCGGGTGAGGGCGTAGCCGCGCGGCAGGTTCGCGTACGCCTCCAGACTCGCGGGCAGGTAGCGGCGGATCGTCTGCGACACCACGTGCAGCTGGTCCGGGGACGCGGTGAGCTGCTCGGCCCGGTCCAGCACCCCCCGCAGGACCTCGGCCAGCGCGTCCACGGCCACGTGCACGTCAGCGGGGAAGCGCCCGCCGATCCGCCGGAGCAGCGTGTCCAGGTCCGCCCGCAGCGCCCGCGTCTCCACCTCGGCGTGCGAGATCGTCAGCCGGACGCGCTCCGGCGGGGCGAGCAGCGCGCCCACCCCGTACAGCGCCGCCACGACCAGCGGCCAGAACGCGCCCGCCAGCCCCAGGAAGTGGGCCAGCAGGCCGAGCAGCGCCAGGGAAGAGCCGACGATGTTCCTGGTCGAGCCCAGATAGCGCAGGACCCGGTCACTGGTAGCCACGGATCTCCTTGAACACACCGCTGAGCGAGGTCTTGCGGGCGTCGAACACGGCGCCGCCGGTCAGCTCGGCGACCTTGCGCATCTCCGCCACGTCGCTCTCGCCGAACAGCACGACGAACGTCGGCGCCCGCCGCTCCTCCGGCAGCGCCCGGTAGCGCGCCTCGAAGGCGGCGTAGTCGGAGCCGTCGGTGTTCTCGCCGTCGGTCATGAGCACGATCGAGGTGTAGTGGCCGGGCGTGACCGGACGGTCGTAGGCGGCGCCGAGGCTGTCGTAGATCGCGGTGCCGCCCTCAGCGGCCAGCCCTTCGGCGAACCCCTTGATCTGGGCGAGCACCGGCTCGGGGTCGCGTTCCGGGACGGTGAACGGGACCGGCTCCCCCGGCGCGCCGCTGAACGGGATCATCGTGACTGCCTCGCGGTTGCTGAACCGCGAGAACGCGCCGGAGGCGGAGGTGTCGGCGCCGGTCAGCGCGACCAGCGCCTGCCGCAGGGCTGCGATCCGGTCGCCCTGCATCGAGCCGGACGTGTCCAGCACGAACCTCGCCTCCGCCGGGACACGCACCCGGTTGAGGTAAGTGGCGATCAGCTCGTCCGCGGTGCTGCGCCGGTTCGGGAACGGCAGCTCGATCAGCTGTCTCCCGCCGAACCTGGGGTCCTGGGCCACGCCCGGCACGATCGGCCGCCGGTGGGTGCCGGTCATGATCTCCTTCTGTACGGCGGGCGTGCGCAACCAGGCGGTGAGCTTGCCGTACAGGGCCTTCTTGGCCTCGGGGGCGGAGGCGAGCAGCGTGAGCGGGTAGTCGGCGCTGACCACGCCGTCGCCCGGGTAGACCAGCGTGAGCGGCTCGCGCACGCCCAGCAGGACCGACTCGTAGTTCACCATGCCGTCCACGCGCGGGTCGCGGGCGTAGGCGTCGGCCAGCCAGCCGGACGAGCCCGCCGTCAGCCGCTGCGCGGAGAAGAACTCCTTCAGCCGCGGCGTCACCGAGTCGACCTGCTCGGCGCTGAGCGCCCCGTCCGCGCCTGACAGTGCCGCGGCCACCCCGACCAGGGCGGAGAAGCCGGAGTTGGAGGAGGCGGGGTTGGTCATGCCGAAGCTGAACCTGCCCTCCTTGGCCGCCTTCGCGATGTCCGCCCAGGTGACCGGCTTGCCGTCCCAGCCGAGCTCGCTCGCCTTGGCGGGCTTCAGCCCCAGCACGACCGGGGAGACCATGATCTTGGTCTGGGTGGAGAGTTTCGCCTGGGCGCCGTCGATCAGGGACAGGTAGCGGTTGGAGGAGAACCAGATCGCGTCCAGCCGGCCGTCGGCGCGGCCGCTCGCGACCTGCTCGGCGCCGTCGAGCGTGCCGGTGTAGGTGAGCTTCACCTTGACGCCGGCCTCCGCCTCGGCCCGCTGGAGCAGCGGCTCGAGGTCCTTGACCTCGCTGCCCGCCAGCACCCGCAGCGTGTCGGCCGGGTCCTCACCGGACGCGCATCCCGCCAGGCCCGCAAGGAGCAGGACGAGGACCATCAGGACTCGTCTCATTCAGCGCTCTCCCGGGCCCGCTCCAGGTACGTCTTCGCGTGCCCCAGCTCGGCGGACAGGCTGTCCACGGTGGCCGCCATGTTGTCCACGGCCTTCGCGCGGAACGCGTCGATCAGGTCCATCGTGGTGTAGACGTTGTCGAACGCCTTGCGCAGCGTGTCCAGGTCCACGGTGGTCGACGCCGCCTGGTTCTGGATCGCGCCCGCCTGGGTGCGCAACATCTCGCTGGTGGCCAGGATCAGGTCGCCCGTGGTGGCGTTCAGCGCGGTGATCTGGTCGAGCACCAGCTTCTGGTTCGCCAGCGCCTGCGCGACCGTCACCGCCGTGCGCAGCGCCGCCACCGTGGTCGTGGTGGCGCGGTCCACGCCCTTGCTCAGCTCCAGGTTGTTCTTGCGTACGAGGTCGAGCGCCAGGTAACCCTGGGCCGACACGGCGAGCTGGGTGAGCAGGTCCTGGTGCCGCTGGCGCACGGTGAACAGGGCGTCGGAGCGCAACGCCGTGGCCCGTTCCTCGTCGGCCAGCGCGATGCTGTCCTCCAGGGCGGCGTCCATCGCCTGGGCCATGACCGCGTACTCCTGCAGCCGGGTCATCGCCTCCCACAGGTTGGCCTTCTCGCCCTCGATGGCGGCGTTGTCGCGCAGCAGCTCGTCCTGGCCGGACTTGAGCGCGCGGATGATGTCGTCGATGTGCTTCTGCGCGGAGTGGTACTTGGCGAAGTAGTCGCGCAGCCGGTCGCCGAACGGGATGAGCCCCAGCAGCTTGCGCGTCCCGCTCGCGGCCTGCTTCGGATCCAGGTCCACGACGGTACGGCGCAGCGCGACCAGCTCGTTCGCGACCCTGGCCTGCGCGTCGGCGCCCTCGCCCCGGGCCGCGTCCAGGGCGGCGACCGGCCGCTTGAGCATGCGGTTGGCGACCTGGGACGCGGACCTGATCTCGGTGTCGCCCATCGAGGAGATGTCGTGCACCTTGCGGGAGAACTCCGGCGAGCGCGGGTCGAGCCCGCTCAGCTCGCCGGCGAAGTCGCGCGCTTTGGCGGTCAGCTCGGCGGCGCGCTCGCCGGCCATCGGCAGCATGGTGGCCGCCGTCTCGGCCGAGACCGGGGTGACCGGCGCGGGCGGCGTGAGCACCAGATCGGACACGTGCGGGATCTCCTTGCCAGGGCCGGGGTCTCTAAGGTCGGGCGGAGTCGATGGTGGTGATCAGCTGGTCCAGCCGCTCGTACGTGGGCGGCTCGACGACGTCCACCAGGTCGGCCGCGGCCGGCGCCTTCGTCTTCGCGACCAGGTCGGTGAACGCTTTGGGGTCTGTGGTGCGGAAACCGTACGCGGCCGCCAGGGCCTGCAGCTCCGGGTCCTTCGTGAGCAACTCCCCGACCTGGGCGCCCGGCCCGGCCAGCGGGACCAGCGTGTGCTTGCTGAGCACGGTCGGCGACGGGTACACCAGCCGCATCTCGGGCTTGATCGCGCCGTCGCCGGCGAAGACGTGCGACAGGTACTGCGCCTCGTAGACGACCAGCATCGGCGTCTTGCCCGCGCCCAGCGCCAGGTAGTCGTCGAACGACGCCTCGCTGGTGGACTCGGCGAAGCCCTGGTCGAGCACGGCCGGCGCGATCACGGACGCTATCTTGGCGATTTGGGCGGCGGAGGTGGGCACGTCCTCGCCGTTGGCGACGTAACCGATCACCGACAGGTACATGGCGGCGGAGTTCGAGGTACGGATGTCGGTGGTGGTGAGGAGCACCCGCTTACGAGCCGGGTAAGCTGAATTATCCGGAAATTGATCCCAGCGGATGCCTTTGGCGACTAAATCCAGATATTTCTTTATATCGAGGGTTTGGTAACCTTTGCCGGAACCGCGCAGCACGCCCGCCCTGGTCAGCAGGCCCGCGATCGGCTGGAACGTGGCCACCGCCATCGGCGAGTAGAACGGCGAGTACGTGGTGGTGGCCTTGCGATCGCGCTTGATCCGCTCGGCGGCCGGAACGCTGGAGGGAAAGGCGAAGGCGTACCGGCTCAGGTCCACGTCGGTGACGATCTGCCGCGACCCCGCGGTGTCCACCTCGACCCGCAACCCGTGCTTGGCGAAGGCCGCCCTGACCCGGGGATCGTCGAAGAACGGCTTCTTCTCCGACCCGATGACCCCCCGCACTAAGACCGCCTCCGGCCCCGCGTCCCCCCGGTTCCCCAGGAGAATCGCCACCACCGCCACCCCGGCGAGAACCACCGCCAGAATGACGCCGACCCACCGCTTCATCGCACCCCGTTCCCCGAAATAACCCCCATAAGGAAATTATGGGATGGCGATTGTCGGGCCCGCGCGGCCGGAAAGGTGATGGTACGGCAGAATTCATACCCCGTTCACGCAGCCAGGAGGACTCACCCAGGGGAGGACCGAAGCGGCGCCGCCGGCCTGGAGCTGAATATGGTGGCAAAGCCAGGCCATGTTCCGGTCACGCGGTGAACGCGGTTTAATGGCGCCGCAACCTCGCCGCTCGTGATCATGTAACAACCCGTGGACAGACTGGGTGTCATGAGCGATGCACCTGAGGTGATTCACGCACGTTCCGGACAGACCGACAAGCACGCGCGCTCCTGGAAGCGGGAGATCGTGGAGCTTGCCGCCCTGTTCCTCGCGGTCGGCCTGGCGCACCTGCTCGCGACGTTGCTCGGGCACCGGGACCCCGGGCCGGTCGTGCTGGTCGGGCTGGGGGCGGCGATGATCGTGGGGGCGGCAGTCCACAAGCGGATGGGCCACAAGCGGATGGGCCACAAGCGGATGGGCCACAAGCGGATGGGCCACAAGCGGATGGGCCACAAGCGGATGGGCCGCAAGCGGATGGGCCGCAAGCGGATGGGCCGCCGCCCGGCGCGCAAGGCCGGGCCGCTCCCGGTGGAAGGGGGCGCCGGGTCGCCCATGGCGTTGTGGCGCATTCGCATGCGGGTGGTCGAGCGTCCCGGCAGGCTCGCCACCGTGGCGGGCGCGTTCGGCCGCCTCGGCTGCAACATCCTGGCCCTGCACATCGCGCCGACCGGCAGCAGCGCCATCACGCCCGCCGGGTGCGACGCGCTCGACGAGTTCGTCATCGAGGCGCCGCCCGGGCTGGCGCTCGACGTGCTGGCCACCGCGCTGACCGAGGCGGGCGGGCACGACGTCGTGATCGTGCCCGCCCAGGTCAAGGACCTCAGCGACCCCGGCGTACAGGCGTTCGTGCTGGCGCAGCGGGTGAGCGCCGACCCCGACCGGTTGCCGGAGGCCATGGCCGAGCTGCTGCGGGTCTCGCAGGTCGAGTGGCGGCGGCCCGGCGACACGGTGGACGAGGGCGCCGAGCTCAACACCACCATGGTGATCTCCGTGAACCCGGACCGTACCCTGCTGATCAGGCGGCCCGAGCTGCCGTTCACCCCGACAGAGGCGGCCAGGGCCGCGGCCCTGACCGCCGCCGCCAGGCAGGCCCGCTACAGCAGCCCGGCGTGACGCCGCGGCCCCTCCGGCGGGCACGCCGGAGGAGCCGGGGGGTCAGACGGAGATCCTGCCTGCGCCGGCCCCCGCCGTCACGATGGACTTGACGTTGGAGGCGGTGTCGAGCGAGTAGGAGTAGGGGATCGACCCGACGCTGCCGCCGGCCTGGCCGCTGCCGGAGTTGACGAAGTGGTTGTTGCGCGCGACCAGGGTGCCGGGGCCGGACGCGGCCTCTCCGAGGTGATAGGGGTCCTCGGTGTTCTCGAAGTAGTTGCCCTCGACCAGCACGCCCGCGCCCTCGGTGGAGGCCACGCCGTAGCCGCTGACGCTGCCGTAGAAGTTGTTGTAGACGTGCACCGGGTTGCCGAAGCGGACGCGCGGGTTGCGCTGCGTGGTGCCGTCGAACCAGTTGTGGTGGTACGTCACCCGCAGGTGTCCCCGGTCCTCGGTGCCGTTGTCGTCGCTGTGGCCGAGCAGCATGGTCTTGTCGTGGTTGGAGACCTTGTTCCACGAGATGGTGACGTAGTCGCTGGCCCGCTTGACGTCCACGGCGCCGTCGTAGCCGTTGCTGAGGGAGTTGTGGTCGATCCACACCCGGGTCGAGTACTGGACGTTGATGGCGTCGTCATCCCAGTCACGGAAGGTGAGGTTGCGGACGATCACGTTGGAGGCTTCGGAGATGTTGAACCCGCAGCCGACGATGGTCGCGCCCGAGTTGCCCAGCACGGTCTTGTTGGAGGCCACCCGCAGCATGCCCGAGCAGGAGATCGTGCCCGACACCCGGATCACCGAGGCGCCGCCGGCCGACAGCGCGCTGGTCAGGGCCGAGGCGCTGTTGACGGTGACCGGCGCGGCGTTGCCGCCGCCGGTGGTGCCGCCGCCCTGCGTGGCCCAGCCGGCCAGCCCGTTCGGGTTGCCGGGAGGAGGCGTCGTCGGGGGATCGGTCGGTGGGTCGGTGGGCGGATCGGTCGGGTTGCCGCCGCCCGCGGGGACGAGCCGCCACTGCTTGGTGGCCACCGAGTCGCAGGAGTTCTGCTGCACCGCGGCGCCCGAGGCGGTCGAGTTGTCCTTGGTGTTGAGGCACTTGCCGCCGTTGGCGTTGACGATCCTGAGGGTGGATCCCGACTCGGGCAGCGTCCACGTCTGGGACGCCGCGCCGGAGCAGCTCTCCTGCTGCACAGCCTTGCCCGCGGACGTGCTCGCGTCCCGCACGCCCGCGCACTTGCCGCTGTGGGCGGCCTTGAGCGTGTAGCCGCTGCCGCTCGCGGCCAGGTTCCAGGTCTGCGCGGCGCCGCCGCAGCCGGTCTGCGTGAGCTGGACGCCGTCGGACGAGCTGGATCCCGGTACGGTGAGGCACAGGCCGCTGCCGTTGTTCACCACGGTGTACGCCCCTGGCGCCGGAGCGGCCGCCGAGGCCACCGCGACGCCGGCCACCGCCGTGCCCGACAGGGCGATGACGCCCGCGATGACCGCAGCCGTTCTGCCGTTGATTCTGTGTCGCACGATTCAAGCTCCTTGCTGGCCCGGGCAGGCCCTGTACGGCCTGCGGCATGGTGTCCCCCCAGCGAGCATCCGTTCACATATGTGATTGCCATACGTGTGAGCGAACAAGCGACAACATAGGTAAGCGCTTTCCCGCTGTCAATCGGCGGTGAAACTTTCATCACAGCCCCGATTTCCGGTCGTGCGAACCAGGGCCCACCTGCGGCAATCCGATATCTCGCATTCGTCTGGCGACCCAGCGCAATCAGACCGGGCTGGCCATCACTCGCGCGATCGATTAGGTTAGCCTCACCTAATAAAGATCGGAGAGCCGGGGATGACCGAGCCCTTTCGCATGTTCGACGCACGGGTGGACAGGCTCCAGCGGTTGAGCCCCTCGTTCCTGCGGGTGACCTTCACCGGAGACGATCTGCACCTCTTCGCCGACAACGGGTTCGACCAGCGGCTCAAGCTCATCCTCCCGCTCCCCGGGCACGGCCTGGCCCACCTGCCGACCGGCTTGGACTGGTTCCCGCGATGGCGGGAGCTCGACGACGCCGAACGCAACCCGATGCGTACCTACACCGCCCGCCTGGTCCGCCCCGAGGCCCGCGAGGTCGACGTGGACGTGGTCATGCACCCGGACGGCGGCCCGGTCGCGCGCTGGGCGGAAGGGGTGCGGCCCGGTGACATCGCCGCGCTCTACGGCCCGGACGCCCGCCACGACGGCCGGCACGGCGGCCTGGAGTTCCGCCCGCCCGCGGGCACCGGCTGCGTGCTGATCGCGGGCGACGAGACCGCGGTGCCCGCGATCTGCTCCGTCCTCGAACGCCTCCCGGCCGGCCTGGCGGGGCAGGCGCTCATGGAGGTGCCCGGCGAGGACGACTTCCTCGAGGCGGAGACGCCCGGCTCGGTCCAGGTGAGCTGGCTGGCCAGGAACGGCGCCGAGCGCGGCAGCCTGCTCGTCCCCGCCGTCCAGGCCGCCGCCGACCGGCTGCTGCCGCCGCTGCCCGTGCCCGAGACGTTCGACGACGTGGACGTAGACGAGGCGGAGTTGTGGGAGGTGCCGCAGGAGGAGGCGCACGCGTACGGGCCGCTGTACGCGTGGCTGGCCGGCGAGGCGGCCGTGATCAGGACCCTGCGGCGGCACCTGGTGGCCGAGCGGGGGATGGACCGGCGCGCGGTGGCGTTCATGGGCTACTGGCGGCAGGGCCGCGCGGAGCACAACGAGTGATCGCTACGGGCTCGGCGTCGGCTCGGCGCTGGGACCGACGCGGTCAGCGCAGCTCGGGCGAGGCGGCGGTCACGATGCGCAGTTCCTCGTCCGTCGGCGGCTTCGTCCAGGTCAGGCCCGGCCCGCCGGCCATGATCAACCGAGGCGTGACCTCGCGCAGCAGTGCCTCGGCGCCGGCGTCCGGCTGCTTGTCACGGGCCTCCCGGTAGCGCTCGAGCACCCGGGCCAGGTCCAGCATCATCGTGTTGGCCTCCGGCTCCTGACGTCCGCCGGTCACGGTGACCTGCAACGCTCCAATGGCCTCGTCGCTCGACCAGACGCCCTCGGCGTACACGACCTCCCGCACGGCGGCGGCGAAACGTGTCCCGTCCATGCCGTCCACCTCCCCGTCCAGCCAGTCCCGGCTCAGGCGCAACACCCCGGGTCGCTCGGCCCCGGCCAGCCGCGCCAGCAGCGCCGCGACGGTGCCCTGCGGATCGTGCAGGGCCGCGTCGCCCCTGGCCGCGAAGGCGTCCGCGAGCAGGTGCAGCGAGATCAGCCGCGGCGGGTCGTACGTCGTGAGCACCCCCTGCTCCCCGCCGACCCGCAGCGTGTCCCCGCCGTCGTGGCAGGCCCGCAGGCCCTCCATGAACGCGGCCTGCGCCTCGGGCGTGAGACGGAGCTCCCAGCCCCACGTCTGCCCCGTCTCGAACCGGTCGTCGGCGTCACCGCCGGCCGGGCCACGGCGGAACCACCAGGCCACCGCGCCGACGACGGCGGCGGCCAGCACTGCGACTGCGATCCACACGATGCGCTGCTTCCCCCTCGTACCTGACAGGGCTAGCAGCGTAGTGTGATCTACCCCCGCAAACCTGCTAATTTCCGCAAAAATCGCCCGCCCCTCCAGTGGCGCGTCCTCGCATGCCGAACCGGCTGACAGAATTGGAAAGGTGACAGATGGCATCCTGACCTCCGACCAGATCCTCGCGGCGGCTCAAGACGTGCTGCGCCGCTACGGTCCCGCCAAGGCGACGGTCGTCGACGTCGCGCGGGCGCTCGGGGTCAGCCACGGCAGCGTCTACCGGCACTTCCCCAGCAAGACCGCCCTGCGCGAGGCCGTCACCCAGCGCTGGCTGGACGAGTCGCACGCGGTCCTGGCCGACGTCATGTCCGCGGACACGCCCGCCGACGTGCGGCTGCGCGACTGGCTGGCGGCGTTGTCCGGCGCCAAGCGCAAGAAGGCGCTGGACGATCCCGAGTTGTTCGCCACGTACATGGTGCTGGTGAACGAGGCCAGCGCGGTCATCGACCGGCACGTCGCCGACCTGATCGGCCAGATCGAGCAGATCATCGCCACCGGCGTCGCGCGGGAAGAGCTGGCCGCCACCGACCCCGCCGCCGCGGCCCGCGCCGTCTTCCACGCCACAACCGCCTTCCACAACCCCGTGCACGCCTCCGGCTGGAGCCGGCCGGGTATCGAGGACGACTTCGCATCCCTGTGCGATCTCATCCTCCTCGGGCTGAAGCCGCGACGGCGGGAGTGAATTTCTGCCAACTGGTAAGCGGAAATGTTTTCCTGAGGAATTCTCCTGTCTACCTGAACAGCCGCTCACCTCTGGACGCGGACGAGCGGACATGTACACTCCATTCCGGAAGCACACAGTCGCTCTAAGTGACATGAGTATGACATCTGGTGCCTACGGCAAGGGCGGGTCCGCGCTACCGGCAGGATGTTCCCGGCCCTGACACAGCGCGGAGCCGGATATGGACCCACTGCACGTGACCACCAGCCGCCACAACGGGACGCTGACCGTGAGCGTGTCCGGGGAGCTCGACATCGCCACCACCGAGCTGCTCCGCAGCCACCTGCTCGACCTGCTGCAGGAGGCGGGACACGGCGGCCGCGCGAAGGTCACGCTGGTCATCGAGGTGAGCCGCCTGTCCTTCATCGACGCGGCCGGGCTCGGCATCCTCGTCTCCGTCCAGAACCACGCCCTGCGCCAGCGCACGCCGCTGCGGATCGCGGGCGTCCCGCCGCGCATGCGACGACTGCTGCGAATCACCGGCCTGGACGCCCACCTCACCTGATCGCCCGCGCCTGTAGGTTGTCAGGCGTGATTCAGGTTCCCGATGAGATACCCCTCAGGCTGGAAGACGGGTTCGACCGGCTCAGGCGGGAGCTCAGGCTGCCCGGCGACTTCCCCCGCGCCGTGCTCGACGAGGCCGAGTGGGTGGCGCGGGTGCCCAGGCTCGACGCCAAGGACCTGTCGGACGTGCCGTTCGTCACCATCGACCCGCCCGGCTCGATGGACCTCGACCAGGCCGTGCACCTGGAGCGGCTGCGCGCCGGATACCGCGTCTGGTACGCGATCGCCGACGTCGGCGCGTTCGTCCGCCCCGGCGGGATCATCGACGCCGAGGCCCGCACCAGGGGCGAGACTGTCTACCTGCCGGCGGGCAAGGTGCCGCTGCACCCCAGGGTGCTGTCGGAGGAGGCGGCCAGCCTGCTGCCCGGCGCGCTGCGACCGGCGGTGGTGTGGCGGATCGACCTCGACGCCGACGGCCGCACGGTCGGCGCCGACGTGCAGCGCGCCCTCGTACGCAGCCGCGAGCGCTTCGACTACGGCTACGTGCAGGTGGTCCACGACACCGGCACCGCCGACGGCGTCCTGGAGTTGCTGGCCGAGATCGGCGAGCTCAGGCTGGCACTCGAACGCGAGCGCGGCGGCGTCACCCTGCCCACGCCCGACCAGGAGGTGGTGCCCGCCGGCGACGGCGGCTACCGGCTGGAGTTCCGGCTGCCGCTGCCCGCCGAGGCATGGAACGCGCAGATCTCGCTGCTGACCGGCATGGCCGCGGCCGCGATGATGCTCGACGCCGAGATCGGCATCCTGCGCGTGTTGCCCCGGCCGCCCGCCGACCGCCTGGCGAAGGTGCGCAGGGTGGCGGCGGCGCTGGACGTGCCGTGGCCCGACGGGGCGGGATACGGCGCCGTGGTGCACGATCTGGACCCGAAGAAGGCGCAGCAGGCGGCGTTCCTGCACGAGTCGAAGGTGCTGCTGCGCGGCGCCGGATACGTGGCCTTCGACGGCGCCCCGCCCAGGCTGGCCGAGCACGCCGCGGTCGCGGCCCCGTACACGCATGTCACGGCGCCGCTGCGGCGGCTGGTCGACCGCTACGCGACGGAGGTGTGCCTGGCGGTCGCGGCGGGCGAGCCGGTCCCGTCCGACGTGCGGGCGGCGCTCGCGGGCCTGCCGGACATCATGGCCGCGACCGGGCGGCGCGCGGGGGCGGCGGATCGGGCGTGCGTGGACCTGGTGGAGGCGTTCCTGTTACGGGACAGGATCGGGCAGCCGTTCGAGGCGGTGGTGATCGACGTGGACGAGCGGCGCGGGGGCGGGCAGGTGCAACTCGCCGACCCGGCCGTGATCGCCCGCTGCGACGGCGAACTCCCCCTCGGGGAGCAGGTCACGGTACGCCTGGCGCAAGCGGACCCGGCCACCCGCGAGGTCCGCTTCACCCTCGCGTGACCGGGCCCACGGCGCCGGGGCGTCACTTCTTGAGCAGGCTCCAGCCCGCGCCCACACCCATCAGGTGCAGCGCGACGCAGAGCAGCCCGGCGGTGCCGAGCGTGGTGACCCTGAGCACGCTGCCGACGGCCAGGCCGGCGATCTCGAAGACGAGCGCGATCACGAAGAGCAGTGCGGCGATGAGGGCGAACATGGCAACCTCCGAACGTCGGCGGCCGGACGTCGATATCCGCAGGGGGGCGGGCCTCGGCGGGGCGTCCGATGTCTCTGACATGGGATTTCCCTTGCGATCAGCGGAAAAAACCGCCCTGCGGGTGACGTTCCGTGCCCCTATGACGACAGCACCTTGACCGGGCGGTCAGTCCGCCCGCGCCCGCATCCCGTCGCAGATCACCTCCGCCATCCGTAAGGCCCCGCCCCTGGCCCGCGTCCGCCGCTCCGCCGCCAGGCACCCCCGCAGCAGATCCCGTACGTCCTCCGCCCCCAGGTCACGCCGCACCGCCCCGGCCCGCTGCGCCCTGGCCAGCAACCGGCCGATCGCCTGCGTGAAGTCGTCCTCGAGCTTGGCAGCCGGCCCGAACCCCATCCCCGAGCCGCTCTCCAGCATGTCGCAGAGCGCCTGGTTGGCCGAGGCCTGCTCGACCACGCGGGCGAACCAGCCGAAGAACGCCTGGCCCGCGTCCTCCGCCGTGGCCTTGGCGCGGGCGTCGGCCACGAACCGCTCGATCCGGCCCAGCAGCACCGCCTCGAACAGCGCCTCCTTGGTGGGGAAATGCCGGTAAACGGTGCCGACCCCGAACCCGGCCCGCCGGGCGATCTCGTCGAAGGAGATGGTCAGGCCGTCGCTGGCCAGCGCCTCCTGCGCGATCCGCAGGACCCGCTCGCGGTTGCGCCGGGCGTCGGCGCGCAGCGGCCTGGCCGAGGTGTGGTCGTCCCCCATACATGCACCTGCCTTGGCAAACGGAGAGAACTCTCCGATTCTACCGAGGAGATGTCACGACATATACCCCCGCCGAGTGCGCCGATCCCCTTCACAGCCGACACCCGCCCCAAACCAGAGCGGGTGTCGGTGATTCGGCCGGGACGAGTGACCGGTCAGGGAGGTGCCGACAGGCGAGCGGACCGGGACGGGCAGCCGGCGCGCTTGAGGCGGACGCGTTCCTCCCGGGGCACCGGCTCCAGTTCGACCAGGCGAGCCCCCTCCGGCACGTACCGCGGATCGTGTGTGATCAGCAGCGTCGTCCGCCCGGCCATCAGCCGGCGCAGCGGCCGCATGACCTGCGCGGCGATGGCCTCGTCCAGCCCGGTCATGGGCTCGTCGAGCACCAGCACCGGCGCGTCGCGCAGGATGGCCCTGGCGATCGCGATCCGCTGCCGCTGCCCGCCGGACAGGAGCCGCCCCCGCTGCCCCACCGGCGTGTCGTACCCCTGGGGCAGCAGCCGGACGAAACCGTGCACCCCCGCCGCCTCCGCCGCCCTGACGATCTCGTCGAGCGAGGCGTCCGGGCGGCCGTAGGCGATGTTGTCGCGCACGGATCCCGAGAACAGCAGCGTCTCCTGGTGCAGGATCGTGATGTTCTCGCGCAGCGACTCGCGCGTCAGTCGGCGCAGGTCGGTGCCGTCCAGCAGGATGCGCCCCGCGTCCGGGTCGTAGAAGCGCAGCAGCAGCTTGGCCACCGTGGACTTGCCCACCCCGCTGGGCCCGGTGAAGACGACGACGTCACCGGGCTCGGCGGTGAAGGACACGTTCCGCAGCACCGGCCGCCCCCGCCCCGGATAGGCGAAGCCGACCCGGTCGAACTCCACCCGCCCGCGGCTCGTCCCCACGGGCACCGCGCCGGGGGCGTCGGTGACGATGGGCCGGGTCCGCAGGATCTCGATGACCCGGTCGGACCCCGCGGCCGCCTCGGACACGGTCAGGGCCAGCTCCCCCAGGCTCTGCACGGCCGGGTACAGCAGGGCCAGGTACGCGGCGAAGGCCAGCAGGCCACCGAGCGTCAACCGGCCCGCGGCGATCTCCCACGCGCCGAACCCGAGGATGACGATCAGGCAGAGGGTCTCGATGACCTGTACGGCGGGACCGTACAGGCTGGACAACCACGCCTGCGCCATGTTGGCCCGCAGCCACCCGCGGCCCTCCCCGTGCAGGCGCCGGGACTCCTCGCCCTGCCGGTTGTAGGCCTGCACGAGCGGCTGGTTGGCCAGCCCCTCCTCCAGGACGCTGTTCATGGCGCCGTTGCTGGCGCGCTCCCGCGCCGCGGCGGTCCTGAACCTGGCCGCGAACACCTTCGACACCACCAGGAACGCCGGGATCAGCGCCATAGTGAGAAGCGCGAGGTCCCAGCGGATGAAGAAGGCCGCCCCCGCGAAGAAGACCACGCTGGCGACCGTGGTGACCAGCTTGACCAGCCCCGAGCCGACGAGCTCCTCGATGGCCTCGATGTCGTCGGTGAGGCGGGCCATCAGGTCGCCCAGCCGCCGCTTCTCCGAGAAGTCCGGCGCGAGCGTCTGGAGGTGCGCGAACACGCGGTCGCGCAGGGCCAGCAGGAACCGTTCGGCGCCGAGCGCGGTGGCGTACGCCCCTGCGAAGGTCGTCACCCCGGCGACCGTGGCGAGCCCGAGCCAGGCGAGCGCGGGAGCCCAAAACTCCCCCAGCTTCCTGGTGGTGAGCACTTCGTCGGTGATGTGGCCGAATAGGCGGATCGCGGCGACCTCGCAGAGCGCGGCCAGGACGGCGAATGCCACACCGGCCGCGAAGAGCCGCCGCAATCCGCGAGTGTCCGGCCAGAACTCGCGGAATGTCCGGCGAATGGAAATCGCCGGCGCGAGCTCACGGCCGGAGACGCTCAATGAGAGCCGGCGGCTGGGCCGCCGACTCTCAGGGTGCTGGTCTAGCACCCCCACCACCTGGGGCGGCAGCAGCAGCAGCAGCGCCGACGCCTACGGCGACAGCCCCATCCTTGCTTGTAGCCGATCTGAGAAAGTTGCATGCTAGCCATGATTCCTCCCCCGTTGGCTGACATCACACAATTCGGACGCTAGCACCCGTATTACGATAAAGCACGAGATATTCTTCGACTTCAAAGAGACTTGACCGGTGAATCCAATGGGGAAAGGCGATTCGGCTCCGCCGTTAAATCGCTTGTAAACGAGTAAAGCCACTAGCCGGCGTCAGGCGACAGTCAAAGATGCTCCTGAGAACTAGTTCTCAGGAGCATCTCGGCCGACACCCACGGCCGGCGCCGAGGGGTGCTCGGCGCCCGCCGCGAGCACGCGCGATCAGGTGAGCGACGAGTACGCCACCACGCCGCGCCGCATCGCGTCCATGGCCTTGATCGCCGTCTGCTTGATCTTGCTGCCCTGCGGCGCCGCGTTCCCCAGCTGGCCCAGCAGGTCCATGAGCTGCTTGACCCACCGGACGAAGTCGCCGGCCGCCAGCTCGTTGCCGTTGACGCCCTCCATGAGCACCGCGTCCAGGCTGTGCCCCTTCGTCCAGCGGAACGCCGCCCACGCGAACCCCAGATCGGGCTCCCTGATCGTGGACAACCCGTGGTCGGACTCGATGCCCTCCAGCTCCCCCCACAGCCGCATCATGGCCGTCAGCGCGTCCTGGGCCCGCCCGGCCGGGAGCTTGGGGCGGCGCGCATCGTCGGACGCCCGCGACTCGAACACCAGCGCCGACACGCACGCCGCCAGCTCTGCCGGGTCGAGCTCCTCCCACAACCCGCCCCGCAGGCACTCGGCGGTCAGCAGGTCGAGCTCGGTGTAGAGGCGGCCAAGGCGGCGGCCCTCGTCGGTGACCGTCTCGCCGTCGAGGTAGCCGAGCTGCTCCAGCACCGAGCAGATGCGGTCGAACGTACGCGAGATGACGTGGGAGCGGCCCTCGACGCGGCGGCGCAGGCCCTCGGTCTCGCGCAGCAGCTTATAGTAGCGCTCGGCCCAGCGGGCGTGGTCCTCGCGCTCGTCGCAGCCGTGGCACGGGTGCTGGCGGATGCGCCGGCGCAGGTCGTTGACCTCCTCGTCCTCGACCGTGTGGTCGCGCGCCCTGGCCGGCTTGCCGAGGTCGCGATCGCCCATCTTGGCCAGCAGCGTGGAGACGAGGTTGGCGCGTTCCTTGGGCGAGCGGCCGTTGAAGTTCTTCGGGATGCGCAACTTCTCCAGGGGCTCGACCGGCACCGGGAAGTCGGCCGGGTCGAGCTTCTTGATCTGCTTGCCGATCGTCAGCACGAGCGGGCTCGGCCCGTGCCCGCGCGGGTTGCGGCCGGGGTCGAGCACGATCGCCAGGCCCGCCCGGCGCCCGCCGGGCACCCGGATGACGTCGCCGGGCTGCAGCGCCTCCAGCGACCGTACGGCGGCGGCCCGGCGCGCGGCGCCACGCTGCTTGGACAGCTCGGCCTCGCGGTCGGACAGGCGGCGGCGCAGCGCCGCGTATTCGGGGAAGTCGCCCAGGTGGCACGTCATGGCCTCCTGGTAGCCTTCGAGCGCCTCCTCGTGCTTGCGCAGCTGCTTGGCCAGCCCCACCACCGCCCGGTCGGCCTGGAACTGCGCGAACGACTCCTCCAGCAGCGTCCTGGCGCGCTCCCGGCCGAACTGGCCGACGAGGTTGACCGCCATGTTGTACGACGGCTGGAAGCTGGACCGCAGCGGATAGGTGCGGGTGCCCGCCAGGCCCGCCACCGACAGCGGATCCATGCCCGCCTGCCACAACACCACGGCGTGGCCCTCGATGTCGATGCCGCGCCGCCCGGCCCGCCCGGTGAGCTGGGTGTATTCGCCGGGGGTCAGGTCGGCGTGGGTCTCGCCGTTCCATTTGTCGAGCTTCTCGATCACCACGCTGCGGGCCGGCATGTTGATGCCCAGGGCCAGCGTCTCGGTGGCGAACACCGCCTTGACCAGCCCGCGCGTGAACAGCTCCTCCACGACCTCCTTGAACGCCGGCAACATGCCCGCGTGGTGCGCCGCCAGCCCGCGCTCCAGGCAGTCGCGCCACTCCAGGTAGCCCAGCACGGCCAGGTCCTCGTCGGGCAGGTGCGCGGTGCGCTCGTCCACGAGCTGCCTGATCTCGTGCCGCTCGCGGTCGGTGGTGAGCCGGATGCCGGCGTTCAGGCACTGCCTCACCGCCGCGTCGCAGCCCGCCCGGGAGAAGATGAACGTGATCGCCGGGAGCAGCCCCTCGGCGTCGAGCTTCTCGATCGCCTGCACCCGGTCCGGCGGGCGGGAGCGCTGCGGCCTGCCGTAGCCGCGCCGGCCCCGGCCCGAGGTCAGCCGCTCGGCGTCGCGCGTCACCCGCATCAGCGTGGGGTTGATGCGCGGCGTCAGGTCGTCGGTCATGAACAGGTCGTAGATGAGGTTGCCGACCATCATGTGCTGCCACAGCGGCACCGGGCGGTGCTCGTCGACGATGACCGTGGTGTCGCCGCGCACGTCGCCGAGCCACTCGCCGAACTCCTCGGCGTTGCTCACGGTCGCCGACAACGCCACCAGCCGGACCGACTCGGGCAGGTGGATGATCACCTCTTCCCACACCGCGCCGCGGAAGCGGTCGGCCAGGTAGTGGACCTCATCCATGACGGCGAACCCGAGCCCGGCCAGCGTCGCCGAGCCGGCGTAGAGCATGTTGCGCAGCACCTCGGTGGTCATGACCACGATGGGGGCCTCGCCGTTGACGCTGTTGTCGCCGGTCAGCAGGCCGACCTTGGCGGTGCCGTACCGTTTGACCAGGTCGTTGTACTTCTGGTTGGACAGCGCCTTGATGGGGGTGGTGTAGAAGCACTTGCGGCCCTGCTCCAGGGCGAGGTGCACGGCGAACTCGCCGACGACCGTCTTGCCCGACCCCGTGGGCGCCGCCACCAGGACGCCGTCGCCCGCCTCCAGGGCCCGGCAGGCGTCCAGCTGGAAGTCGTCCAGCGCGAAGTCGTAGAGACCTCGGAACGATCCCAGAGCGGCCCCGTCGTCTGCGTGCTTCTGGCGGAAGGCCGCGTAGCGTTCCGCTGGCGTTGTCATACTCGCCAGCCTACCGAAATCGCCATTCCGGTCCGTCCCGCCCATTCCACCACCCGGGGCCACCCGAGCCGCGCGCCGAGCCGCACGCCCGGCGCCCCGGACCGCCCACCCTCCGCCCCAGCACGCCCACCGCCCTTAGCCGCACGCCGACCGACGGGCGTGCCATCCCGGCCGCCCGCCAGGTGTGGCCGCCTGGACGGCCCTCCGTCCTGCCGCCTCACCCCCAAGGGACCTCAGCCGACGTACGGTTCGCACCTCGTCGACGGACCTCGGCCGGAGCACAAAAGACCGGGCGCCTTTACATTGTAGATCTCAAACGATGACCCGCAACGCCCCCGGCCGCACCTCGCAGTGCACCGGCACCGGCCCCACGCGTTCGCCGTCGGCGTAGGCGACCACGTCGGCCGCCTCCAGCCGCACGCTGCGCACCCGCCGGACCGACACCGCCGGATGCCCCACGTGCGTCCCCCGGTACACGCTCGGGAACACCCGCAGGAACTCGCCCTTCGACAAGGCGCCCAGCATCACCACGTCCAGCAGCCCGTCGTCGGGCCGGGCGTCGGGGCACACCCGCATCCCCGCGCCGTAGGAGCACGTGTTGGCCACGGCCACCAGCATCGCCTCCCGCTCGACCACCTCGGCCTCGTCGAACGTGACCCGGAACGGGATCGGCCGGAACGACCGCAGCTCCTCCGCCATCGCCACCAGATAGCGCGCCATCCCCGGCGGCCAGGTGAGCCGGTTGGCGCGTTCGTTGACCCGCGAGTCGAACCCGCAGCACACCACCCCGGCGAACAACTCGTCGGCCTTCCCTGCCCTGATGCGGGCCGCGTCCACGAGCCGCGACTTCATCCGCAACACGGTGCGGGCCGCCGCGATGGGGTCCTTGCACGGCACGCCGAGCGCGGAGGCGATGTCGTTGCCGGTGCCCGCGGGGATGATGCCGAGCGGCACGCCGGTGCCGGCCACGGCCTGCACGGCCAGATGCACCAGGCCGTCGCCGCCGAAGGCCACAAGCGCGTCGGGGCGTTCGGCCACGGCGGTGCAGGCACGTTCCAGGGCGTCGGTCGCGTCGTCGCCGACGATCACCGACAGCTCGGCCCCACCGGCGCGCAGCCGGCGCGCCACGGGTTCGAGCAGGCGCAGCGTACGGCCGCCGCGGGCGGCGGGGTTGACCAGCAGGGCGAGTTGAGGGGACACGCCCGGAACTTATCGCCTAACGGCCGGAACCGGAATCCTCCGGGGGTCGCTTGGGGCCGGACTCGTCGTCGAGCGGCTCGGAGTCGATGGGTCCGGAGTCGATGGGTCCGGAGTCGATGGGCCCCGAGTCGATGGGCGCAGAGTCCTCGGTCAGCGGCTCAGGCGGCGGCTCGCTCAGCGGGGATGCCTCGTCGTCGGACAGGTGGGAGAAGTCCTCCGCCGCGGGCGCGCGCTTCTCGCGCATGAACATGAAGAACTCGGCCAGGAAGTAGAGCAGGATCATCGGCGTGGCCAGCGCCATCATCGTCAGCGGGTCGCCGCCGGGCGTGATGACGGCGCCGAAGACGAACATGGCGAAGATGACCGTACGGCGGTGCTTCTTCACCGTGGCGTGAGGCAGAATTCCGATGATGTTCAGGAACACCAGCAGCAGCGGCAGCTCGAACGAGATGCCGAAGATCACGAGCATGATCAGCACGTAGCTGACGTATTCGTCGATCTGGATGATGGCCACGGCGTCGCTGGGCGCGAATCCCAGCAGGATCGCCAGGCTGGTGTCCATGATGAAGTAGGCCAGGGCGGCGCCGAGCAGGAACAGCGGGATCGCCAGCCCCAGGAAGGCGATCGAGTAGCGCTTCTCGTTGCGGTAGAGGGCGGGCGTGACGAACGCCCAGACCTGGTAGAGCCAGACGGGTGAGGACACGACGATGCCGACCATCGCCGAGACCTTCAGCGTCAGGAAGAACGACTGGAAGATGCCGCCGTAAGTGAGCGTGCACTCGCCGACGCGCAACTGCTGGGCCTGCGGCGTCTCGCAGAACGGCTCCTTGATGAACGCCCACACCGGATCGAAGACGATCCAGCCCACGATGATGCCCACGACCACGGCGACCGTCGCGATGAGCAAGCGGTTGCGCAGCTCACGCAGGTGCTCCATGAGCGGCATCCGACCCTCGGAGTCGGGGGCCGGTCCTGAATCGCTCGACCGTTTCAGCAGCGCCATCTAGCAGTCCAGGTGATGAGGAGGGACGGGGGTCAGGCGTGCTTGTCGGCCTGCGCGGCGCTGGCACGCAGCCTGGCGGCCTGCTCCTCAAGCTGGCGGGCCTGCTCCTCGGCGGACAGCCCCGGAGCGGGAGCGGGGGCCTGGGCGGCGTTGAGCTGCTGCGGCTGCACCGGCTGGGGCTGCGGCTGGGCCGGAGCCTGTGCCTGGGCCTGGACGGTGTGCGTGTTGTCGTCCTCGTCCTCGCGGAGCTTGGCCGTCTCGGACTTGAAGATGCGCAGCGACCTGCCGACTCCCCGAGCCATCTCAGGCAGCTTCTTCGCACCGAACAGCAGGACGAGCACCAATGCGATGATCAGAAGTTCGGGGACTCCGAGTTGCGACATGAAACGCCCTTTTCTAGCGAGTGCCTGTTTCAGCCACGATCGTACGCTGCCTGGGGCGCGGTCTCATCCCCTCGGCCCGCCAATCTGGCCCGCCGCAGCTCCAGCTGAGCCTTCGCCTCGGCGATTTGCCTCATTTCCCTCTCCAGAGTACGTGCCGCCGCGACGACCCGGGCGCCCGCGATCCCGACCACGACCAGCCCGGCCAGGCCCAGCCCCGCGGCCAGGTAGATCCACGTCATGACTGGTGAGCGTAGCGGGCCAGGGCGCGTTCGGCCTCCTGGCGTACGGTCTCGGCCATCCGGGGCGGCGAGACGACCCTGCCGGTGTCGCCCAGGCGCAGCGCCAGCTTGAGGATCCAGTCCTCGTCGCGGGCCCGCAGCGCCACCCGCAGCCGGCCCTCGCCCAGCTCGGTGACCTGCTCGCAGGGGTAGTACTCGGCCACCCACCGGCCGGCGGCGCTGACCTCCAGCTCGACCAGCTCGTCGGTCGGCGAGGGCCGGAAGACGCCCCGGGTGACGTCGATGGGCTCGGCCTCGGCGGGCGGGTCGGCGGGCACGTCGAGCACGTCCACGCCGAGCACCCGGTCGAGCCGGAACAGCCGCATCGCCTCGGCCCGGTAGCACCAGCCCTCCAGGTAGGCGCGGCCGTCGACGACCACGACCCGCATGGGGTCGACGTCGCGCGGCGTCACCTCGTCGCGCCCGGGCACGTAGTAGCGCAGCGACAGCCTGCGCCCCTTGGTCAGCCCTTCGCGCACGCGCGGCAGGGCGTCGGGCGCGGCGTCCACGTCGACGGTGACCTGGCTGCTGACGGTGGCGGCGCCCTCGCCCGCGGCCCGCTCCAGCTTGGCCATCACGCGCGGCAGCGCGTCCCCCGGCACCTCGGCCAGCTCGGGGGTGGCGGCCAGCATGCGCAACGCGACCAGCAGCGCGCTGGCCTCGTCGATGCCGAGCCGCAGCGGCCTGGCGATGGTGTCGGCGTTGTCGATGATGATCTCGCCGCCGTCCCAGGACACGTCGATGAGGTCGCCGGGGGTGTGCCCGGGCAGCCCGCACATCCAGACGAGCTGCAGGTCGTCGATGAGCTGCTTCTCGCTCAGCCCGAACACCCCGGCCACCTCGCCGAGCTGCGCCCCCGGGTGCGACATCAGGTACGGCACCAGCGCCAGCAACCGAGGCAACCGGTCAGCAGACCCGCTCATGTGCCCTCCTTCGTCGGTCGCATGAGCGGGCCGCTGCTGTGTCCGATTGTTCGCTCGCTCACGTAATGGCCCCCTTCAGACGGCGGATGACGGCCTCGCGGGCGTCCGGCGGCTCGACCACCTCGACGTCGGCGCCGAGGCTGGCCATCCATCCGGACAGCCGTTCGGGGTCGGTGAAGGCCAGCTCGGCCTCGTCCCACCCGTCGGTGCCGGGATGCACGGCCCTGGCCAGCTGCCGAACCCCCTCGCACGCCCCCTGGCGCACCCGGACGACGGCGATCCGCTCCTCCACCGGCTCGTCGGGGAAGCCGACCATGGCCCGCACGTCGATCCCCTCGGGCACCTCGACCGCGCCCGGCTTGCCGACGGCGGTGACCTGACCGGTGATGCGGCTGAGCCGGAAGGCGCGCGGCGCGTCCCTGCCGCGGTCGAACCCGGCGAGGTACCAGCGGCCGCGCCGGCTGACCACGCCCCACGGCTCCACGGTGCGGCTGCGCACGCTCTCGCTGCCGGCGCCGCGGTAGTCGAAGCGCACCACCCGCCGGTCGCGCACGGCGTCCCACAGCGCGGGGAAGGCCGGGTCGCGGGTGTCGACGCGCAGCTCCAGCGCCCCGGTGCCGACCGGCTGGTCGGTGGCCACGCCGCCGGCCCGCAGCTTCAGCAGGGCCCCCGAGGCGGCCTCGGCCAGGCTGGCGCGCTGCCACACCTGGGCGGCCAGCCCCAGCACGGCGGCCTCGTCGGGCTCCAGGGTGATCTCCGGCAGCTCGTACGACTGCCGCTCGATCCGGTAGCCCGGCTCGTCCTCCCACGGGTCGCGCACCACGTCGATGGGGATGCCGATCTCCCGCAGCTCGTTCTTGTCCCGCTCGAACATGCGCTGGAACGCCTCGTCGCCGTCCCGGTCATAACCGGGCACGGCCTGGCGGATCTGCTCGGCCGACAGCGGGCGCCGGGTGGCGAGCAGGCAGATCACCAGATTGAGCAACCGTTCCGTCTTACGGCGCGACATCTGCCTCACTCCTCCTTCATCGACGCTACCCTGCCCCCGTGATCAGATGGCGCAAGGGCGAAGTTGTCCGGATCCGACGCGAGTGGCCGGGAGCGGTGGAGCTGGACGTCGCCGTCCCCGAGGGGGAGTGCCGGGCGCTGGCGTATCCGCCCTTGGTGGGGCGCCCGGAACCCGGCGATGAGGTGCTGCTCAACACGACCGCGCTCGCGATGGGTCTCGGTACGGGAGGTTACGCCATGGTGGTGGCCGTCCCGAACCGTTTGCCGCAAGATCCGGAGGGTCCAGGGCACCTGGTGAAGGCCAGGTACACGCCGCTGCAGGCCACGGTGCTAGGCGCCGACGAACAGGATTCCCCGTACCACGACATTTTGCGCGAAGCGGACTCCCTCGGAGGGCTGCCGGTGGTGGTGGCCGATCTGCATTCGGCGCTGCCGCCGATCCTGTGCGGCCTGTACGCCAGCCGATCTCCGGGGGCGCCTCGGGCGCGGGTGGCGTACGTGATGCTGGACGGCGGCGCGCTGCCGGCCTGGTTCTCGATGACGGCGGCCCGGCTGCGCGAGATCGGCTGGCTGGCGGGTGTGGTGACGGTGGGGCAGTCGTTCGGCGGCGACGTCGAGGCGGTCACCGTGCATTCCGGCCTGCTGGCGGCCAGGCACGTGCTGGAGGCCGACGTGGCGGTCGTCACGCAGGGCCCGGGCAACCTGGGCACGGGCACCAGATGGGGTTTCTCGGGTGTGTCGGCGGGCGAGGCGGTGAACGCGGCCGGTGTGCTGCTCGGGCGGCCGGTGGCGGCGCTGCGGGTCAGCGAGGGCGACCAGCGGGAGCGCCACTACGGGGTCTCGCACCACTCGCTGACCGCCTACGGCCGGGTCGCCCTGTCCCCCGCGGACGTGCCGGTGCCGGAGCTGCCGGGCGAGTTCGGCGAGCGGGTCAGGGACCAGGCCGAGCTGCTGGCCGTACGGCACCGCCTGGTGCCGGTGCCGGTGGACGGCCTGCACGAGGCGCTCAGGGAGTCGCCGGTGCGGCTGTCGACGATGGGCAGGGGCCTGGAGGAGGACCTGGCCTACTTCCTGGCCTCGGCGGCGGCGGGCAGGCTGACGGCCTCGCTGCTGTCATAGGAGTCCTTGAACGTGAACGCCTCCGGTCCCGGCCCCTCGGCCCTGAGGCGTTCCAGCCGCCGCATGCCCTCCGCCAGCGACGGAATGTACCCCTCGGGAATCCACCACATCACCGTGTACGGCTCCGCCATGCGCAGGAACCACTCCCTGCGGCGGCGCAGCACGCCCAGGTGGGCGCTGCGGTAGGCGTAGTTCCACAGCGTCTCCAGGGACTCCCAGACCGAGAAGTTGACCAGCAGGTGGTCGCCGTAGCCGTGGATCACGGTGGCGGTGGGGTCGCTCTCGCTCTCCTTCAGCCGCCACACGAACCGGGGGCCTCGTCGGCGACGGTGTTGACAGGCTCGAGCAGGGCGACGAACTCGGCGAGCTCGGGGGCGTCGATGGGCGCGCGCAGGTGGGCGACGTTCAGCTGGGCGAGATGCATGACGCTCAGCACACCACCCCTTCCCTTCTATGTCAATCTACATTTATTTTAGAAAGAGAGACGCAGCACTCCCCCGGCCGCGGGTCGAACCTGGCCCGGGCCGGGTCGTCGCCGAGCCCTTCGAGCAGCCCCTGGCACAGGGCCAGGTTCATGGAGCACACCAGCAGCGGCTGCTCCTCGGCCAGCACGTGGAACGGGCAGTTGCGCAGCCGCAGCGCGCCGTCCTCCTCGTAGGGCTCGTAGCCGCGGGCGCCGAGCACCCCCTCGACCGGCTCGCCCGCGTGCCGCCGGGCCATCCTGGCGCCCGCGGCGCGCGCCGCCCGCTCGGCCCGCTCCTCGGCGCCGAGCGACTCCACCACGTCGGCCAGGACGGAGGCGAGGGTGGCGTAGTCGCGCGGCGGCAGGCTCACCGACCGCTCGCCGCCGGCTCTGCGGTAGACCTTGGCGGGCCGGCCGCTGCCCGGCCCCTTCTTCTCCTGCGGCCGGTAGCCGCTCTCCAGCAGGCCGGCCTCGACCAGCTTGTCGAGGTGGTGCCCGGCGAGCGTCCTGGACACGCCCGCCGCCTCGGCCGCCTCGCCCCGGCCCACGTCGCCGCCGCGGGCCGCGACGGCGGCGTACAGACTGCGGCGGACCGGGTCGTGCAGGAGGGCCAGCGCCTCGAGGTCGTCGCTACTCACAGCCGCGAGTCTACGAAAGCCTCAATAAGCCGCGAGAACGTCCACCACGAAGACGAGGGTGTCGGAGCCCTTGATGCCGTAGGCGGGACGGCCCGCGGCGCCGTACCCGTAGGCGGGCGGGACGATCATCACGACGCGGCTGCCGACCGGCACGCCGACCAGCGCCTTGTCCCAGCCCTTGAGCACGCTGCCGTCGCCGATCCGGAACGCCCTGGGCCGCCCGGTCGACCAGGTCGCGTCGAAGACGCGGCGGCGGCTCCAGATCGCGCCCTCGTACTGGGTGACCACCAGCTGGCCCGCCTGCGTCCTGCGGCCCGTCCCCCTGGCCAGCACCTTGGCCGCGAACCGCGCGGGCGGCGCGCTCGCGGGCACCGCCAGCCCCGGATGCGCGTCTCCGGTGACGCGTACGCCCCCCAGCGAGCCGGAGCGTGCCTTGACCGAGACGCCCTTGGCGTGCGTGCCGAGGATGTCGACGACGTAGAACAGCTCGTCGCCCGTGCCGATGCCGCGCGGCGGGTTCGCGCCGAAGCCGTCCTCCGGCGGGATGGCGGCGATGACCCTGCTGCCCACCGTGCGCCCCCGCAGCGCCCTGTCGAGCCCCGGCAGCAGCTCCCCCACCGGGAACGCGGCCGGCGCGCCGCGGTTGAAGCTGGAGTCGACCAGGCGGTTCTCTCCGCCGTCCCACACGTGCGCGGTGTACTGGACGATCGCCACATCGTCCGGCTCCAGCCGCGCGCCCTTGCCGGTGGCCAGCTCGTCCACCTGCAGGCCCGCCGCGGGCTTGCCGCCGGGGAACACAATCGTCGGCCGGGCCCCAAACGCGCCGCCCACCTTCAGGTCCAGACCGCCCGCGGCGCCGCTCGTACAGGCGGCCGGCATGAGCAAGGCCGGCAGCAGCAACGCGACGGTACGGCGGCGCATCGGTCCTCCCACGCGGTGCGGCCCGGCGGCGCTGCGCCGCCGGGCACGCGATGCTACCGCGTCGTCAGATGGCGCGTCAGTAAGCCGCCAGAACGTCCACCACGAACACCAGCGTGCTCTTGGCCGGGATGCCCTGCTGCGCCTGGTCGCCGTAGCCGAGGTCCGGCGGGATGCTCATCACGACGCGGCTGCCGACCGGCACCCCGGCCAGGCCCTTCTGCCAGCCCTGGATCACGTTGCCGAGCGGGAACTCGGCCGGCTGGCCCCGCTCCCAGCTCGAGTCGAACTGCTTGTCGGTGCCCCAGATCTTGCCCGTGTAGTGGACGGTGAGCGTCTGGTTGGGCGTCACCTTGGCGCCGGTGCCCGCGATGATCGTCTTGACGACGAGCTCCTTGGACGGCTTCTCGCCGGTCTTGGTGGTCAGCGTGGGCGCCTTCTCACCGCCGGGGTTGTCGACCTTGACGCCCTTGATGCTGTCGCCGGTCTCCTTGCCGGTGGCCGCCTTCAGCGCCGGCGGCTGGGCGCCGACGATGTCGAGCACGAACACCTTGGTCGGCTGGGGCGGCGCCGTCTGCTGCTGGGCGACGGAGTCGTTGGCCAGCACCGCCAGCAGCCTGCCGCCGTGCTTGATCTTGGTGAAGCCCTCCTGCAGCACCTGCGGCAGCTGCTCGTTGACCGCGACCGTCTCGGGCGCCTTGGTGTCGTAGGAGGAGCCCTGGACGGCGTTGCCCTTGCCGTCCCAGTTGTAGACGGTCAGGTTGAGAATCAGCTTGTCGCCGGGCTTGACCGCCGGGCCGGTGCCCGGCTGGATCACCTCGTAGGACGACTTCGTCGCGGGTGCGCCGGAGGGGAAGGTCACCGTGGGCTTGGCGCCCACGTTCCCGGTGACCTTGACCCCGGCTGAGCCGCCGGTGGAGGCTGTGGACGCCGTGGAGGCGGGGTTCGCGCCGCCGTCGGAGCCGCAACCGGCGGCGAACAGGATCAATGGCACGGCGGCCAGTACGGCCAGAGCGCGGCGCATGGGTTTCCCTCGGAAAAGACGTCAGATTCGCGTCACCCTACCCGACTTCCGGGTAGGGCCGAGGTAAACCGGCGGTGGGTGGGCTTGCCCGCCCGCCACACACCCGGGACCGGCCCACCGGGACCGGCCCCGTACCCATGAGACCGGCTACATCCCCGCGATGAGCTTGTCCACCCGCTCGTCCACGCTGCGGAACGGGTCCTTGCAGAGCACCGTGCGCTGCGCCTGGTCGTTGAGCTTGAGATGCACCCAGTCGACGGTGAAGTCGCGCCGCTTCTCCTGCGCCTTGCGGATGAACTCGCCGCGCAGCCGCGCCCTGGTCGTCTGCGGCGGCACCGACTTGGCCTCGAAGATCTTCAGGTCGGACGCCACCCGCTCCACCGAGCCGCGCTTCTGCAGCAGGTAGAACAGGCCGCGCTTGCGGTGCACGTCATGGTAGGCCAGGTCGAGCTGGGCCACCCGCGGCGACGACAGCGGCAGGTCGTACTTCTTCCGGTAACGCTCGATGAGCTGATATTTCGTCACCCAGTCGATCTCCCGCGACACCAGGTCGAGGTCGCCGGTGTCGACCGCGTGCAGCGTACGCTCCCACAGCTCCAGCACCCGGTGCGCGATGGCGTCGCCGCCGCGGCGGTCAACGAAATCCTTCGCCTTGGACAGGTATTCCTGCTGGATCTCCAGGCTGGAGGCCTCGCGCCCGTTGGCCAGGCGCACCCTGCGCCGGCCCGTCATGTCGTGGGAGACCTCGCGGATGGCCCTGATCGGGTTTTCCAGCGACAGGTCGCGCATCACGGTGCCCGACTCGATCATCCGCAGCACCAGGTCGGTGGCGCCGACCTTGAGCAGCATCGTGGTCTCGCTCATATTGGAGTCGCCCACGATGACGTGCAGGCGGCGGAACCGCTCGGCGTCGGCGTGCGGCTCGTCACGGGTGTTGATGATGGGCCTGGAGCGGGTGGTGGCGCTGGAGACGCCCTCCCAGATGTGCTCGGCCCGCTGCGAGACGCAGTAGACGGCGCCGCGCGGCGTCTGCAGCACCTTGCCGGCCCCGCACACGATCTGCCGCGTCACCAGGAACGGGATCAGCACGTCGGCCAGCCGCCCGAACTCCCCGTGCCGGCCGACCAGATAGTTCTCGTGACAGCCGTAGGAGTTTCCGGCCGAGTCGGTGTTGTTCTTGAACAGGTAGATGTCACCGGCGATGCCCTCTTCGCGCAGCCGCTTCTCGGCGTCCACGAGCAGGCCCTCGAGGATGCGCTCGCCCGCCTTGTCGTGGGTGACGAGCTCGATGACGTTGTCACACTCGGGTGTTGCGTATTCAGGATGGCTGCCCACGTCAAGATAGAGACGCGCGCCGTTGCGGAGGAAGACGTTGCTCGATCGGCCCCAGGACACGACCCGCCGGAACAAGTAGCGCGCGACCTCGTCGGGGGACAGCCTGCGCTGGCCCCTGAACGTGCAGGTCACGCCGTACTCGTTCTCCAGCCCGAAGATGCGACGATCCATTACTTCACACTATGCCCACGGATCGGCCAGCGGGAGAGATCCTCCCAGGTGTTTCCCGCGCCGATCTTCCGGGCGCGTCCCGCCGGACCCCGGATACCCGCCCCGCCGCCCGCGCCCGCCCCCACGGGGCGCGGGTGCCGCCGCGCAGGTCAGGGAGTCCAGATCTCCTGAACGCGGATGATTTTCCCCTTGTGGACCGTGATGAGCGCCGGCTGCCGGTGGTCGTCGTGCCGCTTGAGCAGCACGGACCTGGCGCACTTCTTGCCGCCGAGCGAGGTCTTCCTGCTGACCGTCATGGCCGACATCGACGCCTTGCACCCGTACGCCGACAGGAAGACGACGTCCTTCGCGACGGGCGAGGCGTAGGCCATGGCGTCCCCCTCGGGCGGGCCGGCGAAGTGGCCCTCGGTGCGGGTGCCCTTCTTCCACTTGATGGGCTCGTACTCGGCCACGCCGCCGCGCACGTAGGTGATCCAGCCGCGCAGGATGCCGTTGTGACGGGAGTGGATCCCCTTGGTGAAGTCGTGCTTGGGATCGGCCTGGAACGTGGTGCCGAAGGGCGCGGGCGCCTTGTACTTCGGGAACGCGGCTGCTTCGGCGCTCGCGCCGGAGGCCAATACCACGGCCGCGGCGGCGCCGGCCGCCAGGATGCCTCGCATCGGAATGTTCACGGATTCTGAGATCCTCGATCACGCTCTGAAGTTCGGGCAAATCCGAGTGAAACAGGTCACATCGCGTTGCCTCCGCGCACCCCGGCCGACACGGCTGTGCTCCCGCAGTCGCCGTACCGGCCCTCCAACCGCAGGCCCAGCGAGGCCCGCCCCCGCGCACAACGGCGGGGACCGCCGTAGCGGCCCCCGCCGGGAATCGCGCGACCGGCCCTACAGCGGCGAAGACCCGTCGTCCACGTCGCCGTCAGGCCCCGTAGGAGGCGGTCCCGTGGGCGAGTCGTCGGTGAGTGGCGTCGTGGCGGGCGGGGTCGTGGTGGACGGCGGGGTGGAGGTCTGGGCGAGCAGCCGCTCCAGCCGCGCCCCCGTCAGCCGGAGGAACTTGCGGTGCTCCCGGTTGCGGTCGAGCACCGCCACCTCCAGCTGCGCCACCGGCGGCCGCTCCCCGCCGGGCTCCGTCAGCGCTGTCAGCGCCACCTCCAGCGCGTCGGCCAGCGACATCGACTCCCGGTAGCGCTCCTTCAGCCGCCCGGCCACCGCCTCGGCCTGACCGCCCATGGCCGCGAAGCCGTGCTCGTCGAAGACCGACCCGTCGAACGTCAGCCGGTAGATCGCGTCGCCGTCCTTGGTCTCGCCCACCTCGGCGACCACGACCTCCACCTCCAGCGACTTGATCGACTCGGTGAAGATGCGGCCCAGGTTGGAGGCGTAGAGGTTGGCCAGGCCGCGCCCGGTCACGTCGGAGCGGTCGTAGGTGTAGCCGTTGATGTCGGCGTAGCGGATGCCGCCCAGCCGCAGCTCCTCGAACTCGTTGTAGCGACCCACGGCCGCGAACCCGATGCGGTCGTAGATCTCGCTGATCTTGTGCAGCGCCCGCGACGGGTTGGGCGCGACGAACAGGATGCCGTCGACGTATTGCAGCACGACGACGGACCGGCCCCGCGCGATGCCCTTGCGCGCGTAGTCGGCCTTGTCCCGCATGATCTGCTCAGGGGACGCATATCCAAAAGGCATGGACACGTGCGGTGGTCCTTTCTAGCGCAGCGGGGCGATGGGGCCGTCAGGCGAGATCAGGCGGGCTTCGAGCATCTGGTTGACGTAGCCGGAGACCTGCTCGTCGCCCAGCCGGCGGAAGCCGTCGGCGTCGATCACCGACACGATCGGCCAGATCTTCCTCGACACGTCGGGCCCGCCGGTCGCCGAGTCGTCGTCGGCGGCGTCGTAAAGGGCCTGGATCAGCGTCATCGCCATGTCGTCCGCCGACGCGCCGTCGCGGTAGAGCTTCTTCAGCGCCCCGCGCGCGAAGATCGAGCCGGACCCGATCGCGTCGAACCTCTCCCGCTCGTAGGGCCCGCCCGCCACGTCGTAACTGAAGATGCGGCCCTCGTCCTTGTCCGGGTCGTACGCGGCGAACAGCGGCACCACCACCAGCCCCTGCATCGCCATGGCCAGGTTGCCCCTGATCATGGTCGCGAGGCGGTTGGCCTTGCCCGCCACCGACATCGTGCGGCCCTCGAGCTTCTCATAGTGCTCCAGCTCCACGCGGAACAGCCGGGCGAACTCGATGCCGGTGCTGGCTGTACCCGCGATGCCCATGCACGAGTAGTCGTCGGCGCGGAACACCTTCTCCACGTCACGCTGCGAGATGATGTTGCCCGACGTGGCCCGCCGGTCGCCCGCCATGACCACGCCGCCGGCGATGGTGGCGGCCACGATCGTGGTCGCGTGCGGAACCTGGTCGCCGATCGGGGTGGCCAGCACCTCATCCCGCTGCGGCAGCAACTCGGGCGCATACGAGCCGACAAACTCCGTGAACGAGGAGTTTCCGGTGTTTCGGAAAAGCTGGTTCGCCAAGCCGACGGGCAGATCCCTGTGCGATGCCACGCGACTCCCTCCAAACGTCAGTGTTCCTAGGGCGACCCTACTCATGTTGCGTTGCTGTCTGCACTTCCCACGATCAGCTCACGGCGAACCACCCGCGGGGGCTTCGCCCCCACGTCCCCCCACCCGCGGGGGCTCCGCCCCCACGAACCCCCACCCGCGGGGGCTCCGCCCCCAGGTCCCCCATCCGCAGGGGCTCCGCCCCCGCATACCCCCGAAAACCCAAACCCCCAAAAACCCAACCCAAGACCCCAAACCCACCCGCAGGGGCTCCGCCCCCGCGAACCCCCGAAAACCCAAACCCCCAAACCCCCAAACCCCCAAACCCTGCGACCTTCGGTCGGTAGGTGGCGGGCGGAAAGGGGGGGAGGACTGCGTCCTTTGTTCTTTACGCCCGCCACCGGCCATGCGATTGTCGGTATGTCTGCACGTCCTGAACAGGAGGCCGACATGAGATTACCCAGCCGAACCGCGGTGATCGGGGCCATCACCGTTCTGGCGCTCACCTCCTGCGGAACCGGCACGGACTCCGGCGGGGGCAGCGTCACTCTCACGATCGCCGCCAACTCCATCTCCGGCGGCAAGAACTCCGAGTCCGCCGACTGGATCAAGCAGTGGGTGATCCCCGAGTTCGAGAAGACGCACCAGAACGTCAAGGTGCTGTTCCAGCCCAGCGGCGTCGACGACGAGCAGTACAAGACGAAGATCGCGCTCGACCTCAAGTCGAAGACCGGCGCCGACGTCATCGACGTCGACGGCATCTGGGTCGGCGAGTTCGCCCAGGCCGGCTACATCAAGCCGCTGTCCGAGGTCGGCGGCGCGGCCGTCGACCAGTGGGAGGGCTGGTCGCAGATCCCGCAGGCGGTGCAGGGCCTGGGCATCTTCGACGGCAAGAAGTACGGCCTGCCGCAGGGCACCGACGGCCGCGTCCTGTTCTACAACAAGACCCTGTTCAAGAAGGCCGGGCTGCCGGAGACCTGGGAGCCCAAGAGCTGGCAGGAGATCATCGACGCCGGGACCAAGCTGAAGGCCGCCGGCGTACCGACCCCGATCCAGATCAACGCCGGCACCGCCATGGGCGAGGCCACGACCATGCAGGGCGTGCTGCCGCTGCTCGTCGGTGCCGGATCCGAGATCTACGCCGCCGGCAAGTGGACCGGCGCGTCCCAGGCCATGAAGGACGCGCTCGGCTTCTACCAGCAGATCTACGGCGGCAGCGGCCTCGGCGATCCCAAGCTGCAGCAGGAGGCCAAGGGCCGCGACAAGTCGTTCGCCCAGTTCGCGGCGGGCAAGATCGGCATCCTGGCCGAGAGCGACTACTTCTGGCGCTCCGTCGTCGAGCCCACCGCCGGCGTCGCCCCCATGAAGGACCGCGACCAGGTCGTCGGCTACGCCAGGATCCCCGCCAAGCAGCCCGGCGGCGGCATCCGCGGCCAGGACTTCGTCAGCATGTCGGGCGGCGCCGTACGCGTGCTCAACCCGTTCTCCAAGAGTCCCAGGCTCGCCTGGGAGCTGCTGGCGTTCATGCACTCGGCGGCGGCGACGAAGTCGCAGATGGCCGGGCAGGCGCGGATCAGCGCGCGCACCGACGTCAACGGCGAGGTGCTCACCGCCGACCCCATGCTCAAGTACATCGCCGACGAGGTGCTGCCCATCACCGCCTACCGCCCGGGCCTGGCCGTCTACCCGCAGGTGTCCACCGCGCTGCAGGAGGCCACCGCCGCGGTCGTCAGCGGCAAGAGCGCCGACGAGGCGGCCGCCGCCTACCAGGCCGAGCTGGAGGTACTGGTCGGTGGCGCGGCCAACGTCGGCGGGTGAGGGAGCCCCTGTGTCCGAACTGAGGACCGGAGAGACGACGGAAGGCACAGGCGCTCCAGCGACCGAACCGCGATCCGGAGGATCGCCATGAGCGCTGACGCCGCGGGACTCGGCAGGGGCAGGGCGGTCGCGTTCGTCCTGCCCGCCCTCGTCCTCATCGCCGTCTTCCTGATCTTCCCCGCGCTGTGGACCATCTACCTCGGGCTCACCGACTACCGCCTCACCGGCCTGTCCGCCGCCAACCCGCAGGTCGTCGGGCTCGACAACTACACCGGCGCGCTCGAAGACCCCCGCTTCCGCACCTCGCTGTGGCTCACCCTCCTGTACGTCGGCGGCTCGGCCATCATCGGCCAGGCCGGACTCGGCTTCACCCTGGCCTGGATCCTGCGCACCCGCACCGGCCCCGTGCGCCGCGTCGTCGAAGGCGTCGTGCTGCTGTCGTGGATCCTGCCCAGCACGGTCGTCGGATTCCTCTGGTTCGCGCTGCTCGACCGCGACGACGGCACCCTGAACGCGCTGCTGCACACCCCCGGGTTCGCCTGGCTGCTCGACTATCCGCTGCTGTCGATCATCATCTTCAACGTGTGGCGCGGCACCGCGTTCTCCATGATGCTCTACTCGGCGGCCCTGGAGAACGTGCCGCCGTCGCACCTGGAGACCGCCCGCCTGGCCGGCGCGAGCGTGCCGCAGCAGCTGCGCGACGTCGTCTTCCCCCGCATCCGGCGCCACATCCTGACGAACCTGCTGCTGATCAGCCTGTGGACGTTCAACGACTTCACGCCGTTCGTCCTCACCGGCGGCGGCCCCGAAGGGCGCTCGGAGATCCTGCCCGTGTACGTCTACCGCGTCGCCCTGCGCGACGGCCAGCTCGGCGTCGGGGCCGCCATCTCCTTCCTCATCCTGCTGATCAACCTCATCTTCGCGCTGGCGTACCTGCGGCTGCTGCGCGGCCAGCGCCGCCACCAGGAAGTCGCGGCCGCCGGAGGGCCACCAGCATGATCCGCCACACCGTCGGCAGGCTCGCCGCGACCATCTTCATCGCCGTCGTCCTGGCCTTCTTCACCCTCCCCATGCTCTGGCTGGCCAGCGCCCCCTTCGACGACACCCCGACGATCACCACGTCCATCCCCGAGTTCACGCTGAACAACTTCGCCGCCATCCTCGACAACCCGTACGCGCTCGGCTCCATCCGCAACTCCCTCATCCAGGGAGGCGGCGCCGCCGCGCTCGTCGTCGTCCTGGCCGCGCTGGCCGCCTACGCCCTGTCCAGGGTCCGCGTGCCCGGCCGCGACGTGCTCCTCTACCTGCTCCTGCTGCTGTCGTCCGTCGTCACCGGCACCGCCGCCATGGTGCCCATCTTCGAGCTGGCCACCCGGCTCGACCTCATCGACACCCACCTCGGGGTCATCCTCGTCGTCTCCGGCGGCCTGCTGCCCGCCGCGATCTTCATACTCAAGGACTTCATGGACGAGACCCCCACCTCGTACGAGGAGTCCGCCCGCGTCTTCGGCGCCTCGTCCCTGCAGATCCTGCGCCACATCGTCATCCCGCTGGTGCGGCCCGGCCTGGCCACCATCGCCGTGTGGGCGCTGGCCAGCGTGTGGGGCGGGTTCCTTTTCCAGTTCATCCTGCTGCGCGACCCCGACAAGGCGCCCGGCTCCGTCATCCTCTACACCCTCTACACCGAAGGCGGCGCCCCCAAGCTCGACCTGATCTCCACCTTCTCGCTGCTGTACTCGCTGCCGGTGGTGGCGATGTACCTGTTCGTCTCCCAACGGTACGGCTTCCGCTTCCACGGAGGGATCAAACGGTGATCTCCCTGCACGGCCTGACCAAGGTGTTCCCCGGCGGAGTCCGCGCCCTCGACGGCATCGACCTCACCGTCAAGGACGGCGAGTTCTTCGCCCTGCTCGGCCCGTCAGGCTGCGGCAAGACCACCCTGCTCCGCGCCATCGCCGGCCTCGAAACCCCCACATCCGGAAATATCCGCATCAACGACACCGACGTCACCGCGCTCCCCCCAGGCGACCGCGACGTCGCCATGGTCTTCCAGGACTACGCGATCTTCCCCCACATGGACGTCACCGCCAACATCGCCTACCCCCTGCGCATCAAGAAGATCCCCCGCGCCCAGCGCACCGCCAAAGCCACCGAAGTCGCCGCCCGGCTCAGCCTCACCGAACTCCTCCACCGCCGCCCCGCCGAACTCTCCGGCGGCCAGCAACAACGCGTCGCCCTCGCCCGCGCCATCGCCTGCCACCCCACCGCCTTCCTCTTCGACGAACCCCTGTCCAACCTCGACGCCCGCCTCCGGCTCGAAGCCCGCACCTTCCTCAAACGCCTCCAGCGCGAACTCGCCGTCACCACCGTCTTCGTCACCCACGACCAGGCCGAAGCCCTCGCCCTCGCCGACCGCATCGCCGTCATGTCCCACGGCCGGATGATCCAGGTCGGCACCCCCGCCGAGATCTTCCATCGGCCCGCCACCACGTTCGTCGCCTCATTCATCGGCTCCACGCCCATGAACCTGCTGCCCGCCCACGTCACCCCGGCCGGGCTGCGCGTAGCCGGCGCCACCCTCCCCGCACCCGCCGGCCTCACCCCCGGCGACCAGATCACCTACGGCGTACGCCCCGAATACATGGACCTGTCGCTCACCGAACGCCCCGACGCCTTCCCCGGCACCATCTCCGTCCTGGAGAACCTCGGCACCCACACCCTCGTCACCCTCGAATCCCCCGACGCCCTCATCCAGCTCGTCGTCCCGGAGGGCGAGGAACCACCCCTCGGCACGCGCGCCTGGGGCGCACCCCGCCGCGCCCTCATCTACCGCGACCACACCCTCCTCACCCCCTGACCGGGACCGGCCCCAGAACGACCCTGAGACGCCCCGAACGGCGGCTCCAGGATCCCCGCCACGGCACAGTCCATACTGGTCACCATGTCCACCAGGGACTGGATCCTGCACGTCGACCTCGACCAGTTCATCGCCGCCGTCGAGCTCCTCCGCCACCCCGAACTCCGCGGCAAACCCGTCGTCGTCGGCGGCTCAGGAGACCCCACCCAACCCCGCACCGTCGCCGCCACCGCCACCTACGAAGCCCGCGAACACGGCATCCACTCCGGCATGCCACTACGAACCGCACTCAAACGGTGCCCAGAAGCCGTCTTCCTGCCCAGCGACCCACCCGCCTACGAAGCCGCCTCAGAACGCGTCATGGCCACACTCCGCGACTTCCCCGTCCGCCTCGAAATCTGGGGCTGGGACGAAGCCTTCATCGGCGCCACCACCGACGACCCGGAAGCCCTCGCCGCCGACATCCAGCACGCCGTACGCGCCCGCACCGACCTGTCCTGCTCGGTCGGCATCGGCGACAACAAACACCAGGCCAAACTCGCCTCCGGGTACGCCAAACCCGCCGGAATATACCGCCTCACCAGCGAAAACTGGGCCGAGGCCATGAACGACCGCCCCACCGACGCCCTCTGGGGCATCGGCGCCAGGATCTCCAAGAAACTCGCCGGCCTCGGCCTCCACACCGTCGCCCAGCTCGCCGCCGCCGACCCCGCCCACCTGGCCGAGCACTTCGGCCCCACCAACGGCCCCTGGTACCGCTACCTCGCCCTCGGCAAAGGCGAAGCCGAAGTCGTCACCACACCCTGGATCGCCCGCGGCCACAGCCGCGAAACAACATTCCAGCGCGACCTCACCGACAAGACCGACATCGCCCACCACATAGCCACCCTCGCCGACCAGGTAGCCCAAGACGCCATCGAAGCCGACCGCGAAGTGACCCGCGTATCGGTCAAGGTCCGCTTCACCCCGTTCCTCACCCGAACCCGCCAGTCCAAGCTCCCCGTCCCCACAACCGACCCGGGCACCATCACCGAGGCCGCCCTGACCATCCTCGACCGCTTCGACCTCACCCGCCCCGTCCGCCTCCTGGGCGTGGCGGTCGAGTACACCCTCCCCCAGGAATAGCTCAGCCCACCCTGCTGACCTTGGCGTAGAAGTCGGCACGAAGCCGCTCCTCGGCCCGGATCAACTCCGCCAATTCCGCCTCCGGCACCTCCACCTCGTCATAACCCTCAACAGTCGCCTCGATATACGAAAGCGCCCGCCGCACCACGCCGGGATCATCCCTGAACTGCCCGATTCCCGTATTACACGGCAAGCACAACGCATACCGCACATCACCGGTGCGATGACAATGATCGACGTGCTCGGGCGGCCGATCCCAGCACACCACACACAACCCATGCTGAGCCGAGATCATCCGCTCGACATCCTCATGCCGCACCTGATAGCGCTGCGTAAGGTGATAAGTCCTCGAACGTGCAACGGCACCGCCGTCACGAACGAAGATCGCCTCACGAACGGTTTTGCCCTGCTCGGCCATGCGCTTGCGATAGCTCTGAGTAGACCGCCTCCGGAAGCAGACCTTACAATATCGCGCCCGCCCATCGGGCAGGCGCTTATTGAGCCCGAACTCGGAGACCGCCTTGATCTCACCACAATCCGGGCACCGCTTATTTCCGTCCGGCGTTTCCACCCGATTTACCCCCTTTGTTTGTCCGTTTTGCCCTACTCTCCGCCCTTCTGGACGTAGCTGCGCACGAATTCCTCTGCGTTCTCTTCGAGAACTTCGTCTATTTCGTCCAGAATCGCGTCGACGTCGTCCGAGAGCTTCTCCTGCCGCTCCTGAACGTCCGGCGCCGCCGAGGCCTCGGTCTCCTCGACTTCGGACTCGCGCCGACCGGTCTGCTTCTGACCGCCGGTGTCCTTGGTTGCCATGTCCTACCTCCACTTGGGGGACTGCCTCTACCCATATCTTCCCCGAACCGGGCGACATTTCGCGCTGATCGCCCAGTGATCTTGTCCGCTTGACTAGATAGCCCTCCTATCCAATACTGGATCCCCGTACACACAGGAGGTAGAGATGTCCCCTTCGTCCCTGAGCACGGCAGGTGTGCTCCTCGTCACAGTCCCGCTGGTGGCCTTCGGCGGCGTCTCGCTGCTGTCGTTCCTGATGCGGAACGTCCCGGGCTACCTGGACAACCCGGTGCGCCGCGGCCTGTGGCGCGCGGGTCATGCCCATGCGGGCGTCCTGGTGTTGTTCGGCCTGGTGGCGATGCTGTACGTGGACCAGGCGAGCCTGCCGGACGGCATGAAGGCCCTGACGCGCACGCTGATCGTGGCGGCCCCGATCCTGATGCCGCTGGGTTTCTTCCTGTCGGTGGTGCGCCCGAGCGACACGAAGCCGAGCAGGCTGATCTGGTTGACGGTCGCGGGCGGCGTATGCCTGGCGGCGGGCACGCTCACGCTGGGGATCGGCCTGCTGTAAAGGCACGCCGGCGCTGGGGATCGGCCTGCTGTAAAGGCACGCCGGCGCTGGGGATCGGCCTGCTCTGAAGAGGGTCAGTCGCCGCCGGTGAGGGCGGCGACGAGTTCGGCGGCGGTGCGGCAGCGGTCGAAGAGCTCTCCGACGTGGGCTTTGGTGCCGCGCAGCGGCTCGAGGGTGGGTACGCGCTGCAGTGACTCCCGGCCTGGGATGTCGAAGATGACGGAGTCCCAGGAGGCGGCGGCGACGGATTCGCTGTATTGGCGCAGGCATCGGCCGCGGAAGTAGGCGCGGGTGTCGGTGGGCGGGTGTTCGACGGCGCGCTGGACTTCTTCTTCGGTGACGAGTCGTTGCATGCGTCCGCGGGCGACGAGCCGGTTGTAGAGGCCGCGGTCGGGCCGGATGTCGGAGTATTGCAGGTCGACGAGTTGGAGGCGGGGGTGGGACCAGGCGAGGTCGTCGCGGGTGCGGTAGCCCTCGAGGAGTTCGAGTTTGGCGACCCAGTCGAGTTCGCGGGCGAGTTGCATGGGGTCTTCGGCGAGGCGGGTGAGAACGGATTCCCACCGGTCGAGGATGTCCTTGTTCATCTCGTCTTGGGCGGTGCCGCGCTCTTCGACGTATTTGCGGGCTTGTTCGAGGTATTCCATCTGGAGCTGGACGGCGGTGAGCTTGCGGCCGTCGCGCATGGGAATCTCGTAGCGGCAGCTGGGGTCGTGGGAGACGTGCCGGAGGGCTTGTACGGGGTTGTCGACGGCGAGGTCGCGGGTGAGGAAGCCTTCTTCGATCATGGCGAGGACGAGGGCGGTGGAGCCCAGCTTCAGATATGTCGATATTTCCGACATGTTGGCGTCGCCGATGATCACGTGCAGCCGCCGGTACTTCTCCGGGTCGGCGTGCGGCTCGTCCCTGGTGTTGATGATGGGCCGCTTGAGCGTGGTCTCGAGGCCGACTTCGACCTCGAAGAAGTCGGCCCGCTGGCTGATCTGGAAGCCTTCGCCGCGGGAGTCCTGGCCGATGCCGACCTTGCCGGCGCCGACGACGACCTGCCGGGAGACGAAGAACGGGGTGAGGTGCCTGACGATGTCGGCGAACGGGGTGGCGCGCCGCATCAGGTAGTTCTCGTGGCAGCCGTAGGAGGCGCCTTTGGCGTCGGTGTTGTTCTTGTAGAGCTGGATGGGCGCGTTGGCGGGGATGGCGGAAGCCCGCGTGGCGGCGTCGTACATGACCCGCTCCCCCGCTTTGTCCCAGATGACGGCGGCCCGGGGGTTGGTGCATTCGGGTGCGGAGTACTCGGGGTGTGCGTGGTCGACGTAGAGCCGGGCGCCGTTGGTGAGGATGACGTTGGCCAGGCCGAGGTCCTCGTCGGTGAGCTGGCTGGGGTCGGCGACCTCTCTGGCCAGGTCGAAGCCGCGCGCGTCGCGCAGCGGGTTCTCCTCTTCGAAGTCCCATCGTGCTCTGCGCGCGCGGGCCGCCGAGGCGGCCAGGTAGGCGTTCACGACCTGTGAGGAGGTCACCATCGCGTTGGCGCCTGGCTGACCAGGTACGGAGATGCCGTACTCGGTCTCGATGCCCATCACCCGACGCACCGTCATGCAACACCCTCTGTTCGTCCGGGTCTGTCTATCCGCCGTTTATATGCCCGAGCCTATGCCCTTCACAGTGCCCCAAGGCCACAGAGTTATGGCACCGACGCCTTTTCCACCTGTACGGCCGGAGCTGATGGGGTTTGTGTGGGTCTGCGGGGCTTGAGAAGCCGCTGGATGGGGCGTTCGGCAAAGGAGTACACGAGATACGACAGGAGAATCGCGGCCAGCGTCGTGATCATGGCGACGGCCCAGGGGGGCAGGTCGCCGGTGAGCACCGGGATGAGCGCCACCGCGACGACGCTATGGAGGAGGTAAAGCGGGTATGTGGTGCCGCCGAGCGCGGTGAGCGTCTTGGACGATTTGAGCCGCAGCACGCCGAGCGCGACGAGCGTCATCAGGGCGAAGATCAGCGTGATGGTGATGATCACGCTGAGGTCGGTGACGGGCATGTTCTTGAACCCGGCGCCCTCGATGCGCCGGTGCACGCGGCCGAGCGCGGCGTCGATCGACATGCCGTATCCGGCGGCGACGTAGAGCCAGGGCAGCCAGGAGTTCCCGTGTTTGTGAATGAGGTACAGCGCCATGCCGGCGACGAAGTAGGGGGCGTAGTCCGGCATGACGGTCTCGCGGACGAGCGCGTTGTCGAAGAGTCCGGCGTTCTCGAGCAGCTTGACGGCCAGGGCGGCGGCCAGCCAGATCCCGGCGAACGCCAGGACCCGCCGGTACGTGACGCCGATGATCACGAGGATGGCCATGAGGAGGTAGAAGCGGAGCTCGGCCCACAACGACCAGTAGACGCCGCTGGCATCGGTGATCTTGAACAGCCGCTGGAACATGGTGGCGTTCAGCAGGTATTCACCTGGTGAAAGTTTTGGGTCGAGCGCTTTGGCGCCGGTGATCCCGTAGAGGGCGGCGACGGCGGCGAGGCTGATCCAGTACGCAGGGTAGAGGCGGACGAGCCGGGAGCGGACGAAGCCGCCGAGCCCGCGCCCCCAGACGGTCATGAGGATGACGAACCCGCTGATGATGAAGAACAGCTCGACCCCGAGGATGCCTAACCCGGCGATGGGCGCCAGCGCGGGGAACAGCTCCGCGGGCCGGTCGCCCCAGACGGAGGCCAACGCGACCAGGTAGTGGAAGGCGACCACGGCCAGGGCGGCGATGAAGCGCAGGAGGTCGAGTTCGGCCAACCGGCCGTCCCCTTGAGCCTTTCGGGCATGCTTCGGCCGGTTAGGTGGATGCACGGCCCTTAGACGTCACTTCGAACACTTTGGTTCCACTGGTCCCTCAGTTCCCACGAGCAACACGCGTGATCCGTCGTCGAGGCCGAGCGCGTCGCGGGCGGCGGGGCCGAGGGCGAGCAGCCCGGCGGCTCCGGCGGCGCCGCAGGCGGACAGCGCGACGCCGTGCTCGGCGAGCAGGCGCGCGGCCGCGCCGGCCTGGTCGTCGGTGATGGTCGTGTAGAGGTCGGCGAGGTGTCCGAGGAGGCGGTGGGCGAGGAGGGAGGGTTCGCGGCAGTCGAGCCTGCCCAGGGTGGTGTGGCCGCCCTGGATGTGGACCGGTTCGCCGACGCGGGCGCTTTCGAGCAGGCAGGCCGCGCCTTCGGGCTCGACGACGACGATCTTGGGGTGCTCGCCCCAGCGGTCGCGCACATAGCCGGCCGCCGCGGCGGCCAGCCCGCCGACGCCCGCCTGCACGAACACGTGGGTGGGCGCCTCGGAGATGGCGAGTTCGTCGAACAGGACGCTGTAGCCGCGCATGACGTCCAGCGGGATGTCGGTGTAGCCGTCCCATGAGCTGTCGGCGACGAGCCGCCAGCCGTGCTCCTGCGCGGCCCGCCGGGCGGCGTCCATACTGGCGTCGTAGTCCGCGCCGCCGCGCCGCACGTCGGCCCCGAGCGCCCGCAACCGCTCCGCGAACGCCTCCGCCACGCCCTCGCTGAGGTACACGACGCAGGCCACGCCGGCCTCGGCGGCGCCGGAGGCGACGGAGAGGCCGTGGTTCCCGGCGCTGGCGCAGACGAACGGCGGGCCGCCGCTCTCGCGTTCGGCGAGCAGATGTACGGCGTACGCGCCGCCGAGCGCCTTGAAGCTGCCCAGCCCCATGCGCCCGCTCTCGTCCTTGACGTACACGGCCCGGGTCCCTGCCAGCCCGGGGAGGGTGTGGAGGGGCGTGGGCCGGTAGGCGGGGTGCCCGGCGAAGTGGGCGCGGGCCTGGCGGGCGTGCTCGGTGCCGATGAGCGCGCGGTCGTGCGCGGTGTACGGGGCGCGGGCGGGGTTGAGGTAGTCCATGATCGCCATGCTAGGCAGGGCCCCTGGAGCTACGCGTGGTCGCGGGCGGCGATCACGTGCGTGTCCACCCCGGCGGCCAGGTCGGCGGCGGCGGCCCCGGGCAGCGTGAGCGGCTCGGGCGCGTATCCGCGGGCCCGCCGCAGCACGGTCGCCTGGCCGGCCATGGGCCGTACGACGGAGTCGTCGGTGCGTACGTGGATGGCGCGGTCGTGGACGAGGAAGGCGTCGGCGATGCCGCTGAGCCTGGTGAGCGCGTCGGCGTCTTCGAGGGCGATGGGCTCCTCGCAGACGTTGCCACCGGTGAGGACCACGGGTTCGGCGAGTTCGGCCAGCAGGAGGTGATGCAGGGCCGTGTAGGGCAGCATGAGCCCGAGGCTGCGGTTGCCGGGCGCCACGGACGCGGCGACGGGGGCGCCCGTTCCGTACGGAGCCTCTCCTGGAAAGCGGGAGGGCCGCGCGGGCGATCCGCGCGGCCCTCCCGTCCAGGGGTTTTACAGGTACTGGCCGGTGTTGGCGACGGTGTCGATGGAACGGCCGGCCTCGGTGCCCTGCTTGCCGGAGACGAGCGTGCGGATGTAGACGATCCGTTCGCCCTTCTTGCCGGAGATGCGGGCCCAGTCGTCGGGGTTGGTGGTGTTGGGCAGGTCCTCGTTCTCGGAGAACTCGTCCACGCAGGCCGAGAGCAGGTGCTGCACCCGCAGGCCCTTCTGGCCGCTTTCGAGGAACTGCTTGATGGCCATCTTCTTGCCCCGGTCGACGATGTTCTGGATCATCGCGCCGGAGTTGAAGTCCTTGAAGTAGAGGACTTCCTTGTCGCCGTTGGCGTAGGTCACCTCGAGGAAGCGGTTTTCCTCGCTCTCGGTGTACATGCGCTCGACGACGCTCTGGATCATGCCCACGATGGTGGACTCGCGGGAGCCGGAGTGCTCCGCCAGGTCATCGGGGTGCAGGGGAAGGTCGGCGATGAGGTATTTGCTGAAGATGTCCTTGGCCGCCTCGGCGTCCGGCCGCTCGATCTTGATCTTGACGTCCAGGCGGCCGGGCCGCAGGATCGCCGGGTCGATCATGTCTTCGCGGTTGGAGGCGCCGATGACGATGACGTTCTCCAGCCCCTCGACGCCGTCGATCTCCGACAGCAGCTGAGGGACGATGGTGTTCTCGACGTCGGAGGACACGCCGGAGCCTCGGGTGCGGAAGATCGAGTCCATCTCGTCGAAGAACACGATCACCGGGGTGCCCTCTGAGGCCTTCTCACGGGCCCGCTGGAAGACCAGGCGGATGTGCCGCTCGGTCTCGCCGACGTACTTGTTGAGCAGCTCCGGGCCCTTGATGTTGAGGAAGAAGCTCTTGCCGGACTGGCCGGTCTTCTCCGCGACCTGCTTGGCCAGGGAGTTGGCGACGGCCTTGGCGATGAGCGTCTTGCCGCAGCCGGGCGGGCCGTAGAGCAGCACGCCCTTCGGGGGCCGCAGCTTGTGCTCGCGGAACAGGTCGGCGTGCAGGTAGGGCAGCTCGATAGCGTCCCTGATCTGCTCGATCTGCCGCATGAGGCCGCCGATCTCCTCGTAGGAGATGTCGGGAACCTCTTCGAGCACGAGCTCTTCGACTTCGGACTTGGGTATGCGCTCGTAGACGTAGCCGGAGCGAGGCTCGAGCAGGAGCGAGTCGCCCGCCCTGATGGGCTGGCCGACCAGCGACTCGGCCAGTCGCACGACGCGCTCTTCGTCGGCGTGCGAGATGACCAGGGCCCGCTTTCCCTCGTCGAGCAGTTCTTTGAGCATCACGATCTCGCCGACCTCTTCGTAGCCGAGGGCTTCGACCACATTGAGGGCCTCGTTGAGCATGACCTCCTGGCCACGCCGCAGCGAGTCGACGTCGACGGCAGGACTGACGTTCACGCGGAGCTTGCGGCCGCCGGTGAACACCTCGATCGTGCCGTCTTCTCTGGCCTCCAGGAAAGTGCCGAATCCGGATGGCGGCTGCGCCAGCCGGTCGACCTCCTCCTTGAGGGCGACGATCTGGTCCCTGGCCTCCTTGAGGGTTGCCACCAGGCGTTCGTTCTGGCCTGTCACGGCCGCGAGATTCGCCTGTGCCTCGTGGAGACGCTCTTCGAGGACCCTGGCCTGACGGGGTGACTCGGCCAGTTTCCGCCTCAGCGCGGTGATCTCCTCCTGGAGGAAGGAGACCTGTGTTGAAAGATCAGCGACCTCCCGTTCGCGCTGCGCGGCTCGAGCCTCAGCATCATCGCGAGCTGCCACGCCCCGTCACCTCCTTCCCAGTCGAGGGCGACTACTTAGGACCTTACCTATCTCGGGCCCCTCCGTAACCTGGCCGGGCAGTGTTCGTCGAGTGACATTCAGTGTTCGTTGAATAATCCCTAATAGTGCGTTTAATACTCCCAGCATATGAACGCGGCGATCTGTTCCCGTGTCACGCACGAACGCACCCTCGTGGCCAAATTGTCATAGTTCCTCGGTGGTCCCCTTCGGTCGGCGACGGCGCGGCGGCGGGGCTACGCCGTCGGCCATGCGGCGGGCGGTGACGAGGAATCCGGTGTGGCCGATCATCCGATGATCGGGTCTCACCGCGAGTCCTTCGACATGCCAGTCGCGAACCAGGGTCTCCCACGCATGCGGCTCGGTGAAACACCCATGATCGCGAATCACCTCGACCGTCTTGGACAGCTGGGTGGTCGTGGCCACGTAGCAGCAGATCACGCCGCCCGGGGTGAGGGCCTTGGCGGCGGCGTCGACGCACTCCCAGGGGGCGAGCATGTCGAGGATGACGCGGTCGACGTCGACCTCGTCGATGGAGGCCACCAGGTCGCCGACGACCAGGCGCCAGTTGGCGTCCATGGGCTCGCCGTAGAACTTCTCCACGTTCTTGCGGGCCACGTCGGCGAACTCCTCGCGCCGCTCGTACGAGGTGACGTGGCCCTCGGGGCCGACGGCGCGCAGCAGGAAGCACGTCAGCGCGCCCGAACCCACCCCGGCCTCGATCACCCGCGCGCCCGGGAAGACGTCGGCCATGCCGACGATCATCGAGGCGTCCTTGGGGTAGATGACGGCCGCGCCGCGCGGCATGGCGAGCGTGTAGTCCTGCAGCAGGTGGCGGAAGGCCAGGTATTGGGTGCCGCCGGAGGAGCGCACGACGGAGCCTTCGGGCTGCCCGATCAGGTCGCTGTGCGGGATGGCGCCCTTGTGGGTGTGGAAGACGCCGTCCTCTTTGAGCGTGATCGTGTGGCGCTTGTTCTTGGGGTCGGTGAGCTGCACCTGATCCCCCGCCCGAAACGGCCCATGCCTGCGGAAACCCATGGCGGCAAGGTTATAGGGCTTTCGAGCGTGTCCGGACGCGCGGTATCTATGGGGGATGTTCCCGCGCGATGTGATCTCGACCGGCTCCCTGATCCTGCGACCCCCTGCGGAGGGCGACGCCGAGGCGATCGTGGGGATGTGCGGGGATCCGGTGACGGTCAGGTTCATGCCGTTGTTGCCGGTGCCGTACCGGCTGGAGCACGCGCGTGAATACCTCAAGGGCGCGGCGGCGCGCTGGGAGGGCGGCGGGGCGGAGTTCGCGATCACGGAGAACGACCAGTTCGTCGGCTCGATCGGGGTTCAGTCACCCGACCACTGGGGCGTGGTGGAGCTGGGTTACCTGGTGGCGCCGTGGGCCCGGGGCAAGAACGTGGCCGCGACGGCCGCGCGGGCGGTGACGGACTGGCTGTTCGACCACGGGGTGCGCAGGATAGAGCTGCAGGCCGAGGTGGAGAACGTGGCCAGCCTGCGGGTGGCGTACAAGGCGGGGTTCCGCGAGGAGGGGCGGCGGCGGGACGCCAAGCAGCTGCGGGACGGGCGGTTCGTGGATTTCATCACGTTCGGCAGGCTTTCGGGGGATCCGGTGGGGGGGACGGAGCCGTACCTGCCGTTCTTCGACGGCGGGGAGCTGAACGACGGCGTGGTACGGCTGGTGCCGCTGGCTTCCGAGGACGCCGGGGAGTTCCACCGGATGCTGGCCGACCCGATCGTGGCGGCCTACTTCGTGGGGCCGGCGAGCACGCTGGAGGAGGACCAGCGGCGGTGCCGGCACACCGGGTACTGGTGGGTGTCGGGGCAGCGGATCGAGCTGGCGATCAGGAACGCGGTCTCCGGGGCGTTCGCGGGGCATCTGCAGCTGACGCAGGTGCTGCCGGCGCTGGGGCAGGCGATGATCGGATATTCGCTGCTGCCGGAGTTCCGGGGGAAGGGGTTCATGACGCGGGCGGTCGGGCTGCTGGTGGACTGGGCCTTCGCGAGCACCTCGCTGCACCGGATCGTGGCGGGGACCGAGGCGGGCAACACGGCCTCGCACGCGGTGCTGGAGCGGGCCGGGTTCCGCCGGGAGGGGGTGCAGCGGCAGTTGTTCCCGAAACGGGACGGCACGCGGGCCGACGACGTGCAGTGGGCGCTGCTGCGGCCGTCGTAGTGGGGAGGTCGCTCCCCTCGGGGTGCTCGCGGCGGGACCAGGGCCGGAATGGGGGAAAATCCCGATTTCCTGTTGAGGGCTGGTCAAGAGCCGCGTCGAGGGCGATAGTCAGGGCAGCCGCACTTCAGAGTCGCGTGATCGGGCCGCGCGATCTCACCCCTCCCCCGAGGGACCACCGCGATGCCATACAACCGTGTCGATGTCGCCATGCGTGAACTCATCGCCTCGTTCTCCTGCCTGGAGCCGGCGGAGCTGGCCGATCGGCTGGCGCGGACCGCCGCCGCCGTCACGGGCACCGCCTACGCGGGGTTCGTGCGCGTGGACGCGCTGCGGCACGAGGCGCGTTCGATCCACCTGTACGCCCCACCGGGGGATCCGCTGCGGGTGCGGCGGTGGCTGGCCGAGTCCGGGGTGCTGAAGGAGCTGGCGGCCGTCTCGGTGACGCTACGGCTGGCGCGTGACCCGTCGATGGGCGAGCCCGGGTTCCTGGCCACTCCGGTGCCGGTGGCGGCCTGGGATCATACGTTCGTGTGGGTCGCCGGGCGGGGGTTCGGCGACGGTGACGAGCATCTGCTGAGCCGGTTCGCGACGGCGGCGGGGCGGGCGCTGGAGGCCTCCAGCGGGCTGGAGGCGGCGGTGCGGCTGTTGCGGGGCGTACGGGCTTTCCGACCGGCCTAGCCGCGGCTCCCTCCATTCGGATGGGCCGGATCGCGGGGATAGGGACGGCCGGTTGCGGGCGGAATTTCACGAGAAATCCTCACGGATCGGCCGTTTCCACCACATCTCATTTCCGAAGATTTTCGCCTATTCGGCGTGTTATCCATGAAAATCGCGGCATTTCGGGAGAAGGCGTAATACAAGCTGCGCCGCTCCCCCATCGCCGGGCTCATCGACGTTGCGGCCCTCGTTTCGGGCGTCTCCGCCCGTGGTCTGGTGCCCTTCGGAGGCTGGGCGCGCCCGTCTGTCTCGTGGTCCGGGCTCCGCTCCCCCGCCTGTCCAGGTCAGCCTTGTTGGTGTTATGTCGCATTTCCACCTTGATGGGGCTATGAAAACGGAAGATAAGCGATCACCTTCCTATATCCATGGCACAACCTGCCCTTATGGGGACCTGGCCGTTCGCCAGGCGAGGGGAGGAACTCGGGCACTGGAGAGCGTGGAGGAGCCGGACGGCCGGGCGAGGGCGTGGGGTAGCGTGGCGGCTCGTGAAGGTTCTCGTCGTCGGTGGGAGTGGCTTGCTCGGCGGCGAGCTCGTACGGCTCTGCGTGGCCGCGGGTCATGAGGTGGGTGCGACCTACCTGACCCGGCCCGGCGCGCGTTCCGGGGTGGAGTGGCTGGCCCTGGATGTGCGTTCGCGGGCGGAGGTGGGCGCCGTGTTCGATGCGTTCCGGCCGGAGGTGACGGTCAACACCGCCTACCGTACGGCGGATTGGGCGGTCACGGCGGACGGGGCCGCCCACGTGGCGCTGGGTGTTTCCCGGGCGGGTGGGCGGTTGGTGCATGTCTCGAGTGACGCCGTCTTCTCGGGCGCCGCGAAGAGTTATGACGAGACGTGCGTGCCCGACCCGGTCAGCCCGTACGGGGCGGCCAAGGCGGCGGCTGAGACGGCGGTACGGGCTGTGCTGCCCGGCGCGGCGATCGCCAGGACCTCCCTGATCGTCGGGAACGGCGGATCTCCCCACGAGGCGTTCGTACGTTCGCTGGCCACGGGACGCGCCGGAGGCGTGCTGTTCACGGACGACGTGAGGTGTCCCGTTCACGTCGCCGACCTGGCGGCGGCGCTGATGGAGCTGGCGGCCGGCGGGCTTTCTGGCATCCGGCACGTCGCGGGCGCCGATGCCTTGAGCCGGTACGAGCTGGGGGTGCTCATCGCCCGCCGGGACGGTCTCGACGCGGCTCGCCTGCCGACCGGCCGCCGGGCCGACACCGATCTGACTGGTCCATTGGACGTGCGGCTGGACTGTGCGGCCACGCAACGACGTCTGCGGACCCGGCTGCGCGGCGCCCGCGAGTTCCTCGCCTCGCCCGGCTCCTGAGCCGCTCCCAAGGGTCTCGCTCGCGCCCCATACCCGGGACGCGAGCGTTTCGAGCCCTACCCCCGGTGCGCCTCGAAGCGGAGCGTGCGGGAGACCCCGACGCGGACCGTCGTGCCCGGGGCGATGGTGACGGGCTCGTTGGGCGGGATGTCGTAGAAGTTGGGGTCGCCGGGCGGCTGGATCTGGGTGCCGTTGACCGAGCCCAGATCGACCAGGTTGACGTCCCAGCCGTCCAGCGCCACCCGCAGGTGCCGGCGGGAGACCGACCCGTCCGGGCTGGTCACCTTGGCGGGCCTGGCGGTGCCACCGGCCACCTCGGGCGCCCGCTCCGGGTCGCGGCCCAGCAGGTAGTCGCTCTCCAGCGGCAGCGCCGTCCCGTCGTCCAGGATGAGGACCCCGAGCGACGGGCGCGGGCCCTTGTAGGGGACGAGAGTGCGCTGGACGAGGGCGATCCCGCAGACGGCGCAGTAGGGCACGCGGGGATCGTTGAAGTGGTCGTTCTTGCAGTCGACGCCGTAGACCAGCGGCCGGTCGCCGTGGTCGGGCTGCTGCTCCTGCGGCGGCGGCCCCGGCTGCTCGTAGTGGTCGGGCGGGCCGAGCAGGGGCGGCGCGGGCTGGTCGTAGTGGTCCGGCGGGCCCATGTGCTGCTGCTGGGCCTGCTGGTCGGCGACGCCGTTGCCGGAGGGAGGGGGCTCGTCGTAGGAGGGGAACTGCTGCGGCTCGGGAAGGGGCGGCGGCTGCTCCTGCGGGCCGAAATAGGGGGGCTGCTCCTGGGGCGGGAGGTAGGGGGGCTGGGGCTCCTGCGGGGGGAGGTCGGGGGGCTGCTCCTGAGGCGTGGGGTAGGGCGGCTGATCCTGCGGGGGGAGGTAGGGAGGCTGCTCCTGGGGCTGCGGGCCCGAGGACGGGCCCTGCACGGCCTGCGGCTGGTCGGCCAGCGGGTACGGAGGCCGCTCCACGGGCGCGGGCGGCGGCTGGATCAGGTCGGCCTCGATGTGGAAGGCCGTGGCCGGCATCTCACTGGTCAGCGGCCTGGACGGAGCGGGAGCGGCGGGCTGGTCGGTGAGGTCGCCGACGAGGCCGCCGCCGTGCACCACACCGCCTTCGAAGCGGACCGCGGGGTGCGGGCTGCCGGCCCCGGGCAGGCTCAGCTGGACGCGCTCGACCGGGCCGGTGACGAGCCGGTCGGCCCACGTCAGGGAGTCGCTGCCGGCCAGCCGCGTCTCGCCGGAGGCGGTGCCGATGGTGGCCGCGGCCGAGCCGCTGACCAGCACGGCCACACCGTCGCCGACCGGGCCCGCGACCGCGCACGTGGCCGGGTCGCCCGCCATGTTGGCCGCGAGCACCTGCGCGGCGCGACGGGCCAGCGCCCTGCCGTCGCCGCCGGACGCGGCCGTCTCACGCAGCGCGTCGAGCAGGTCGTTGGCCGCGGACTCGTTGGCGTCGCACACCAGCAGCAGCCCGCCCTCGAAGGCGACCAGCCCATTTCCAGGAAGCGGACGCACCACTCCGAAGCCGTGGTCGGTCATGCGTCCTCCCTCATGACGACCGTGCTGCGCTCATTGGTGCCCTCGCTGCGCTCGGTCACTCAACTCTCCTCCCCGGAAGCCGGCGATATTACGGCACCCGCACTGCCGTGCTGGCCACCAGCCATACGTACCCAGACGACGAGGCCCTGTCGCTGGCCCCCTCGTCTCGATTCGGTGACCCGGTGGACCGCAACAAACCCCTTAACTGTGCAAGTTTGGCCAAACAGAACACTATCGGCCAGTCGTCGCATCGCAGAAATCGCCGGAGTCGGCCCCGGCCACCCGAAACTGCTGCACACGACCCTATCCGGGGGCTGCCGCTTAAACGAGTGGGACAAATCAGACGCCGGTGAAAACCCGGTTCACATCGGCCGTGGCGAGCACGCCGAAGATCTCTCCGCCGCGCTCCACGAGCAGGTATTCGCTGCCCGGGGCCCCGCGCATGGCGTCGATGAGCGGCTCGCCCACCAGGTCGGCCTCGAGCACCATCGAGGGTTCGAGGGACTTGGCCATGGAGCCGACGTTCACCCAGGGGCGGCGGTGCTCGGGGGTGGCCTGGACGGCGGCCTCGCTGACGATGGCCAGGGGACTGCCGTCGTGGTCGACCACGACGATCGCGCCCGCCCTGCCCTCGGTGGCCTGCCGCAGCGCCTCGGCCAGCGGCGTCTCGGCGGCGACCGGTATCGCCCTGCGGGCCAGTGCGCGCGCGTTGACCTGCGGGATCCTGGCCCGGATCTTGGCCACGCGCAGCGACTGGCTGGCCCCGAGCCAGATGAACGACGCCAGCACGATCGGCCACAGCAGGTCGGGGACGTCGATCTCCTGCCCGCCCGACAGCGCCATGGCGATCGGGAACACGACGAGCAGCACGGCCAGCACCCGCCCGCCCCACGCGGCCACGATGGTGCCGGTGCCGGGGTTCCTGGTCAGCTTCCACACGCCCGCGCGGAGCATCCTGCCGCCGTCGAGCGGCAGCCCGGGCAGCAGGTTGAACACGCCGACGATGAGGTTGGCCACCCACAGCTGCCAGACGAGCACCTCGAGGATGCCGCCGTCGTTGACCAGGTAGACGTCGGCGGCCAGGCCGAGCCCGCCCAGGCCCAGCGAGAGCGCCGGACCGGCCGCGGCGACCAGGAACTCCTTGCCCGGCGTGGGCGGCTCCTTCTCGATCTCCGACACGCCGCCGAGGAGGTAGAGGGTGATCCTGCGGACCGGCAGGCCGTACCACTTGGCCAGGACGCTGTGCGCCAGCTCGTGCAGCAGCACCGACACGTACAGCAGCACCGCGAACGCGAACGCCACCGCGTAGGCGGCCGTGCTGTCGAGCTCGGGCAGCCTCTGGGCGAACTGGGGCCCGAACATGAACGTGATGAAGGCCGCGACGAGGAACCATGTCCACGAGACGTACACCGGAATGCCGAACGGCTTCCCCATCCGTATGCCGGAGAACTCCTGCCGCGGGCTCTGCTCGCTCACCGCACTCCTCGAACGTCCATTACGTGCTGTTGCTGCCTTGATGCTACGCGCCCGATCACGTGATCCTCGTCCCGCGACCGTTATTCTGTCGGGGTGTTGACCTAGAGTGCGGTGCATGACTTTGACCGAACCGGTGATCATCGGAGCTCTCTCCCCCTCCCGGGCGGGCGATTTCATGACATGTCCGCTGCTCTACCGGTTCCGGGTGATCGATCAGCTGCCCGAGAAACCTTCGCAGGCCGCGGTGCGCGGCACGGTGGTGCACGCGGTCCTGGAGCGCCTCTACGACCTGCCGGCGCCGCGGCGTTCGGTGCGGGCGGCGCTGGAGTTGCTGGAGCCGCAGTGGCAGCGGCTGCTGGCCGACGATCCGCTCTACGCGCGGATGTTCGCCGACGAGACCGAGCAGGCGGAGTGGCTGGCGCAGGCGCGCGGCATGCTGGAGCGCTACTTCACGCTGGAGGACCCGACGCGGCTGGAGCCCGCCGAGCGCGAGCTCTATGTCGAGGCGGTGCTGGACGGCGGGCTGATGTTGCGGGGCTACGTCGACCGGCTCGACGTGGCGCCGACCGGCGAGGTCCGGGTGGTCGACTACAAGACGGGCACCGCGCCCGGGCCCGACTTCGAGGCCAAGGCGCTGTTCCAGATGAAGTTCTACGCGCTGGTGTTGTGGCGGCTGCGCGGGCAGGTGCCGCGGCTGCTGCAGCTGGTCTATCTGGGCGGTCAGGGCGAGGTGCTCCGGTACGCGCCGGACGAGGCCGACCTGCTGGCCACCGAGCGCAAGGTGATGGCGTTGTGGGCGGCGATCGAGCGGTCGCTGGAGACCGGTGAGTGGCGGGCGCGCCGGAGCCGGTTGTGCGACTGGTGCGATCATCAGGCGTTGTGCCCGGAGTTCGGCGGCACCCCGCCGCCGGTGCCCGACCGCCAGCCGGGCGACACGGTGCGGAGCAACCGGCGCTCGGCCACCGACGAGCTCTGACCGGCCGTTCCGTGCTGGGCCGCGTCCCTGGGCTGACGGCTCGTCGGGGCGGGCCTGAGCTGCCGCACGGCGCGTTTCCGGGCCGGTGCGGCGCGGGTGGGGTGTCAGTGCGCGTCTTGGGCGGGTGAGGGGTGGGTGCGTGGGTGCGTACAAGGGGTAATCCTCCCGAGGGGGGAGGTTACGGGCTCTCACCTGGGCCTACAGTGAAGCGGTGCGGATAGACCGAACCAGGTTGCACGACACGCTGCTCGCCGTGGTGGTGGCCGGGGTCTCGGTGGCGCTGTTCGTGCTCTACGGCCCCGATCGCCTTCAGGCCGAGGGGATAGCGGTCGACGGCATGCGGGCGCCCGACTCGTTCGGCGCGGTGCTGGTGGTGCTGGCGTGCGTCCCGGTGGCGCTGCGCAGGCGGTGGCCGCTGTCGGCGCTGTGCGCGACGGTGGTGCCGGAGACGTTGCTGGCCGTGTTCGGGTACGGCGCCGGCATCTCATGCCTGGCCGGGCTGGTGCTGCTGTATTCGGTCGCGTCCTACCGGGGGCTGGCGGTCGCGCTGGGCGGGCTGCTGGTCTCGCTGGTGACGTACACGCTCGGCGCCGTGGCGGGCCCGGCCAGGGTGGCGAGCTGGAGCGAGCACGTCGTGGTGGCCGTGGTGCTGGTGGCGGTGTGGGGCGCGGGGCGGAGCCTGCGGTTGCGCCGGGCGTACCTGGAGGAGTTGAAGGATCGGGCGGCCAGGCTGGAGCGGGCGCACGCCGCCGACACGCGGGCGGCGCGGGCCGAGGAGCGCTCCAGGATCGCCCGCGAGCTGCACGACGTGGTCGCCCACCACGTCAGCGTGATGACGGTGCAGGCGGCCGCGGCGCGCAGGGTGCTGGCCGCCGATCCCGACCTGGCGCGGGAGGCGCTGTCGGCCATCGAGCACACGGGCCGGCTGGCGATGACGGAGATGCGCAACATCGTCGGCGTGCTGCGTACCGACTCCCGGGCCGATGCCCGGGCCGAGCTGGGCCCGCAGCCGGGCGTGCGGGACCTGCCGCTGCTGGCCGAGCAGATGCGGGAGGCGGGGCTGTCCACCCGGCTGCAGGCCGAGGGCGAACCGCGGCCGCTGCCCGCGGGGGTCGACCTGGCCGCCTACCGGCTGGTCCAGGAGGGGCTGACGAACAGCCTGCGGCACGCTGGCGCCGGGGCGAAGGCCGTGGTGACCGTCCGGTACGAGCCCCATGAGCTGGACGTACGCGTCGAGGACGACGGGGTCGGCGCGGCGGGGCTGTCCACCCGGTCAGGGCATGGTTTGGTGGGCATTCGCGAGCGGGTCGCCCTCTATGGTGGAATCCTGAGCATCGGTCCGCTGCCGGGGGGCGGTTTCGAGGTGCGGGCGAGGTTCCCGTTGAAGGACGGCCAATGACGATCGGGGTGCTGCCGGTGGACGGCCAATGACGATCCGAGTGCTGCTGGTGGACGACCAGCCGCTGCTGCGCACGGGGTTCCGCCTGATCCTGGAGGCCGAGCCCGACCTCACGGTGGTGGGCCAGGCCGGCGACGGCAAGGACGCGCAGGAGCAGACGCGGGCGCTGCTGCCCGACGTGGTGCTGATGGACATCCGGATGCCCGGGGTCGACGGCATCGAGGCGACCCGCAGGATCGTCCGGGAGGCGGCGCCGTCGGCGCACGTGCCGAAGGTGCTGGTGCTGACGACGTTCGACCTGGACGAGTACATCGTGGAGGCGCTGCGCGCCGGCGCTTCCGGGTTCCTGCTGAAGGACGTGCCGCCCGACGAGCTGGTGCAGGCCATCCGGGTGGTGGCGGCCGGTGACGCGATCGTGGCGCCGAGCGTGACGCGGCGGCTGCTGGACCGGTTCGCCAAGCGGCTGCCGTCGGCGTACGAGCAGGCCGCTCCCGCGCGGCTCGACCGGCTGACCGAGCGGGAGCTGGAGGTGCTGCGGCTGATCGCCAAGGGCATGTCCAACGCGGAGATCGCGGCCAAGCTCGTGGTGAGCGAGACAACGGTCAAGACGCACGTCGGCAACGTGCTCACCAAGCTGGGGCTGCGCGACCGCGTACAGGCCGTGGTGCTGGCCTACGAGACGGGGCTGATCACCCCCGGAGCCTTATCCTGACGACTCCTGGGCCGCCGCGACGGCGGTCTCGGGCGCGTTCTCCGGGAAGTGGCAGGCGACGCGGTGACCGCTGGCCAGCTCCTCCAGTGGCGGCTCGACCGTCTTGCAGATCTCCTGCGCCTTCCAGCAGCGGGTGTGGAAGCGGCACGCGGGCGGCGGGTTGAGCGGGCTGGGCACGTCGCCGGTCAGCCGGATGCGCTCGCGCCCGGCCCGCCCCTTCGGGTCGGGCACCGGCACCGCCGACAGCAGGGCGTTGGTGTACGGGTGCATGGGCGAGCTGTAGAGCCGCTTGCGGTCGGCGACCTCCACGATCTTGCCCAGGTACATGACCGCGACCCGGTCGCTGATGTGCCGCACCACCGACAGGTCGTGGGCGATCACGACGTAGGTGAGGTCCAGCTCGTTCTGCAGGTCTTCGAGCAGGTTGACGACCTGGGCCTGGATCGACACGTCGAGCGCGGAGACCGGCTCGTCGGCGATGATCAGCTTCGGTTTGAGCGCGAGCGTGCGGGCGATGCCGATGCGCTGGCGCTGGCCGCCGGAGAACTCGTGCGGGTAGCGGTTGTAGTGCTCGGGGTTGAGGCCGACGAGCTCGAGGATGTCCTGGACGGCCTTCTTGATGCCGTGCTCGGTCTGCACGCCCTGAATGCGGAAGGGGGCGCCGACGATGGCGCCGACCGTGTGCCGGGGGTTGAGCGACGAGTACGGGTCCTGGAAGATCATCTGCATGTCGCGGCGGAGCGGGCGGAGCCTGCCCTGCCCCATGTGCGTGATGTCCTGGCCCTCGAAGACGACCTTGCCGCCGGTGGGTTCGAGCAGCCGGGTGACCAGCCGGCCGGTCGTGGACTTGCCGCAGCCCGACTCGCCCACCAGGCCCAGGGTCTCGCCCTTGAACACGTCGAAACTGATCCCGTCGACCGCCTTGACGGCGCCGACCTGCCTTTTGAGCAGACCCTTCGTCACGGGGAAGTGCTTCTCCAGGTCCTGTACGGAAAGGAGCAGCTCACTGTCACTCACTGGGTCTCCAGCACTGGCTTGATCTCGGTCTCCCACAGGCTCCGCCGCTCGGGCCTGCTCAGGTGGCAGCGCACCAGGTGGCCGCCCTCGGTCTCGGCCAGCGCGGGCACCTCGGCCTGCGACTTGCCCTCGGTGCGCTCGACATAGGGGCAGCGGGGGTGGAAGGCGCAGCCCGTCGGCACGTTGATCAGGGACGGCGGGGAGCCCTTGATCGGCAGCAGCCGTTCGGTGCGCTCGCGGTCGAGGCGGGGCATGGAGCCCAGCAGGCCCCAGGTGTAGGGGTGCTCGGGCCGGTAGAAGATGTCGTCGGCCGAGCCGTACTCGACGCACTTGCCGCCGTACATGACCAGGATGTCGTTGGACAGCTCGGCCACCACGCCCAGGTCGTGGGTGATGACGATCAGCGCCGAGTTGAACTCGCGCTGCAGGTCGCGCATGAGGTCCAGGATCTGGGCCTGCACGGTCACGTCGAGCGCGGTCGTCGGCTCGTCGGCGATGAGGAGCTCGGGGTCGCAGGACAGCGCCATCGCGATCATGGCGCGCTGCCGCATGCCGCCGGAGAACTCGTGCGGGTAGCTGTCGACGCGCCTGGCCGGCTCGGGGATCCCGACGCGGCCGAGCATGTCGATGGCGTGCTTGCGGGCCACCTGCTTGGTGACCTTGTGGTGGATCCGGTAGGCCTCGATGATCTGGTGGCCCACCGTGTAGTACGGGTGCATCGAGGACAGCGGATCCTGGAAGATCATCGCCATCTTCTTGCCGCGCAGCCCGCGTACGTGCTCGGCCGAGGCGCCGATGAGCTCCTCGCCGTCGAGCCAGATCTCACCGGAGAGCTTCGCCCGGCCGCCCTTGTGCAGGCCCAGCACGCCGAGGCTGGTCACGCTCTTGCCGGAGCCGGACTCCCCCACGATGCCCAGGGTCTTGCCGCGCTCGACGCTGAACGACAGGCCGTCGACGGACTTGACCAGGCCGTCGTCGGTCGGAAAATGGATCTTCAGGTCCTTGACGTCAAGGAAGCTCACGACAACCTCACCCTCGGGTCGACCACGGCGTACAGCAGGTCGACGATCAGGCTCGCGACCACGACGAAGGCCGCGGCGACCAGCACCACGCCCATGACCTGCGGCAGGTCCTGGTTTCTGATGGCCAGGATGGCGTACTGGCCCAGCCCGGGCAGAGTATAGGTGGTCTCGGTGAGCACGGCGCCACCGATGAGCAGGCCGAAATCGATGCCGAACAACGTCAGGATCGGTGTGAGCGCGGCGCGCAGCCCGTGCTTGACCACGACCTCGCGCTCGCGCAGGCCCTTGGCGCGGGCGGTGCGGATGTAGTCCTCGCCCATGGTCTCCAGCATCCCGGCGCGGGTGAGCCTGGCGTAGCCCGCGGCGAACAGGAACGCCAGGGTGATCCACGGCAGCAGCAGGTCATAGGCCCACTGGGCCGGGTTCTCGGTGATCGGTGTCCATGCGCCGCCCGGCGGCGTCCAGCCGAGGCCGTAGCTGAAGACGACCAGCGAGATCATGCCGGTGAAGAAGATGGGCAGCGACACTCCGGCCAGCGCGGTGCCCATCGACAGCCGGTCGAAGAAACTGCCTCTGCGCAGCGCGGACAGCACGCCCACGCTCACCCCGGCCAGCACCCAGATGAGGGCGGCGCCGACGGCAAGGGAGAAGGTGACCGGCATGCGGTCGACGAGGTCCGGCCAGACGGGCTGGCCGCTGATGAAGGAGTAGCCGAAGCAGGGCGCGGGGCACTGCTCGACACCGGCTCCGTAGTCGTACTGGGCGCCGGTGACGATGCCCTTGACGAACCTGCCGTACTGCACGACCACCGGGTCGTTGAACCCGAGCCGCTCGGTCACGAGGGCGACCGTCTCGGGCGTCGCCGCGCGCCCCACGTAGCGTGAGGCCATGGCCTCGGGTGTCGCCCCGGCCCACTGCGGCACGACGAAGAAGATGCCGAAGGTGACCATGCTGATCACGATCAGCATCGCGAACGCGCCGATCAGGCGTCTGATGATGTATGTGAGCACCGCTACCGGCCGAGTGGCCCGCCCGGACGTCCGGGCCGGCCACTCCTGCCTTCACCTGCCTTCGCTAGATCCCCGAACCTCGCCTGGTCACTGAACGCCGAGCAGCACGTAGTCGTACATGCTCTGGCCCTCGTTGTAGGCGACGTTCGTCAGGCCCTTGCCGCGCATGAGCAGCGACTTGGCCCATACCACCGGAAGGATGGAGGCGTCCTCCATGACCTTCTTGTCGACGTCGACCCAGAGCTTCGCGCGAGCCGTGGCGTCGAGCTCGGCGGAGGCCTGGTCGATCAGCTTGTCGACCTCAGGGTTCTTGACGCTGAGGTTGTAGTTGCCGGCGTCACGGATGGTGCGGCTGTCGACGATGGCCTGCATGAAGCCGTAACCGTCGGGCCAGTCGGAGCCCCAGCCGTGGGCGGCCAGGCCGATGCCGTTCTTCTTCACGTAGTCGACGTTACCGGCGTAGTCGGAGAAGTAGCTGGAGCCGGGGAAGCCCTTGAGCGTGAGCTTGATGCCGACCTTGTCCAGCGCCTGCTGCATCGACTCGGCCAGCGCCTTCTCGCGCGGACGGTCGGAGCGGAACGTCATGGTGGTGGAGAAGCCGTTCGGCTGGCCGCACGCCGCCAGGGCCGCCTTGGCCTTGGTCACGTCGCCCTTGTTCTCCGGGGTGGCGTAGGTGTCGAACTTCTCCTGGCCGACGATGGGCGGCGGCATCACGTTCGAGGCGATGTCACCGCCGGCCACCGGGCCGCCGAAGGCGGTCTGGTTGGCGACGCGGTCGGCGGCCCACATGACGGCCTTGCGGCACTCGATGTTGTCCATCGGGGGGTTGTAGGGGATGACGGACACGTACCAGAGCCTGGGGATCGTCGGGTTGTCCGTGCGGGCCTTCAGCGCCGGGTCGGGAAGGACCTTGCCCAGCGCGGCCGGCTGCATGCCCGTGCCGGGGATGTCGAGCTGGATGTCACCGGCGATGAGCTGGTTGTCCAGGTCGTCGGCGTTGACGTTGAGCTGGACCTCGATCCGGTCCGGCAGCGCGGGACGGTTGGGGTCGGTGGCGGGGTCCCACTGGTCGTTGCGGACCAGGGTGAACTTCTTGCCGATCTCGTTCGTCTCGAACTTGTACGGGCCGGAGGAGATGACGTGCTCTTTGAACTTCGCGCCGGTGTCCTTGGCCTTCGGCACCGGGGCCGTCATCGGCATCTGGACGACGTAGTCCATGGAGGAGAACGGCTTCTTCAGGTGGAAGACCAGCGTCAGGTCGTCGGTCGCCTCGACGGCCGACTTGTAGTCGACGTCGGGGGTCTTGTAGACGCTCTTGAAGTCCTTCGGCCAGTCGAGCAGCTCGTTGAGGTAGGAGGGACCGTGCGGGAAGGTCTCCTTGTCGAACGTCCGCGCCACCGCGTACGCCACGTCCTTGGCGGTGATCGGCGTGCCGTCCTCGAACTTCAGCCCGCTTCTGAGCTTGTACGTCCAGGTCTTGCCGCCGTCGCTCGCCGTACCGAGCGACTCGGCGAGGTCGGGCACGACGGTGTTGCTCTCGGGGCCGGCACCGGTCTTGTACGTCGTCAGCGTCCGCCAGTAGAAGCGGCCGAAGTTGAGTGAGTAGCCGTAGTAGGTGTCGCCCGGGTCGAGGCTGTCCCAGTCGGCGGAGTGAGCCGCCTTGAGGGTGCCGCCCTTCTTCGTGGACGGGTTCCACACCTGGGTGAGAGCGGCGTCGAACGCGTCCTGCGCGGCGCCGCCGGAGGCCGACTGGGCGGGCTGCTGTGGCGTACCGCCACCTCCGCCGCCACAGGCGGAGAGCACCAGGGCGAGCGCCGCTGTGGCGGCTCCTGCCAGTGCGTGTTTCCTTCTCATTTACTAACCCCTTGATTAGTGAGATGCCGGGGGATCAAGCGTTGGCGAAGGTCAGTGCGCTCGCGGGTCGAAGGCGTCCCTCAGTCCGTCGCCGAACAGGTTGAACGCCAGGACGGTGACGAAGATCGCCAGACCCGGGAAGAGCACGAAGTGCGGCAGCGTGTAGAAGCGAACCGCTTCGGAGAGCATGCCGCCCCAGGTGGGGGTGGGCGGGTTGATGCCGACGCCCAGGAAGGAGAGCGCCGCCTCGAACAGGATGTTGGTCGGGATGAGCAGGGTCGCGTAGACCAGGATCGGCGCCAGCAGGTTGGGCATGACTTCGCGGAACAGAATGTAGCCGTTACGCGCGCCGAGGCTGCGCGCCGCGTCGACGAACTCGCGCTCGCGCAGCGAGAGCGTCTGGCCGCGCACGATGCGGCCGATGCTGGGCCAGCTGAAGAAGCCGATGATGAAGATCAGCATCGCGATCCGCAGGCCGTTGCCCTCCAGGCCGAACCCCTTGTCGGGGATGACGCCCGCCAGCGCGATCGCGAAGACCAGCAGCGGGAAGGCGAGGAAGACGTCCATCAGCCGGCCGATCACCTGGTCGACCCAGCCGCCGAAGTATCCGGCGATGACGCCCAGCGTGGCGCCGATGACGACCGACAGGATGGTGGCGAGGAAGCCGATCAGCAGCGAGATCCCGGCGCCGGCGACGATGCGGCTGAAGATGTCGCGGCCGTTGACCGGCTCGACGCCGAGCAGGTATTCGCCGCTCACGCCCCCGAAGGCGCCCTTGGGCAGGAGCGTGCTCTGGTCGATCTGATCCTGGTGGAACTCCAGCGGGGGGTGCCCGAACGCGGCGATGATGGGCGAGGAGAAGATCGCCACCAGGACCAGCAGGACAACGAAGATCCCGCCCGCGAGAGCGACCTTGTCCCGCCTGAGCCGCATCCATGCGATCTTGGTCAGAGACCGACCCTGGATCGCCTGCCCCGCGCCCGCGAGCACCGACTCCGGATGCGCCTCTGCCGCGGAACCGGAAACGTCTAGCGGTGCGGTCATGCCGAATTGCCCCCTGGAACCAGACGAGTCTGCTGACTACTGACTTTAGACCGCGTGTCGCGACCTCAGGAGGCAGAATCTATGGCCTGAGCTGGTGTGACTAGTCCCTCCGCACCCGATGTGGCTTAACTGTGATTGACGCGAAACTCATTCGTATCGATCTTGAAGGGAATGTGTACGACCCGTCCCGGTTGCGTCTCGGAACTGTGACAGAGCGCGGACGAACGCCTGTATTCAGCTGATGCCGCGGCGCTTGAGCAAGTCCTCGATGTCGGAGAAGTCGTCGTCGCCCTTGCGCTCCTTCTGGGCGGCCACGGCCGGCTGCGGCTTGGCCGCGGCACCCGGCTTGTTCGCTGAGGGCTGAATGGCCGGCCCCTCGGCGGGAGCCTTCTTCTTCCTGCCGACGGACAACTTCCTGCCGCGCAGCACCCCCGACACCACGAACAGCACTGCGGCCAGCCCGGTCACGGCGACGCCCGCCCAGACGAGCGGATTGAGCACCAGGCCCGTGACGAACCCTACGGCGGTCGCACCGATGGTCCACAGCGCCTGCAACGCGCCGGTCAGGTAGGCGGCCACCGGTAGCAACGCCCACGCCGTCATCCTCATGCCGGCCGCCGCTCCCCTGCGCCTGAAGGCCAGGAAACCGAGCACCAGCCCTGCCGCGGTCACTCCGGCGCACAGCGGCAACCACGCGATCTGCTCGTACATCACGCCGCCCCTCGTATCGACTACGTCTCCATCCTGGCACGCGAAATCGCTCCCGCCCCTCCTCCGGGAGGACCACTTGTCCCCTAGGGGTACCTGGAGGCTCAGAGCGTGATGAGGGCGCGCAGGTCGGCGACGCCGACCCGCTCCAGCGAGGAGACCACCAGCCGTCCGGGGGCCGGGTCGATGGGCAGCAGGCTGGGGACGGCCACCACGGCGCAGCCGGCCGCCGTCGCGGCCGCGACGCCGTTGGGCGAGTCCTCCAGCACCACGCAGCGCACCGGCGCCACGCCCAGCAGCGCCGCGGCCGTCAGGTACGGCTCAGGGTCCGGCTTGGTGCGGGAGACGTCCTCCGCGGTGACGATGACGTCGAACCGGTCGCGGCCCACGCCCGTGAGCACCGCCTCGGCGATCTCCTTCAGCGACGAGGTGACCAGCCCCACGGGCACGCCCTCGGCCCGCAGCGCGTCGAGCAACTCGGAGGCGCCCGGCAGCACGCGCACCCCCGCCGACAGGCGCGCCACCATGCCGTCCACCATCCACTCCCGCACCGTGGCGGCGGGAATGGTGGCGCCCGACACGGCCAGCATGTAGTCGAGCGTGCGCTCCATGGACCCGCCGACCAGGTGGGCCTGGTGCTCGGTCGTCCAGGCGGCGCCGAGCCTGGCCATCACCCCGGTCTCGATCTCTAACCAGACCTTCTCGCTGTCGACGAGCAGCCCGTCCATGTCGAAGAAGACCGCTTGCATGTTGCCCCCGGGTCGGTGGTGCGTGCTTGCCATTCTGGCCGTCCATGGGTGAACGGCGGGCGACCGGCCACCGGTCAGACGTTGAAGTATTTGGCCTCGGGGTGGTGGGCGACGAGCGCGGAGGTGGCCTGCTCGGGGTGGAGCTGGAACTCCTCCGACAGCGTCACCCCGATGCGCTCGGGGTCGAGCAGCTGGAAGAGCTGCTTCTGGTCCTCCAGGTTGGGGCAGGCCGGGTAGCCGAAGGAGTAGCGGCAACCCTGGATGTTGACCTTGAGCATGTCGTCGAGCGACTCCTCGCCGCCGATGCCCCACTCCGCGCGGACCCTGGCGTGCCAGTATTCGGCCAGCGCCTCGGTGAGCTGCACCGACAGGCCGTGCAGCTCCAGGTAGTCGCGGTAGGCGTCCTTGGCGAACAGCTCGGCCGTGGCCTCGGAGATCTTCGACCCCATGGTGGCCACCTGGAAGCCGACCACGTCGACCTCGCCGGAGTCCTTGGCACGGAAGAAGTCGGACAGGCACAGGTGGCGGTCGCGGCGCTGGCGCGGGAAGGTGAAGCGGGTGCGCTCGGAGCCGTCTTCGTCGAGCACGATCAGCGTGTCGCCGTCCGACACGCACGGGAAGTGGCCGTAGACGACGGCCGCCTCCAGCAGGCCCTCCGTCTGGATGCGGTCCAGCCACATGCGCAGCCGCGGCCGGCCCTCGGTCTCGACCAGCTCCTCGTAGCCGGGCCCGTCGCCGCCCCTGGTGGGCTTGAGCCCCCACTGCCCGAGGAACAGGGCGCGCTCGTCGAGGAAGGCGGAGTATTCGGTCAGCGAGATCCCCTTGACGACGCGGTCGCCGGAGAAGGGGACCCGCGGCAGGGGGTTGTCGGCGGCCACGTCGGAGCGGGCGGGCAGCTCCTCGACGGGGGTGCGCTGCAGCACGGCGCCGGTCTTGACGCGCCGCTCGCGCAGCGGCGGTAGCGTCGCCCCGGCGACGCCGCGCTTGACGGCCATGAACGAGTCCATCAGCCGCAGCCCTTCGAACGCGTCGCGCGCGTAACGCACCTCGCCCTCGAACAGCTCGGCCAGGTCCTGCTCGACGTAGGCGCGGGTCAGGGCGGCGCCGCCGAGCAGCACCGGGTATCTCTCCGAAAGGCCCCTGGAGTTCATCTCCTCCAGGTTCTCCTTCATGATGACCGTCGACTTCACCAGCAGCCCCGACATGCCGATGACGTCGGCCCGCTGCTCGTCGGCGGCCTCCAGGATGGCCGAGACCGGCTGCTTGATGCCGAGGTTGACCACCTGGTAGCCGTTGTTGGACAGGATGATGTCGACGAGGTTCTTGCCGATGTCGTGCACGTCGCCCTTGACGGTGGCCAGCACGATGCGGCCCTTGGTCTCGCCCTCGACGCGATCCATGTGGGGCTCGAGGTAGGCGACGGCGGTCTTCATCACCTCGGCCGACTGCAGCACGAACGGCAGCTGCATCTGCCCGGAGCCGAACAGCTCGCCCACCGTCTTCATGCCGTCGAGCAGCACCTCGTTGATGATCTCCAGGGCGGGCCGCTGGTCCAGCGCGGTGTCGAGGTCGGCCTCCAGGCCCTTCTTCTCGCCGTCGATGATGCGCCGCTTGAGCCGCTCCCACAGCGGCAGCGCGGCCAGCTCCTCGGCCTTGCCCGCACGCATGGCCGCGGCGTCGACGCCCTCGAACAGATCCATGAAGCGCTGCAGCGGGTCGTAGCCGTCGCGGCGGCGGTCGTAGACCATGTCGAGGGCGACCTGGCGCTGCTCGTCGGGGATGCGGGCCATCGGCAGGATCTTGGAGGCGTGCACGATGGCGGAGTCGAGGCCCGCGTTGACGCACTCGTTGAGGAACACCGAGTTGAGCACCATGCGGGCGGCCGGGTTGAGGCCGAAGCTGATGTTGGACAGGCCCAGCGTGGTCTGCACGCCCGGGTAGCGGCGCTTGAGCTCACGGATGGCCTCGATGGTCTCCAGGCCGTCGCGCCTGGTCTCCTCCTGGCCGGTGGCGATGGGGAAGGTCAGGCAGTCGACGATGATGTCCTCGACCCGCATGCCCCAGTTGCCCGTCAGGTCATCGATGAGACGGCCGGCCACGCGGGTCTTCCACTCGGCGGTGCGGGCCTGGCCCTGCTCGTCGATGGTCAGGGCGACGACGGCCGAGCCGTGCTCGCGCACCAGGCGCATGATCTTCTGGAAGCGGGAGTCGGGGCCGTCGCCGTCCTCGTAGTTGACGGAGTTGACGGCGGCGCGCCCGCCGAGCATCTCCAGCCCGGCCTGCAGCACCGCGGGCTCGGTCGAGTCGAGCATGATCGGCAGCGTGGAGGCGGTGGCGAAGCGGAAGGCCAGCTCCTTCATGTCGGCCACGCCGTCGCGGCCGACGTAGTCGACGCACAGGTCGAGCATGTGGGCGCCGTCGCGGGCCTGGTCGCGGGCCGTCTCGACGCAGTCGTCCCAGCGGCCCTCCAGCATGGCCTCGCGGAAGGCCTTGGAGCCGTTGGTGTTGCAGCGCTCGCCGATGGCCAGGTAGGAGGTGTCCTGCCGGAACGGCACGGTCTGGTAGAGCGAGGACGCGCCCGGCTCGGGGTGCGGGCGGCGGTGCGCGACCTCCTTGCCGCGCACCTTCTCCACGACCTGGCGCAGGTGCTCGGGGGTGGTGCCGCAGCAGCCGCCGACCAGGGACAGGCCGTAGTCGCGGGTGAACGTCCCGTGCGCGTCGGCCAGCTCCTGCGCGGAGAGCGGGTAGTAGGCGCCGTCTGAGGTCAGCACCGGCAGGCCCGCGTTGGGCATGCAGGACAGCTTGAGCCGCGAGTGGCGGGCGAGGTAGCGCAGGTGCTCGCTCATCTCGGCCGGGCCCGTCGCGCAGTTGAGCCCCACGACGTCGACGCCCAGCGGCTCGATCGCGGTCAGGGCGGCGCCGATCTCGGAGCCGAGCAGCATCGCGCCGTTGGTCTCGATCGTCACCTGCGCGATGATCGGCACGTCGCGTCCGGACGCCTCGGCGGCCCGCCTGGCGCCGATGACGGCGGCCTTGACCTGGAGCAGGTCCTGGCTGGTCTCGATGATCAGCGCGTCCGCGCCGCCCGCGATCAGGCCCGCCGCGTTGTCGCGGTACGCGTCGCGCAGCCTCGCGTACGGCAGATGGCCGAGCGTGGGCAGCTTGGTGCCCGGGCCCATGGAGCCGAGCACGAAACGCGGCTGGTCGGGCGTGGACCACTGGTCGGCAGCCTCGCGGGCGATCCTGGCGCCGGCCTCGGAGTATTCGAAGACGCGCTCGGAGATGTCGTATTCGCCGAGGGCGGCGAGGTTGGCGCCGAACGTGTTGGTCTCCACGCAGTCGACGCCGACGGCGAAGTAGGCGTCGTGGACGCCGCGCACGATGTCGGGCCGGGTGACGTTGAGCACCTCGTTGCAGCCCTCGTGGCCGTGGAAGTCGTCGAGCGTCGGGTCCTGGGCCTGGAGCATCGTGCCCATCGCCCCGTCGGCGACGACGACGCGCTGGGACAACACTTCACGAAAGGACGGGGAGAGGCTCATGCGGTAAAGCTTATCGGCTGCGCCTCGCACGGCACTCGCGCGCGTGCTCGAGCCGCTAGTGTGCGGAGAGTCAATTGAACATTGCGTCCAATTGGGGTCCGTACCCATGACCTACTCCACCGTAGTCGTCGGTACCGACGGCTCGGCCTCCTCCTTCCACGCGGTCTCCACGGCGGCGTCCCTGGCCGCGGCGACCGGCGCCACCCTCGTGCTGGCCTGCGCGTACCTGCCCATGCGGGAGAGCGAGCGGGCCGCGGCCGCCGACCGGCTGGGCGACCTGGCGTACAAGGTGAGCGGCTCCACCCCGGCCGACGACGCCCTGCGCGCGGCCCGCGGGCACGCCGCCGCGGCGGGCGCCCCCGACGTGGTCCTGGCCGCCGAGCGGGGCGACGCCGTCGACGTGCTCGTCTCGCTCGCCGCCAGGCACCGCGCCGGCCTGCTCGTGGTGGGCAACCGGGGGCTCAACAGCCTGGCGGGGCGGCTGCTCGGCTCCGTGCCCTCCGGCGTCTCCCATCGCGCCGCCTGCGACGTGCTGATCGTCCACACCACCGACGGCGGCCGCTGACCCGCCCGCGTAAGCGCGGGCCCGCGCGGAGTCGCGTCCCCGCGCCGGTACGGGCGCGGCGCGGCCGTTCGGGGGGAGATCGGTGACGCTGACACGTGCTTACCGCATAGGCTAAGCAGGATGATGGAGAGAGGAGGCGACACGTGATCGAGCTCGAAGGGCTCCCCGAGCTCGTCGACCCGGTGGTCATAGCCGCGTTCGAGGGGTGGAATGACGCGGGTGAGGCTTCCAGCGGTGTGATCGCCCATCTCGAGTCCGTCTGGAAGGCCGAGCCGCTGATCGCGCTCGACCCCGACGACTACTACGACTTCCAGGTGACGCGGCCCGTGGTGGAGATGAGCGACGGGCTCGCCCAGTCGATCGTGTGGCCGACCACGCGGCTGCTGCGGGCGCGCCCGCCGGGCAGCGAGCGCGACGTGGTGCTGCTGCGCGGCATCGAGCCCAACATGCGCTGGCGCTCGTTCTGCGCCGACATCATCGAGATCTGCCGCGAGCTGGGGGTCGAGATGGCGGTGATGCTGGGCGCGCTGCTCAACGACTCGCCGCACACCCGCCCGGTGCCCATCCTCGGCGGCGCGACCGACGCGGCGCTGGCGCGTTCGACCAACCTGGAGCTGAGCCGCTACGAGGGCCCGACGGGCATCGTGGGGGTGCTGCAGCACGCGTTCGGCGCGGCTGGGCTCGACGCGATCTCGCTGTGGGCGTCGGTGCCCCACTACGTCGCCCAGCCGCCCAACCCCAAGGCCACGCTCGCGCTGCTGCGCCGCCTGGAGGACGTGCTGGAGATCCCGATGCCGCTGGGCGACCTCGACGAGGAGGCCCGCGCGTGGGAGCGCGGCGTCGACGAGCTGGCCTCGCAGGACACCGAGGTCGCCGAATACGTCAAGGAGCTGGAGGAGCGCAAGGACGCCGCCGAGCTGCCCGAGGCCAGCGGGGACGCGATCGCGGCCGAGTTCGAGCGCTACCTGCGACGTCGCGACAGGGACACTGACAGCTAACCTTCAGGAATTAAATCCGACAATTTTTCTCGATTTCGGGTAATAATCGGGGACCCGTACATACTTCCACGACCTTGGGACCCCAGATCCGGCTCCGCTGATCGCGAAAAACCACTCGGCTTCGCGCCGTGATGCCTACTCAACCGACCGCGCACGTTAGGCACGCCATGGCGACTTCCCATGTCGACCCGCACCGAAGAAGTCAGGACACCAGGCGGCGCATCCTGGAGATGGCCGTCTCGGTCAGGGAGGACCGGACCGGCGGCTCCGTGGACCACTTCCTCGCCCTGTTGCAGGACCGCCTCCCGCTCTGGCTCAGCATTCTCCACGAACTCTCCCATCATCTTGGGAAAGGGTCCATATCGGACAATCTCCTGCCAGTTGCGCGAGCGGGTATCGACTACTACATGGAGGTACAAGCCGCGGCGTTACCCGCGTTCACCTCGCCTAACGTGACCGTGCGCTTCCGCGAGGCCATCCGCGACACGGGGCTCGGGCCGCGGATGGAGACCGCGCCGCTGGCCGCGTACCTGGCGGCCGAACAGCGCCTGGGTAGGGTGGCGGCGGGCGTGGACCCGGAGGCGAGCGCGCGGCTGCTGATCGCGGGCTGCTTCCACCGGGCCTACATCGAGATGTTCGTCGGCGCCGACGCCGGGCCGACGCGCGAGGCCAGCGCCCGGGAGATCGTGCGCGAGCTGCGGCTCGAGCCCGTCCCCTCCTGATCCCGCCCGCCCGCTATCGGGAGGCCTGTGCCCGCGCCTGCGGCAGGACGTGACGCCTGCGCAGGGACTCGTCGTAGCGGTGCCAGATCAGTGACGCCACGTCCGGGTCCGCCCCCAAGGGCTCGCTCACCAGTCCCGCGCCCGCCGTGGCCAGGCGGTCGTGGAAGAAACCGGGCGCGAGCACGTACGAGGCGATCGCCACCCGCGCGGCCGGGGTCGAGCCGAGCCGTTCCATGGCCTCCTCCAGCGAGGGGGCGCCCGCCGAGGCGAAGGCGGCCGTGACGGGGCGCGCCAGGCGTACGGCGAGCTGGTGGGCGGCGGCGCGGACGTCGGCGAGCGCTTCGGGGTCGGCGGAGCCGGCCGCGCCGAGCAGCACCGCGTCCGTCGAGCGCAGGCCCGCCCTGGCCAGCTTGCGGGCCAGCGCCGACGTCAGCAGCCGGTGCGGCCCCAGCCAGCCGGCCACCACCGCGTCGGGGCGGCAGTCGGCGACGACCTCGGGCAGGTCGATGTGGGCGTGGTAGCCGCCGGCCAGCAACAGCGGGACGACGACCACCCGGCCGCGGACGGCGGGCAGGACCTCGGACAGGAGCGGCGAGCTGATCTCGAGGTAGCTCAGCTCGACGCGGTGCCCAGGACGGGCTCTCCTGACCGTCTCCGCGAGGGCCGACAACGTCCGCTCCCCCGCGGCGCTGCGCGTGCCGTGCGCTGCGAGGACGAGCGCAGGACTCACAGCCCGGCCTCGTACAGGCAGGCGAGGCGGTAGCCGCGCTTGACGACCGTCTCGACGATCCCGCTCGGCCCGAGCGCACGGCGCAGCCGCGTGATGGCCATCTCCACGGCGTGCTCGGCCGAGTCGCGGGCGATGCTGCCCGGCAGCACGGTACGCAGGTCGGCCCGCGACACCACGTGCCCCGGCTTGTCGGCCAGGCGTTTGAGCACCGCCATCGGGGCCGGCGGCAGCGGCCGCAGCTCCCCGTCCACGACCACCGCGTGGCCGCGGATCTCCAGCCGGTGCTCGCCCGCCACGAGCCGGGTGACGCCGTGCTCGGGCAGGTGCCTGGCCAGGGCGCGGGCCAGCGCGCCGAGCCGCGAGCGGTCCGGCTGCAACGTCGGCACGCCGCGCGCGGTCAGCGGTCCCGCGGTGACGGGCCCCACGCAGGCGGCCACGACCGTGCCGCCGAACGCCGCCAGCAGCGCGTCCTCCAGCCCCTCGGAACGGGCCATGCCCAGCATGGCGTGCACGGCCGGCGCGCTGGTGAAGGCCACCGCGTCCACCGAGCCGGAGATCGTCTGGCTGATCAGGCGGCGCAGCGGCGAGATGTCGCGGTACGGCAGCCACCGGTAGACCGGGATCTCGATCACCTCGGCGCCGGCCTGCCGCAGGTCGGCCACGAAGTCGCTGAGCGGCTCGCCGTGCTGCTGCACCGCGATGCGCCGGCCGCGCAGGTCCTGGGCCAGCAGGTACTGCTTGACCTCCTGGCACGACTCGGTGGCGGGGGTCCAGTGGTCGTTCAGCCCGGCGGCCCGCACCGCTCCCCTGGCCTTGGGCCCGCGGGTCAGCAGCCGCGACTTGGACAGGTGCTCGCCCAGGTCGGACGACAGGCCCCAGCCCTCGGCGGCGGCCATCCAGCCGCGGAAGCCGACGCCGGTGGTGACGACCACGTCGTCCACCGGCCCGGCCAGGCTGAGCCGGGTCGCGGCGAGCAGGTCGGCGTCCTCGGCCAGCGGCACGAGGCGGATCGCCGGGGCGCTGACCACGCGGGCGCCGCGCCGCTCCAGCAGCGCGCCGAACTCCTCGCGCCGCCGCGTCGCGGTCACGCCGACGGTGAACCCCGACAGGGCGTCGGGCGCCGTCTCCGGGGAAATGCCGCTCTCAACGGGAAGCGCGCTCATGAAGTCCCTCTCTTCTCCGCCGGTCGCATGAGCACGGCGCTGCTGTGTATGATCGTGCGCTCCCTCACGGACACCTCCAGGTAGTCGTCGTCGCCTGGCCGGGCCCCGAGCACCCGGCCAGGCATCACAGGCGCGTGTGGCGCAAGTGAGATCACCCTCCGATACTGCTTTCGGGTGGTTTCACCTCTGGGTCTCTTCTGTTACCGCTGTGCTACAAGGCAAGACCTCGACGATTGGCGGGGCGCGGTCGCGGGAAACGTTCATGATGATGATCGCGGCCTATCGGGGAGTTGCGGTGACGGTCCGGCCTATTCGCGTGTTCGACGATCCGGTGCTCCGCTCGGTGGCGGCGCCGATCAAGGACTTCGATCGGGAGCTCCGGCGGCTGGTCAAGTGCCTGACCGCCACGATGCGGGCGGGAGCGGGCCGGGCCGGGCTGGCGGCCCCGCAGATCGGGGAGCCGGTGCGGGTGGTGGTCTACTCCTACGACGGCAGGTCGGGGCATCTGGTCAACCCGCGGCTGGAGTTGTCGGAGCGGCGCGTCACCGCCGACGAGGCGTGCCTGTCGGCGCCCGGCGTGTGGTGGCCGCTGGAACGTTCCTACATGGTCACGGCGCGTGGCCGTGACATGTTCGGCAAGCCTGCGACGGTCAAGGCGCTGGGGGTGCTGGCCAGGGTGCTGCAGCACGAGGTCGACCACCTCGACGGCGTGCTGTTCAGCGATCACCTCGAAGCGGGCGAGCGCGAGCGCTTTCTCGCGGAGGCGGCCCTGCTGCCGAGCTGAGCTACGCCGCCGGGCTGTGGCGGGCGGGTTCCGCTTCCCGGTCGTGCCGGGAGACCAGCTCCCGCCGTTGCGCCGGGTCGGTGCCGCCCCAGACGCCGTACGCCTGCCTGGTGGTCAACGCGTACTCCAGGCACGGCTCCCGTACGGGGCAACCGCCGCACACGTGTTTGGCCCGCTCGACCTGCGACTGGCTGGGACCTTCCATGGAGATCGGGAAGAACAATTCCGGGTCCAGGTCGAGGCAGGCGGCCCTGCGTGTCCAGTCGAGCATCATCATGCTCTTCGGGCCTACCCAGGCGTCTGGGCGTCATACCTCCGACAGCAGCCGGTCCCAGTCCGACAGGAACCTGCCGAGCCCGTACCGGGCCAGCGCAGCGGCCCTGGCCGCCTTGCCCGCCTGCGCCGCGCGTTCCGGGTCCTCGACGAAGGCGTGCAGGGCGTCGGCGAGCACGTTCACCCTGGTGGACAGGACGCCCGCCGCCGGCGGCACGGCCTCGACCGCCTCGGTGGCGGCCAGCGCGACGACCGGCAGGCCCAGGGTCATGGCCTCGACGAGGGCCAGCCCCAGCGAGGTCCAGCGGTAGGGGTGCAGGTAGACGCGACGCCGGGCGAGCTCGGCGTGCATGACGTGCTGGGGCAGGTCCTCGTGCGTGGTGTACGGGAGCCCGGCCACCTTCATCCCGAACACGTCGAGGGGCACCCGTCCGGCGAAGCGCGGCAGCAGGTCGGTCCCGGCGACCCTGGTGCGGCGTACCGGCTCGTTGACCACGACGCCGGCCCTGGGCAGCTCCCCCGTGTAGAGGTGGCCCGGGTCGGGCACGCCGTGCTCGATGACGCGGGTGCGCGCCCTGCCGTTGTCCCAGAACAGCTCGTTGAAGTGGGTGACGTGCACCAGCGTGAGGTCGCGCCGGCCCGCCAGCGGATGGCGGGTGCGGGGCACGTCGCCGGCCGGGGTGTTGTGCTCGACGTAGACGCCGGGCACGTCGCGGCCGAGCCAGGCGCGGGCCAGCTCCGGCTCGTGCGCGCGCTGGTAGACGGCCACGTCCACGGGCTCGTCGCGGAGCCGGTCCCACGGCACCTCGCGGGCGCTGTCCGGCCAGTCGAAGGTACGTGCGCGTCCCCGGCCGTCGGGACCACGGCCGGGGACGAGCGGCAGCACGTACTCGTGCGCACCCCGGACGAAAGCGCTGGTCCACGAGCCGTGCACGTGCCACAGCAGGATCCTCACCAGCGGCTCCAGCCCATCGCCCGGGCCCAGGGCGCCGACACGGCCGGCACCGGGCCTCCCGTGTCGCTCAGCACGCGGTCCACGACGTCGGTCAGGTCGTCCGCGACCTCGGCGGCCTGCTGGATCTCCTCCCGCAGCGTCTGCCGGGTCGGGACCAGGATGCCGCGGGCCCCGGCGGCCCTGGCCGCCTCCATATCCCTGCCGATGTCGCCCACCACCACGCAGTCGCGGGGGCTGACGTCGAGCACGGCGGCGGCCCTGATCACGAGCCCGGGCGCGGGTTTGCGGCAGGTGCAGCCGTCGCCGTCGTCGTGCACGCAGATCGCCCACGCGTCGAACGGCCCGAGCAGCTCCTCCACCTTGGCGTTCACCTGGTCCATGTCGTCCGGGGACAGCAGGCCCTTGGCCACGCCGGACTGGTTGGTGACCACGGCCACCGGCACCTCGGCCCGGCGCAGCCGCGCCAGCGCCTCCAGCGCGCCCGGCATCGGCTCGACGCGGCCCGGATCACCGTTGTACGGCACGTCCCTGATCAAGGTCCCGTCTCGGTCGAAGAGCACGGCGCCGGGACGTCGCTTTTCGAACACCTTTCACCTCCGTCGCGTGTCCGGCAGCTACCCGGCCGCCATCCCGGCAAACAACTACTCAACGTGACCAACCGCAGGCGATTACGCCTGTTTCCGCAGGTGTTGGGGTCGCGGAAGGTTTGAGCACCGCTTCTCTCGGTAGCGGTTCTCGGCATCCAGTGGGGGAGGAATGATGAGGTTTCTCGGCATCAACGCGATCTTTCACGACCCGGCCGCCGCGCTCGTGGTCGACGGGAGCATCGTGGCCGCGGCGGAGGAGGAACGCTTCAGCCGCCGCAAACACGGCAAGCGGCCGCTGGCGTTCTCCGCGTGGGAGCTGCCCGAGCAGGCCGCCGCGTGGTGCCTGCGCGAGGCCGGGCTCGCCCCCGAGGACATCGACGCCGTGGCGTACTCCTACGACCCGTCCCTGGTGGTCCAGCGGCCGGACGGCGACTGGGAGGACCTGCGGACCAAGTACGCCGTGCGCGCCCCCGCCTTCCTGGCCACCGCGCTACCGGGGCTGGATCCGGGGCAGGTCACGTACGTGCCGCACCACGTGGCGCACGCCGCCTCGGCCGGGCTGGCCTCCCGGTGGTCAACGCCGGGGCGGGACTGCGCGGTGCTGGTGTGCGACGGGCGCGGCGAGAACGTCTCCCACCTGGCGGGCCGCTACCGCGACGGCGAGCTGGAGGTGCTGGCCGCGCAGGAGCTGCCGCACTCGCTCGGCCTCATGTACGAGGACGTCACCGAACACCTCGGCTTCCTGCGCTCCAGCGACGAGTACAAGGTCATGGCGCTGGCCTCCTACGGCAGGCCGCGGCACCTGGAGGCGTTGCGCGAGCTGGTCTACCCGACCGGCGACGGCGGGTTCCGCGTCGAGCCCGTCGACTGGGGCGGCTACGCCAAGGCGCTGAGGAAGGGCGCGTCCTGGACCTCCGACCACGCCGACCTGGCCGCCAGCGTGCAGGCGCGGCTGGAGGAGGTGCTGCTGGAGCTGGCGTCCTGGCTGCACGAGCGCACCGGGGAACGGCGGCTCGCGCTGGCCGGCGGCGTGGCCCTGAACTGCGTGGCCAACACCCGGCTGCTGGCCGAGGGGCCGTTCGACGAGGTGTGGGTGCAACCGGCGGCGGGCGACTCGGGCACGGCGCTGGGCGGAGCGCTCCATCTCGCGCACGCCCACGGCGAGCCGGCCGCGCCCATGCCGGACGCGGCGCTCGGGCGCGGCTTCACCGACGAAGAGCTGGGGGCCTGGCTGGAGGTGGCCCGCGTGCCGCACACCCGGCCCGCCGACCTGGCCGCCGCCGTCGCCGCCGAGCTGGCCGCCGACCGGATCGTGGCCTGGTTCCAGGGGCGCTCCGAGTATGGTCCGCGCGCGCTCGGGCGCCGGTCGCTGCTGGCCCATCCCGGTCACGCGCGCAACACCGAGCGGCTGAACGACGTCAAGGGACGCGAGCAGTTCCGGCCCCTCGCGCCGATGGTGCTGGAGTCGCGGGCCGCCGGGATCTTCGGGCGGGGGCCGGTGCCGTCGCCGTACATGTTGTTCGTGCACGACGTGCATCCCGACTGGGTGGACCGCATTCCCGCGGTGGTGCACGTGGACGGGACGGCGCGCGTCCAGACGGTCTCGCCGGCCGCGGATCCGCTGATGGCGCGGGTGCTGGCCGAGTTCGAGGCGCGTACGGGGCTGCCGGTGGTGGTCAACACCAGCCTGAACACGGCCGGGCGGCCCATGGTGGACGATCCCCGTGACGCGCTCGAATGCTTCGGGTCGTCGCCGGTGGAGGTGCTGGCGCTGGGGCCGTACCTGGTGCGGCGCGGGGAGGTGTTCGCCTCGTGATCACCGTGGTGATCCCCACCGTCGGGCGGCCCACGCTGCGGGCGACGCTGGCGGCCGTGGGCCCCGGGATGCCGGTGATCGTGGTGGACGACAGGACCGCCGGCGACGCGCTCTCCGTGCCCGATCAGGTACGGGTCGTGCGGTCCGGCGGGCGGGGGCCCGCGGCGGCGCGCAACGCCGGGTGGCGGGCCGCGGGCACGCCCTGGGTGGTGTTCCTCGACGACGACGTGATCCCGGCTCCGGGGTGGGCCGCGGCGGTCTGGAAGGACCTGGTGGGCCTGCCGGACGACGTGGCGGGCAGCCAGGGGCGCATCGTGGTGCCGCTGCCCGCCGGCCGCCCGCCCACCGACGCCGAGCGGAACACCGCCGGGCTGGCCGGGGCGCTGTGGGTGACCGCCGACATGGCCTACCGGCGGGCGGTGCTGGAGTCGGTGGGCGGGTTCGACGAACGGTTCCCCCGGGCTTACCGGGAGGATGCCGAGCTCGCGTTGCGGGTGTCGCGGGCGGGGCACCGGCTCGTCAAGGGCGAGCGGGTGACGGAGCATCCGGTGCGCGAGGACGGGTTCTGGGCGAGCGTGCGGTCCCAGCGGGGCAACGCGGACGACGCCCTCATGCGGCGCCTGCACGGCCCGGGGTGGCGCGCGGCCATCGGCGGCGCCCGGGGCCGCCTCCGCCGGCACGCCCTGACGACGGCCGCGGGCCTCACGGCGGCGGCCCTCGCCCTGTCGGCGGCCGCACAGCCCGCCCGCGCCACGCGGCCCACCTCCGCCCGGCCGCTCGCGCAGACGAGCGAGCGGCTCTTGGCGCGGGCCGGCGGCCGAGCCGGTAGACGGCTCACGGGCCGGGCCGGCGGACGGCTCCTGAGGCGGGCCGGATGCCAGACCGGTGGGCGACTCCTGAGGCGAGTCAGCGGCCCGACCGTGGTCGTTGCCGCAGGTGTTGCGGCCGCTGTTTGGGGGGTGTTGACCGTCGAGTTCGGGTGGCGGCGGGTCGCGCCGGGGCCGCGTACCCCCCGTGAGGTGTGGCGGATGGCCGTCACCAGCGTGGTGATCCCGCCGGTCGCCTGCGCGCACCGGCTGCGGGGGGAATGGAGGGTGCGGCGATGAGCGGTCGCATGCCGGGAGCGGTGCTGCGCGGTCCGAGGCCGTGCCGGACGGCGGGCGCCGCGGCGCGCGAGCCCGCGACCGGTAGAGCCGTCGAGAGGGCGCCCGGCCGGAGCGAGGAGGGGCGGGGGCGGGTGCTCGTGGCGCGGCTGGACGACGCCGGTGACGTGCTGCTGGCCGGGCCCGCCGTCCGGGCCGTGCGTACGCAGGCCGGCGAGATAGTCTTCCTGGCGGGCCCGAACGGCAGAGCCGCCGCCGAGCTGCTGCCCGGCGTGGACCAGGTGATCGAGTGGCAGGCGCCGTGGATCGACCACACCCCGCCGCCCGTCACCAAGGGCCAGGTAGCCGACCTGGTGGCCAGGCTCAGGGGCATCGACGAGGCGGTGATCCTCACCTCGTTCCACCAGTCGGCGCTGCCGCTGGCGCTGCTGCTCAGGCTGGCCGGCGTGCGCAGGATCACGGCCATCAGCAACGACTACCCGGGCGCGCTGCTCGACGTCCGGCACGTCGTGGACGAGAGCATCGATGTGCCGGAGCCGGAGCGCATGCTGGCGGTCGCGAGGGCGGCGGGGTTCGAGCTGCCGAAGGGCGACGACGGCAAACTCGCTGTTCGGCGGCCGTTGCCGGATATAGGCGCCGATACGGGGAACCTTCTAGGCGTCGGCGCCGATGCCGACAAAGGCGCGTATGTCGTGGTGCACCCAGGGACATCGGCCCCCGCGCGGACGTGGCCCGCCGACCGGCATCGGCAGGCCGTACGGGAGCTGGTCGAAGACGGGCACCAGGTCGTCGTGACCGGCACAGAACGTGACCTCACCGCCTACGTGGCCAGCGACGTCGCGACCGACCTGGGCGGCGTGACCACATTCGCCGAACTCGCCGCCGTGATCGAACGCGCCAGCGTGCTCGTGGCGGGCAACACCGGCCCCGCGCACCTGGCCGCGGCGGTCGGCACCCCGGTCGTGAGCCTGTTCGCCCCCGTCGTCCCCGCGGCGCGGTGGGCCCCGTACGGCGTGCCCGCGGTGCTGCTCGGTGACCAGCAGGCGCCCTGTCGAGGAAGCAGGGCGCGCACCTGCCCGGTGCCCGGGCACCCGTGCCTGTCCCAGGTGACCAGTGAGCAGGTGGTCAAGGCAGTGAGGGAGCTGACTCAGTGAAGGTCGATCTCATCTCCGAGCACGCGGACCCGCTGGCGGCGGTCGGCGGCGTCGACTCCGGCGGGCAGAACGTCCACGTCGCCGCGCTGGCCGTCGCGCTGGCCGAGCGCGGGCACACGATCGTCGTCCACACCCGGCGCTCCTCCGAGTGCCAGCCCGAGTCGGTGACCATGGCGCCGGGCGTCACGGTCGAGTACGTCACGGCCGGTCCCCCGGTCCCCGTCCCCAAGGACGAGCTGCCCCCGTACATGCCGGACTTCACCGACCGGCTGGCCGACCGGTGGGCCGTGCGCCCGCCCGACGTCGTGCACGCGCACTTCTGGATGAGCGGGCAGGCGGCGCTGCAGGCGGCCGACGGGGTGCCGGTGGTGCAGACGTTCCACGCGCTCGGCACGGTCAAGCGGCGCTGGCAGGGCGAGGCGGACACCAGCCCCGCGCACCGGATCGACACCGAGCGCGAGCTCGGCAAGCGGGCCGACGCCGTGCTGGCCACCTGCGCCGACGAGGTACGCGAGCTGTGCGCGATGGGGATTCCCGAGCAGCGCGTCTCGGTGGTGCCGTGCGGGGTGGACCTGGCGGCGTTCTGCCCGGAGGGGCCGGTGGGGCCGAGCACCGGCGGCGCGATGGTGCTCAGCATCGGCAGGATGGTGCCGCGCAAGGGCGTGGACACCGTGATCAGGGCGCTGCGCCTGCTCCCCGGCGCCGACCTGGTGATCGCGGGCGGCAGCCGGGACGACCCGGAGGCCGTCAGGCTGCGCGAGCTGGCCGCCGCGTACGGGCTGGAGCGCCGCGTGCACGTGATCGGCAGCGTGCCGCGCGAGCACGTGCCCGCGCTGATGCGCTCGGCCGACGTGGTCGTCACGGTGCCGTGGTACGAGCCGTTCGGCATGGTGCCGGTGGAGGCGATGGCGTGCGGGGTGCCGGTCGTGGCCTCGGCGGTCGGCGGGCACCTGGACACGGTCGCGGGCTGCGGCGTGCTGGTGCCGCCGCGCCGCCCGCGAGCCCTGGCCAGGGCGCTGCGGGACGTGCTCGCCGATCCCGGCAGGCGGGCGGAGCTCGGGGCGGCCGGGGCCCGCCGGGCTCGCGAGAGGTACGGCTGGCCGCGCGTGGCGGAGCGGACGGAGGCGGTGTACACGCAGGTCATCGACGGCAAGGTCTGCCGTCTGGCCGCCCTGGGGGGTTGATCATGGATGCTCATCTGGAGAAGCTCTGGAACACCCTGGAGAAGGTCGATGACCACGCGGTCACCGTCCGGGCCTGGGGTGGGAAGCTGGCCGGCCTGCTGGCCGCCGGGGGCAGGCTGCTGGCCTGCGGCAACGGCGGCTCGGCCGCGGAGGCGCAACATCTGACGGCGGAGCTGGTCGGCAGGTTCAGGCAGGACAGGCGGCCGTACTCGGCGATCCCGCTGCACGCCGACGGCTCCTCGCTGACGGCCATCGCCAACGACTTCGGCCCCGAGGAGGTCTACGCCCGCCAGGTGCGCGCGCACGGCCGTCCTGGTGACGTGCTGCTGTGCCTGTCCACCAGCGGCGGCAGCCCGAACGTGCTGGCCGCGGCCCGGGCGGCGCAGCAGGGCGGGCTCGTGGCCTGGGGCATGACGGGTCCCGGGCCGAACCCGCTGGCCGACCTGTGCGACGAGACGGTCGCCGTACCCGCCGAGGAGACGGCCACCGTCCAGGAGGTGCACCTCGCCATGATCCACCTCCTGTGCGACGCGATCGAGGAGGCGCTGTGATGGATCCGCAGCGTAGCGAGGACATCCATCACAGCACTCCGAGCAGAGCTCGGAAATCAGACGCTGTGATGGATCCGCAGCGTAGCGAGGACATCCATCACAGCACTCCGAGCAGAGCTCGGAAATCAGACGCTGTGACCGGGCCGCTCGTCGTGATCGGCGACACGTTGCTCGACGTGGACGTCGAGGGCGACGCCGGGCGGCTCTGCCCGGACGCGCCGGTCCCGGTGGTCGACGTGGCCGCCGAGCAGGCCCGCCCCGGCGGGGCCGGGCTGGCGGCGCTGCTGGCCGCCCGCGACGGCGCCGACGTCGTGCTGATCACGGCGGTCGGCGACGACCCTGACGGCCACCGCCTGTGCGGGCTGCTGACGGAGGAGCTCGACCTGGTACGGCTGCCGCTGCGCGGCGGCACCGTCCGCAAGACCAGGATCAGATCCCGAGGGCAGACCCTGGTCAGGCTGGACACCGGCGACGGAACCGCCAGGTACGCCCCCAGCCAGGAGGCGTACGAGGCGATCGGCCGGGCGGGCGCGGTGCTCGTGTCGGACTACGGCAGAGGCGTGGCCAGGATGGCCCGCGAGCTGCTGCGCGGCACCGGCGTACCGGTGGTGTGGGACCCGCATCCCAAGGGCGAGCAGCCGATGCCGGGGTGCGCGCTGCTGACGCCGAGCGAGGCGGAGGCGCGCCTGTTGTGCCCCATCTACCACGGCCCCGACCAGGCGGCCCGCCGCCTGGTCCGGGAGCTGCGGGCCCGGGCGGTGGCCGTCACGACGGGCGCGCGCGGGGCCGCGCTGGCCGTCGAGGGCGGCCCGCTCACCCGGGTGCCGCCGCCGGTGACGGCCGGCGGCCAGGACCCATGCGGCGCGGGCGACAGGTTCGCCGCCGCCGCGGCGCTCGCGCTGCGCGACGGCGCCGCCGCCCAGGACGCGGTCACGATCGCCGTCGGCGCGGCCTCGAGCTTCGTGCGGCGCGGCGGCGCCGCCACCGTCAAGGTCCAGGAGCAGCGGCTCGGCGACCGGCCGCGCACGGCGATCGAGGTGGCCCGGCTGACCCGCGGGTACGGCGGCCGCCTGATCGCCACCGGCGGCTGCTTCGACCTGCTGCACGCGGGGCACGTGAGCCTGCTGCGGCGGGCCAGGGCGCTGGGCGACGCGCTCGTCGTCTGCGTCAACTCCGACGACTCGGTGCGCAGGCTGAAGGGCCCCGCCAGGCCCGTCGTGGACGTGCGTGACCGGGTCGAGGTGCTCAGGGCGCTGAGCTGCGTGGACGCGGTGCTGGTGTTCGACGAGGACACTCCTGCGGCCGCGATCGAGCTGCTGCGTCCCGACGTGTGGGTGAAGGGCGGCGACTACGAGGGGGAAACGCTGCCAGAGTCCGAGGTCCTCGGCAGGCTCGGCGCGGAGACCGTCGTGCTGAGCATGCTGCCGGGGCGTTCGACAACGAATCTGATCAGGGAGATCCAGTGAACATTTTGATCACCGGGGGAGCCTCCGGGCTCGGCCTGGCCACCGCGGAGGCCGTGGAGAAGGAGGGCTGGCGGGCGCTGGTCGTCGACGTGCGAGAGCCGGACCAGCGTTTCGAACATGTCACCGCCGACCTGGCCGACAGGGGGGAGGCCGAACGGGCTGTGCGCGAGCTGGCCGAGCGGGCCGGCGGGCTGGACGGCGTGGTGACGGCCGCGGGCATCGACGCGTGCGGGCGGCTGGAGGACGTGCCCGCCGCCGACTGGGAGCGGGTCGTCCAGGTGAACCTGCTGGGCACGGCCTCGGTCGTGCGGGCGGCGCTGCCGTACCTGAAGCACACCCGCGGCAAGGTCGTCACCTGCGCCTCGACGCTGGGGTTGCGGCCGCTCAGCGACGCGTCGGCGTACTCGGCGTCGAAGTTCGGCGTCGTCGGCTTCACCAGGGGGCTGGCGGTCGAGCTGCGCGGGGAGGTGGGGGTGACGCTGCTGATCCCCGGCGGCATGCGGACGGGCTTCTTCGACGGGCGGCCCGAGCAGTACAAGCCGGGGCCCGGCGCGGAGCTGACCGATCCGGCCGACGTCGCGCAGGCCGTGGTGTTCGCGTTGCGGCAGCCGGCCGGGTGCGAGGTGCGGGAGCTCGTCGTCTGCCCGTCCACGGAGACGTCATGGCCCTAGAGCTGCTGGTGCTGCGCGGCCTCGGCCTGGGTGACCTGCTCACGGCCGTGCCCGCGCTGCGGGCGCTGCGCCAGGCGTTCCCCAAGCACCGGATCACCCTCGCCGCGCCGCGGACGCTGGCCGCCCTGCTGCCGCTGACCTGCGCGGTGGACGCCCAGGTGGATGTGCGGGGTCCCGGACCGGTGCCGTTCGAGCGGCCCGACATCGCGGTGAACCTGCACGGCCGGGGGCCGCAGAGCATCGAGGCGCTGCGGAGTACCGATCCGGGGCGGCTGATCAGCTTCGGCACCGGTCCCGCGTGGCAGGACGGGGTGCACGAGGTGCGGCGCTGGTGCGGCCTGCTGGAGTGGCACGGCATCGCCACCGACCCGGCGGACCTGACACTCGGCGTCTCCGACAGGACCGGGCCCGCGATCGTGCATCCCGGGGCCGCCTATCCCGCGCGGCGCTGGCCGCCGGAACGCTTCGCCAAGGTCGCCGCCGAGCTGGACGACGTGGTCGTCACGGGCAACGCCGAGGAGGTGCCGCTGGCCGAGAGGGTCGCCGAGCTGGCGGGGCTGCCGCCCTCTCGCATGCTGGCCGGGCGTACCAGCCTGGCCGACCTGATCGACCTCGTCAGCAGGTCGAGCCTGGTGGTGTGCGGCGACACCGGCGTCGCGCACCTGGCGACGGCGTTCTGCGTGCCGTCGGTGGTGCTGTTCGGGCCGGTGTCGCCGTCGTTGTGGGGGCCGCCGCCGGGGTGGCGTCACGTGCCGTTGTGGGCCGGGCGGAACGGGGATCCGCACGGCGAGCGGGTCGATCCCGGCCTGCTGAGGATCGAGGTTTCCGAAGTCGTCGACGCTGCCTTGGAGGTCACGTCATGAGGGCTCTGGTCACCGGGGGCGCCGGGTTCCTCGGTTCCTACCTGTGCGAGCGGCTGCTGGACGAGGGTGCGGAGGTGGTCTGCATGGACAGCTTCCTGACCGGCGGGCCGCGCAACGTCGAGCACCTGATCGACCGGCCGCAGTTCCGGATCGTCGAGTGCGACCTGACCGGCTACGTGCACGTGGGCGGGCCGCTGGATCTCGTCCTGCACTTCGCCTCGGCCGCTTCGCCCGCCGACTACCTGCGCTATCCGATCGAGACCCTGCGGGTGGGCAGCGTCGGCACACTGCACGCGCTGGGGCTGGCCAGGGAGAAGGGCGCCAGGTTCGTGCTCGCCTCGACCAGCGAGGTGTACGGCGACCCGCTCGAACACCCGCAGCGGGAGACGTACTGGGGCAACGTCAACCCGGTCGGCCCGCGCAGTGTCTACGACGAGGCCAAGCGCTTCGCCGAGTCCCTGACCACCGCCTACCGCCACTCGCGCGGCACCGACACCGGCATCGTGCGCATCTTCAACACGTACGGGCCCCGCATGCGGCCATTCGACGGCCGGGCGATCCCGACGTTCGTCCGGCAGGCGCTCATGGGCGAGCCGATCAGCGTCACCGGGGACGGCTCCCAGACGCGCTCCATCTGCTACGTCGAGGACACCGTGTCGGGCATCCTGGCCATGGCCCGCAGCGACTTCGCGGGCCCCGTCAACATCGGCAACCCGGCCGAGCTGACCATGCTGGAGCTGGCCACGATGGTCAGGGACCTGGCGGGGTCGTCGTCGGAGATCGAGTTCATCGACCGCCCGGCCGACGACCCGAAGGTGCGCCGCCCCGACACGTCGCTGGCGGCCGAGCGGCTCGGCTGGCAGGCGCGGGTGCCCGCCGTGGAGGGGCTCGGCCGCACGATCGCGTGGTTCGCGGCGGAGCTGGCCGCGGCCGAGGACCTCGACCGGCTCCAGGTCGGCTAGCGCTCGTTCCCGGCCCGCAGCCAGCCCAGGTAGTCGGCGACCGCCCGCTCGGTGTCGTAGGCGGGCTCGTAGCCGGTGTCCTCGCGCAGCCGGGTGATGTCGAGCCACACGTCATGCGGCGGCCCGCTGGGGTCGCGGCCCTCGGGGAGGTCGACGCGCGCATCCGGGACGATCTTCCTGATCGCCGCGATCACCTCGCCGTGGGTGGTCGGCCGCCCCGAGGCGACGTTGTACGTGCGGTGCCGCAGGCGGTCCGCCAGTTGCAGGAGGGCGATGGCCCGTCCGCAGTCCTTCACGTAGCACATGTCGATCCCGTTGCCCGCGTAGGCGCCCTGGTGGAGCGTGGACAGGTCCGGAGCGGTGCCGCGGGCGGCGGCGTGCACGAGCTGGGGGGTGGCGTAGAAGGGTGACGGCGTGCGGGCGAGCGGCCCCCAGATGGCGGCGATGCGGTAGTGGACCACGTCGAGGCCCATGGTGCCGGCCAGGTAGTCGCCCAGCAGCTCGCCGATCTTCTTGAACGCCGGGATCGGGTGGCCCGCCGTCATCGGCAACGGCACGTCCTCCCGGAGCGGGCCCTCGCCCGGGACGCCGCCGTAGACGCCGATCGTGCTCGCGAGGCCGACCCGGGCCACCTGCCATTCGCTCGCGGCCCGGAAGACGTTCAGCAGGCTCCTGACCGCCTTCTCCGCGCCTTCGAGCGGCTCGTACGCGCCCGGCGGCCACGGGACGGACCCGGCGAGGTGCACGATGCCAGTGATCTTGTGCCGGGTGCCGATGTCCAGCAGCGCCGCCTCGTCGGTGAGGTCGGCCTGCTCGACGAAGACGCGCTCGTTCGCGAAGGGACCGGGCACTCCGGCGGCCCGGCGCTGGACGAGCACGCAGGACTCGCCCAGGTCGAGCAGCGCGCGGGTGGTGTGCGTGCCGATGAAGCCCAGCCCGCCTGTGATCAGAATCATGACCCATCCATCAGTTGTTTTAATCATCAGTACTACTGACAATCAGGCTACCGACGGGGGGTGGCCATGTCTAGAAGCGGTAGTGCAGGACCACGTTCCCCTTCCTGGACCAGGATGCGCTCGGTGCGGACAGGCGGTTCATCAGGCGAAGGACCGGCGGGAACTCGGCGACCTCGGGCTCTCGCGTCAAGAGGATCTCCTTGACCAGCCTGAGCCTGGGGTGCCAGCGCTCGGCGTCGCGGGGGTCGTCCATGCCGGGGAACCTGGTGAGCTTCCTGACGGCCTCGCCGACGGGAGCGTGCTTCTGGGCCCAGACGGCGAACTTGCTGTAGCCGTTGAAGGCGATCTCCCCGCTGGGGAAGTGCTCGATGAGGCGGCCCACCAGGGAGCTCATCTCCACCTCGGAGAGGAACGCGATGAGCCCGTCGGCCACGATCACCGCGGGCCGGCCGGTGGGCAGGGCGTCCACCCACGCGGGATCGGTCACGTCGGCGGCGATGCCGTGGGGGGTCGCACGATCCGGCAGCAACTCCCGCCGGGCGGCGATGACCTCGGGGAAGTCGATGTCGTACCAGTCGGCGGTGGGGGGCGGGGCGATGCGCAGCGCCCGGCTGTCCAGGCCGGCGCCGAGGTCCAGGCCGACCGCGCCGGGGTGGCGGGCGAGGAACCGCTGCGCGATCTCGTCCAGCTTCTTGGCCCGATGCGCGATGTAGATGGCACTGCTGGAGGGGATGCGGAGCTTCTTGTAGTCGTAATCGACCTTCCGCACGATCTCGTCGGCCATCCGGTCGGCGAGGATGGGGTGGGGCAGGCGGTTGTCGAGCGCTCTGCCGCACAGCGTCAGCCACAGGGTGGCCTGCAGCGGCGTGAGAGCCGGAAGCGTGATCGCCATGGGATCAGTCCTTTTCTGGTGAATCGGCCAGCGCGTCCCGGGCCGCCTTCAGCAGGGCGTCGTCGGCGTACAGGCCGTGGGTGTAGAGCTCGAGCGTCGGCAGCGCGATCCGCCGCAGGACCTCGGGGCCGAAGCGGTCCTGCCCCAGCGCGCGCGCCAGGGGCGGCGCCATGGTCAGCGTGGCCAGGCTGGTCAGCACGGTCAGCACCGCCAGCGCCCGCACGTCCGAGGACGGGCGGATCGAGCCGTCGGCGATCCCGGCCCGCAGGATCTCCTCCGACTCCGCCACCATCGTGTCGACGAACGTGGCGGCGGCCGGCGTGTCCTCATCGATCGCGCGCACCATGTACTGCACGTGGAGGCGGTATTCCTCCGGGTCCGCCATGAACTCGCGCAGCAGGGACTGCATGCCGGCCTCGTGCGCCCGCCGCACCAGGATCCCCAGGACGTGGTCGTCGCAGACGCTCCGGAGCTTGTCCTTGCTGCCGAAGTGGTGGATGACCAGGCCGGCGCTCACCCCCGCCGTGGCCGCGACGGCACGCAGATTCGTCTTCTGGAAGCCGTCGCGGGCGAAGTGCGCGATGGCGGCGTTGCGGATCTTGGCCTGGGCGGTCAGGTCCAACTGTGCTGAACACATGTTTAACATGTTAAACACATGTTCAGTCCTTGGCAAGTGACATGACGAAGCCCCGCACCTGCCAGGTGCGGGGCTCGGGAGCTATGCCTTCCTGAGGAACGCTCGCCGTTGGGCGAGCTTCAGAGCGCGACGCCGAGCAGGGCGTCGGCCACGTCTCTGACCAGAGCCGGGGCGCTCGTGTCCGAGCCGCTGCCGGCGAGCGCCTCTTCAGCCCAGGCGTCGATCGCGGCCAGCGCGCCCGGAGTGTCGAGGTCGTCGGCCATGCGCTCGCGCACCGTGGCCAGCAGCTCGCCGGCGCGCGGCCCCGAGGCCAGCCCGACGGCCGAGCGCCACACCGCCAGTCTGCGCTCGGCCGCGGCGATCATCTCGGGTACGTACTGCCAGTCGGCGCGGTAGTGGTGGGCCAGCAGGACGAGCCGGACCGCCATCGGGTCGTGCGACAGCCGCAACTTGGAGACGAAGACCAGGTTGCCCTTGGACTTCGACATCTTCTCGCCGTCCAGCGCCACCATGCCGGCGTGCGCGTAGAACTTGGCGAACGGCCACTCGCCGGTGGCGGCGTGGCCCTCCGAGGCGCCGCACTCGTGGTGCGGGAAGATCAGGTCGGAGCCGCCGCCGGCCACGTCGTAGCCCGCGCCCAGGTGGTCGAGGGCGATCGCGGTGCACTCGATGTGCCAGCCGGGACGGCCCTTGCCCAGGCTGGATTCCCAGGCGGGCTCGCCGGGCCGCTCGGCCCGCCACAGCAGCCAGTCGAGCGGGTGCCGCTTGCCCGGCCGGTCGGGGTCGCCGCCGCGCTCAGCGAACAGGGCCAGCATCTCGCGCTCGTCGTAGCCGGACACCTGGCCGAACTTGGGTGCGTCGGCCACGTTGAAGTAGACGTCGCCGTCGAGGACGTAGGTGACGCCCTTGGCGGCGAGCTTGGAGATCAGGTCCGCCACCTGGCCGACGACCTCGGTGACGCCCACGTATTCGCGGGGCGGCACGATCCGCAGCGCCTCCATGTCGCCGCGGAACAGCTCGATCTCCCGCTCGGCCAGGGCCTGCCAGTCGATGCCCGTCTGGGCGGCCCGCTCCAGGAGGGGGTCGTCCACGTCGGTGGCGTTCTGTGTGTAGTGGACCTGGTGGCCCGCGTCGCGCCACATCCGGCCGACGAGATCGAAGGTGTGGTAGGTGTTGGCGTGGCCGAGGTGGGTGGCGTCGTAGGGGGTGATGCCGCAGACGTACATCCTGGCGGTCGGGCCCGGGTCGGTCTGCCTCACCTGCCTGGCCGACGTGTCGTAGAGACTCAGCGGAATGCTCTCACCTGGGAGCTTGGGGATATTCGGGGCAGACCACGATCTCATGTCCTTGAGCCTATCCATCCCGATCAGCGGTCAGGTCGGTGAACTCGTACGTCACGCCCTCCCGCGTGAGCGCGACCTCCATCACCGACAGGGAGGCGAAGACGCGGCCGTCGGGCAGCTCGTGCCGGATGATGAGCGCGCCCGGGTCCGAGGACGGCTCGGCCTTGATCAGCTCCTGCCACGCCTCGGTCTCGAACCGGGGCAGGTACGCGACCACCCGCTCACTCGCCGGGTCCAGCCCCGAGTTGACGACCATGCTGGTGCCGTCCGGCAGCTCGGAGGCGACGAGCCTCAGCCCGTCCCAGCTGAACAGCCGGACCCGGGCCAGGTCGGCGATCACCAGGTGGAACGGGTCGTACCGGGTCAGGTCCGAGTCGGGCGCCTCTCCCGCGTACGCCGCCCGCAACGCCAGGTCGCCCCTGGAGATCTTCGTCGTCTCCTGCGCGGCCACGCCGTGGCCGTTGAGCAGGGCGGCGGCGCGGCGGGCCGCCGGGTTGACGGCCAGCCAGGTGCCGCCGGCCTTGAGGTCGCGCCCGCCGATCACGCCCGGGTATTCAGGCCAGTGCTCCCCCGGCCCTTCCCATGGACGGTCGGCGAACTCGTCTCTCACGCCCATGAGGGTCAGCGGCCGCCCGGTTCTCACGATCAGCGTGCACATGGGCAAAGGGTAATAAACCGCCTCGGGCGGTTCGCAGGGGGGCCGGGGTCAGATGGGCGGCCAGGGGATGGCGGGCCAGCCCTCCGGCGGGTACGGGTGCACCCCGGTGTCCAGCAACTTGCGCGCCCGCTGCCAGGTGGCCTCCACCTCGGCCAGCGTCAGCAGCTCGCGCAGCCGGCGTCCCAGCGAGCCCGACTCGATGTCCCGCTCCAGCTTGGCCAGCACCGCCACCGCCTCGCGGGCCAGCGGCTTGCCGCGCCACTGCCACAACACCGTGCGCAGTTTGTCCTCGACGGAGAAGCAGACCCCGTGGTCGACCCCGTAGACGTGCCCCGTCGGGAGCGGCAGCAGGTGACCGCCCTTGCGGTCGGCGTTGTTGACCACCGCGTCGAACACCGCCATCCGGCGTACGACCGGATTGCGGCTCCTGACCAGCCGCATGAGGTCGATCTCGCGTTCGGTGTCGATCCAGAGCTGGCACATGCCCGGCCCGAAGGGCCCGTCGCGGTAGACCGTGGGGGGCACGATGCGCCAGCCGGTCGCCTGCGACACCTCGAACGCGGCCACCTCGCGGGCGGCGAGGGTGCCGTCGGGGAAGTCCCACAGCGGCCGCTCGCCCCGCACCGGCTTGTAGACGCAGGCCGCCGAGCGGGAGCCCAGCTTGACCGAGCAGTAGAGCGTCATGTTGGTGGCCTCGACCAGGCGGCCCGCCACCTCCAGGCTCCCGTCGCGCAGCAGCGTGAGCGCATCCTCGTCGGTCGTGGTCGGCTGGTTGGGCGGTTTGATGGCCGGTTCGCTCTCCGGAGCGGTCATGAAGCCGCCTCACCCCCGCGATAGCCGTTGAGGCGAACGCAGACGTGGCCGGCGGCGTCGAGCGGCTGTCCGCAGAGAGGGCACGGCGGGCGGCCCGCCGCGACGATCTGGAGGGCTCGCTGGGTGAAGGCGCGCGCCGCGCCCGCGCTGATGCGCACGCGCAGCACCCCCGGGTCTGGGCCCTCGAGGTCGTCTTCGTCGATGACCTCCTGTGCCTCTATCACCACCTGCGATTTATCGGCGTCCCAGGCCAGCGCCATGGTGCCGACGCGGAAGTCCTCGGCGACCGGCACGTCGAGAGGCGCGTCGTCGGCCAGGTCGGCCGGCGCCAGCGCGGGCACTCCCGCGGTGCCCCCGCTGAGCCGCAGCACCTCGTCGAGCAGCTCGTCGAGCCTGCCCGCGAGCGCCGCGACCTGCAACTTCTCCAGCGCCACCGTGGTCAGTCTGCCCTCGGCCCTGGCCTGCAGAAAAAAGGCCCGCGCGCCCGGCTGCCCCAAGGCACCGGCGACGAACCTCTCTGGTGGGTCGTAGTCGAAGACCGGCATAGCCTGACCTTACGTGGTTCCGGGTCCACCGCCGACGGCGGCATCGCTCCCGGTGATGTTTTCTCCCCCGTCTTTCTCCTCCGAATCCTCGGGAAGCCGCAATTCCCCCATATCGTTAACCCTGAGAACAAAGGGACGCAGGGGGGCATAGCGAATGACGGTGAGGGCTCCAGGATCGGCTGTTATCCGTTGAAAGTGATCGAGATGGAGGCCCAGAGCGTCCGCGACGATCGCCTTGATGACGTCGCCGTGGCTGCAAACCAGGTAGATACCCTTCTCCCCCAGGCGTTGATTCCACTCCCGGACCGCCGAGACGGCCCTATGTTGCATTCCGGCCAGCGACTCCCCATCCGGAAATGTCGCCGCGCTCGGATGGGCCTGGACGACCTGCCACAACGGCTCCTTGGCGAGCTCCTTCAGCGGCCGCCCGGTCCACTCCCCATAGCCGCACTCGATGAACCGATCATCGATCCGCACCTCCGTGTCGCGCCCTTCGGCGACCGGCTGTGCCGTTTCCCGGCAACGTTCGAGCGGGCTGGAGACAATGGCGTCGAGCCTGACACCCGCGACGCGCCCGGCGAGCGCGGCCGCCTGCGCCCTGCCCGCCTCGCTCAGATGCACCCCAGGGGTGCGGCCGGCCAGTACCGGCCCGGTGAGGTCCGTCAGCCCGTGGCGGGCCAGAAGCAGCGTGGTCACCCAGCAAGTGTCGCAGGCGTCGATCACAACGTTTCATCCACCTGAACGGTAACCTGGCGGGATCATGGAGCAGCGCTATGTCGGCCACAGCGGGCTGTCGGTGTCCCGGCTGGGGCTGGGCACGATGACCTGGGGGCGTGACACCGACGCGGACGAGGCGGCCGCCCAGCTCCGCACGTTCCTGGACGCGGGCGGCAACCTCGTCGACACGGCCGACGTCTACACCGGCGGCGACTCCGAGCGGCTGCTGGGGCGGATGTTGCGCGACTCCGTGCCGCGCTCGGAGCTGGTGATCTCCACCAAGGCCGTGGTGACACCGACGGGCCGCAGGCCCCGCGACGCCTCCAGGCGCCACCTGATCGCCGCGGTCGACGACTCGCTCAACCGGCTCGGGCTCGATTACGTCGATCTGTGGCAGCTGCACACGTACGATGCCGAGGTGCCCCTTGAGGAGACCCTGGCCGCGCTCGACGCGATCGTCTCCTCGGGCCGCGCCGTCTACGCGGGCGTCTGCGACTACGCGGGCTGGCAGCTGGCCGCCGCCGCGGTCACCCAGCAGATGATCCCCGGCCGCATCCCCATCACCTCGGCCCAGGTCGAATACTCGTTGCTGGCCCGCGAGCCCGAACGCGAGCTGCTCCCCGCCGCCGCCCACCTGGGCGTGGGCGTGCTGGCCTGGTCGCCGCTGGGCCGGGGGGTGCTGACGGGCAAATACCGCACCGGCATCCCCGCCGACTCGCGCGCCGCCACCCCGCACTTCGCCGACTTCGTCCGCCCCTACCTCGACGAGCGCAGCCGCAGCGTGGTCGAGTCCGTCATGACCGCCGCCGACGGGCTCGGCGTCTCCCCCCTGGCCGTCGCCCTGTCGTGGGTACGCGACCAGCCGGGGGTGGCCTCGGCCATCGTCGGAGCCCGTACGCACGCGCAGCTCACCGGAGCCCTGCCGGCCGAGGACGTCGTGCTCCCCATAGAGATCCGAGAGGCCCTCGATGACGTGTCGTCACTCGACTGACCACGAACCAGAGACACTCTCGCGTATCACTAGTCGATACCGAATCGCAACTTTACCCGGCAAACGCCTGCGTCTGACGCGCGATGTCCATAAAGATTTCCCCCGGAAGCGACGCAGGAGGGGACGGATGGGGAGCAGGACCGCGATCTCGGCTGGAGTTCTCGCGGTGGCGCTGGCGGCCGTCCCGGTGGCGGCCCCGGCCGCGTCGGCGGCCTCGCAGGACTGCACGCGCGACGGGGGCCTGCTATCGGGGGTGACCAACACCCTGTGCGACGTCGTGAACGCGGTCTCGGGCACGGTCGGCTCCATCACCGGCGGGACGACCGACCAGGTGACGAAGGGCGTGGAGAACACGACGGGCGAGGTGCTCGGCAGGGTCGGGGAGGCGGTGCCGACGACCAAGGCGACACCGTCCAAGTCGTCCGGGCCGTCGCCCGCGCCGGCCAAGACGGGGCTGGTGCCCAAGACGCTCGAAGAGGTGTGCCTGCCGGTGCTGGCCTGCGACGAGCAGGGGGTGCTCGACAGGCTGTCGCCGACACCCTCCGCCGACCCTGCGCAGCGGCCGCGCGAGGGCCGCGCGGAAGCCTCGGCACTACCCACCCAGACGCCGGTACGACCTGAGAGCCGGCCGCAACTCATGGACACCGAGCGTCCCGTGGCCGAGAAGGACACCGCCGACGCGGACGAGCCGCGGGTGGATCTGCTGTGGCCCAATCCGTTCGCGCATGAGCTGACGGTGCCGATGCAGGACCAGCGGGTGGTACGTCCCAGCCCGCCGGCGTCGGACGTGCTGGGGACGGCCCTGACGATCGCCCTGCTGGGGTCGGCGGTGCTGGCGACCCGGATCGTCCAGCAACGACGGCACCGGGCCGAGCCCACGGAGTCGATCCCCTTCGAACCGGCCAGAGCCGGCAACGGCCGCCACCGCCTGGCCTGACCCACCCTCCGCGCCCTGCCGGGCCTGTGGCTGCGGTTCAGGCCGTGCGTGCGGGACGGCCGTGCGTGTCGTCGGGCGGAGCGAGGGTTAGGCGCCGATGGCGTGGACGCCGCCGTCTACGTGGACGATTTCGCCCGTCGTGGCCGGGAACCAGTCGGACATCAGCGCCACGCAGGCCTTGGCCGCCGGGACCGTGTCCGACAGGTCCCAGCCCAGAGGGGCCTTCTCCGGCCAGCTGTCCTCGAACTCCTTGAAGCCCGGGATCGACTTGGCCGCCATCGTGCGCAGTGGCCCGGCCGCCACCAGGTTGACCCGGATGTTCTGCTTGCCCAGGTCGCGGGCCAGGTAGCGGTTGCACGACTCCAGGCCGGCCTTGGCGACGCCCATCCAGTCGTAGACCGGCCAGGCCTTCGAGGCGTCGAAGTCGAGGCCGACCACCGAACCGCCCTCCTTCATCAGCGGGAGGCAGGCCACCGCCAGCGACTTGAAGGAATAGGTCGACACCTGCAGGGCCGTGGCCACGTCCTCCCACGAGGTGTTGAGGAAGTTGCCGCCGAGGGCCGTCTGCGGGGCGAAGCCGATCGAGTGGACCACGCCATCGAGGCCGTCCACGTGCTCGCCCACCCGGGCGGCCAGGGTGTCCAGGTGCTCGGTGCTCTGGACGTCCAGCTCCAGCACCGGGACCGGTGCCGGCAGGCGCTTGGCGATGCGCTCCACCAGGCTCAGGCGGCCGAAGCCGGTGAGCACGACGGTGGCGCCCTCCTCCTGCGCCAGCTTGGCCACCGAGAACGCGATGGAGGCGTCGGTGAGCACGCCGGTCACCAGGATCCGCTTGCCTTCGAGAATTCCCACAGTCAGTGCCCCATTCCGAGTCCGCCGTCGACCGGGATCACGGCCCCGGTGATGTAGGAGGCGTCGTCACTGGCCAGGAAGCGCACGACGCGCGCCACCTCTTCGGGCTTCGCCTGCCGCCCGAGAGGGATGTTGGAGACGATCGCCTCGTGGTCGAGCTCGGCCGTCATGTCGGTGGCGACGAAGCCGGGCGAGACCACGTTCACGGTGATGTTGCGCGAGCCGTACTCGCGGGCCATCGAGCGGGCGAAGCCCACCAGACCGGCCTTGGAGGCCGCGTAGTTGGTCTGGCCGGCCTGGCCGGACAGGCCGACGACGGAGGAGATGAGGATCACCCGGCCGCGCTTGAGCTTCATCATCGGCCGGATGGCCCGCTTGGCGACGCGGTAGGCGCCGGTCAGGTTGGCGTCGATGACGTCGGTGAAGGTGTCTTCCTTCATCATGGCGAGCAGCGTGTCCTTGGTGATGCCCGCGTTGGAGACGAGCACCTCGACCGGGCCGTGCTCGGCCTCCACCTTGTCGAAGGCGGCCTCCACGTCGGCCATGCTGGTGACGTCGCAGCGCACGCCGAACAGGCCCTCGGGCGGCTCCCCCGATCGGTAGGTGACCGCGACGGCGTCGCCGGCCGCGGCGAGTTCACGGGCGATCGCGAGGCCGATGCCGCGATTGCCCCCGGTGACGAGTACAGAGCGTGCCATGGCACCAGACGCTATCTCCTACCCGCCGGTATCCGGTTGTCCGGGTGGCACAAGATCACAGGGTTAGGATCGTGGACATGCGCCAGATCGATCCCGATTTCCTGGAGCTGCCCCTGCGGCAGCTCGCGGACGCCGCCCTGCAACGCGCTCGCGACCTCGGCGCCGAGCACGCCGACTTCCGGCTCGAACGCGTCAGAGCCGAGACACTCAGCCTCTACGATGCCCGGCTCGAAGGCGCCATGGACGCCGACGACCTGGGCTACGCCGTACGTGTGGTCAAGGGCGGCACCTGGGGGTTCGCCGCCGGCATCCATCTGACCCCCGAGGCGGCCGCCGTGGTGGCCGAGCAGGCGGTACGCGTGGCGGAGGTGAGCGCGCCGGTCAACAGGGAGCCCATCGAGCTGGCCCCCGAGCCGGTGCACGCCGAGGCCGTGTGGGTGTCGGCGTACGACGTGGACCCGTTCGACGTGCCGTCGGCCGACAAGGTGAGCCTGCTGGCCGACTGGTCGGCCGGGCTGCTCAAGGGCGCCGACCACGTCTCGGCGCGGCTGCTGCAGATCAAGGAGCAGAAGTTCTACGCCGACACGGCCGGCACGGTCACCACGCAGCAGCGGGTGCGCGTGCATCCCAAGCTCAACGCGATGAAGGCGCACGAGAGCGGCTTCGACGACATGTCGACCGTCGCACCGCCGGTCGGGCGCGGCTACGAATTCCTGACGGGCACCGGCTGGGACTGGCAGGGCGAACTGGCCAGGCTGCCCGAGCTGCTGGCGGAGAAGCTGGCGGCCCCCTCGGTCGAGGCGGGCGACTACGACCTGGTGATCGACCCGTCCAACCTGTGGCTGACGATCCACGAGTCCATCGGCCACGCCACCGAGCTGGACCGGGCGCTCGGCTACGAGGCGGCGTACGCGGGCACCAGCTTCGCCACGTTCGACCAGCTCAATGAGCTGGTCTACGGCTCGCCGCTGATGAACGTGACCGGTGACAGGACGGTCACCCACGGCCTGTCGACGGTCGGCTTCGACGACGAGGGCGTGCAGGGACAGAGCTTCGACATCGTCCGGGACGGCATCCTGGTGGGCTACCAGCTCGACCGGCGGATGGCGCTGATGAAGGGGTTCGGGCGGTCCAACGGGTGCGCGTTCGCCGACTCGCCCGGGCACATGCCGATCCAGCGCATGGCCAACGTGTCGCTGGCCCCGGCGCCCGGCGGGCCTTCGACCGACGAGCTGATCTCGGGCGTCGAGCGCGGCATCTACATCGTCGGCGACAAGAGCTGGTCGATCGACATGCAGCGGTACAACTTCCAGTTCACCGGGCAGCGGGCGTACAAGATCTCGCACGGGAAGCTGGCCGGGCAGATCAGGGACTTCGCCTACCAGGCCACGACGACGGACTTCTGGCAGTCGATGGAGGGCGTCGGCGGGCCGGACACGTACGTGCTCGGCGGCGCTTTCAACTGCGGCAAGGGTCAGCCGGGCCAGGTCGCGCCGGTCAGTCATGGTTGCCCCTCGGCGCTGTTCAGGGGCGTGCGGATCCTCAACACCGTGCAGGAGGGTAAGAATTGACTCCCCAGGAGATGGTGGACAGGGCCCTGGAGCTCTCCCAGAACGACGGTTGCGTGGTGCTGGTGGACGAGGGGTCCACGGCCAACCTGCGGTTCGCGGGCAACACGCTGACCACGAACGGCGTCGCCCGTTCCGCCCAGCTGACCGTGATCTCCATCGCGGGGCAGAGTGTGGGGGTCGTGTCGCGGGCCGCCGTACGCGATGAGCAGCTCGCCGACGTGGTGGCGGCGGCCGACGCGGCGGCGCGCGACGCCCAGCCCGCCGAGGACGCCCGCACGCTCGTCGAGGGCGGCACCGCCGCGCCGCATTGGGGCGAGGAGGTGCGGCCGACCGACATCGAGGTGTTCGAGGGGTTCGCGCCCGCGCTCGGCGACGCGTTCGCGGCCGCGGAGGCGGGCGGCAGGAAGTTGTACGGGTTCGCGGAGCACTCGCTGACCTCGACGTTCCTGGGCACGTCGACCGGCGTGCGGTTGCGGCACGACCAGCCGACCGGGCGGCTGGAGCTCAATGCCAAGTCCTCCGACCTCAAGCGCTCGGCGTGGACGGGCGTGTCCACGCAGGACTTCACGGACGTGGACGTGGCGGCGCTCGACTCCTCGCTGGCGCAGCGCCTGGAGTGGGCCAAGACCAGGGTGGACCTGCCCGCGGGGCGCTACGAGACGCTGCTGCCGCCGAGCGCGGTGGCCGACCTGATGATCTACCTGTTCTGGTCGGCGGGGGCCAGGGACGCGCTCGACGGGCGTTCGGTGTTCGCCAAGCCGGGCGGGGGGACGCGGGTGGGCGAACAGCTGGCCACGCTGCCCGTGTCGTTGTCCAGCGATCCGGGGGCGGCGGGGATCGCGTGCGCGCCGTTCGTGACGGCGCACGCCTCCAGCAGGGAGAGCTCGGTCTTCGACAACGGGCTGCCGCTGGGGCCGACCGACTGGATCAAGGACGGGCGGCTGGAGGCGCTGCTGCAGACGCGCTACTCGGCGGAGCTGAGCGGGCTGGCGGTGACGCCGGGGATCGACAACCTGATCATGTCGGGGCCGCAGGGCGGGCGATCGCTGGACGAGATGATCGCCTCGACGCGGCGCGGGCTGCTCGTCACCTGCCTGTGGTACATCCGGGAGGTCGATCCGCAGACGCTGCTGGTGACCGGGTTGACCAGGGACGGGGTCTATCTGGTGGAGCATGGCGAGGTCGTGGGCGAGGTGAACAACTTCAGGTTCAACGAGAGTCCGGTGGATCTGCTGGGGCGGCTGACCGAGGTGGGTGTCAGCGAGCGCACGCTGCCCCGGGAGTGGAACGACTACTTCCAGCGGACGATCATGCCTGCGGTGCGGGTGCCGGACTTCAACATGTCGACGGTCAGCCAGGCGAGCTGACCCCTGCGGCCGGGCCCGTCTCGCCGCGGACGGGCGCGGTCGTCGGTCGGGACCGGCGCGGTCGTCTCGCCGCGGCCGTCAGCGGGGGCCGAGGAGGGCGCCCAGGGCGTGGCTGAGGGTGTCGCCGAGCATCCTCGCGCAGGCCACGTACCCCTCCGGCGGCCCGCCGTACGGGTCGTGGACCTCGGGTGCCCGCTGGTGGTCGCGCCGCTCGGCGGCCGACTGGACGATCGCCCGCGCCCGCTCCGCCGTGTCCGAACGGTAGCGGCGGTGCCCCGCGCCCGCCGCGAGCCCGGCGAACTCCGGCAGCGTGAACGTCTTGTTCGCGGCTCCTGGATCGAGCCCGACGGCGACGGCCCGGTGCCCGGCCTCCATCGTCAGCAGCAGGTCTGACGACCTGACCAGGTCGAGGTCCAGGGCCCTGGCCCGATGCGCCCTGCCGTCGAGCCCCAGACCGTCCAAGGCGGTGATCGCGTGCGGCGCCATCGGATGGCCGACCAGCGCGCGAACCCCTGCGCTCCCGGTCACCACGGGCAGGGCCGCGGAGTGGACCATCGCCTGGGCGATCACCTCTGCCATGGCGGAACGGCAGATGTTCGCCGTGCACACCAGCAGGACGCGGAACTCACCACTCACACCGGCCAATCTAGCCGCTCCGGTCCGGGACGGAGCGGCGGACGGTGGGCACGCGATTCCGGGCTGCCCGGTGACAATCCTGGCGGTGCCCGCGTCCAGCCGTTCAGGGCCTCCTACGGGGCCGCGAAGGCCGGCGCGGCCGGGATTTCAGGCCGCGCCGGGCGCCGGGGCCTCTCGGGCGCTCTCAGGCGGGGTCAGGAGTCTTCGAGGCGGAAGCCCACCTTCATGCCGACCTGGAAGTGCGCGACCTCGCCCGCGTCGAGGTATCCGCGGATCTCCGTCACCTCGAACCAGTCGAGGTGGCGCAGCGTCTGCGAGGCCCGCCTGATTCCGTTGCGGATGGCCTGGTCAACGCTCTCCCCCGACGTGCCGACTATCTCGGTCACCCGGTACGTTCGATCCGTCATCTCCACATCCTCCTTACTCGAAGGCCATGATCGCATGACCCCCGTCCCGTCCCAGGGGCACCATCGCGCCCGGCCCATCCGAGGTCTACCGTGGAAGGTATGAAGGGGTGGCGCAGGAAGCCGGACGTCCACCAGGTCACGGACGCCAAGCCGTCGCTGACGGCCGACATTCGCAAGCGCGAGATCAGCTACCTCATCAAGATGGGCATCCGCACGATCTGCCTGATCCTGGCGGTCGTGGTGCCGGTGCCATGGCCGTACCGGCTGCTGTTCATCGCGGCGGCCGTCTTTTTGCCATACATAGCCGTAATCGGGGCCAATGAGAGGGGCAAGGCTGCCCCGCCTCCTACCTTTCAGTCGCCTGAGGCTAACCAAACCGAGATACCGCTGCATCGACGCGAGATCGGGTCGTGACTAAGTCTTGACGCATCCCACGGGTTGTAGGTGTACGCTTTAGCCAAGCGCTCCGGTCCCCCGTCGGAGTGCTGGTGCCGGCGTTCCGGGCCCCCGTCGGAACGCCGATGAAGCGACGCCGGGTGGTTTGCCCCCGTAACCACCCGGCGTCGCCCCTTTCCTGGGGAAACCTTTGCTCCCGGACGATCAAGTCCGGTGCCGGCCAAGTCGGATAGGGCCGCTTTCCCGAAATCGTTTACACACCCCTCCCGCCTCGTTATTCACAGGAAATCTTCAGGCGGGAGGAGCTTGACTTCAAGAGTTCGTTCGAGTGTCAGCTGTCTGTCAGCGTCTCGGTGGTCGCCTGGCCCCAGTTCTTCGCCAATGTGGTCAGTCTGGCCACGGCGTCCTCAGGGGCACTTCCCGCCCCTTGGGCGAGCCCGAGCAGGTACGCCGTCAGCGGCGCGGCCGGCCTGGCGACCCCGTGGGCGACCTCCTTGGTCAGGTCGAGCACCAGGTCGCGGTCCACTAGGGCCGGGTCGATGCCCAGCTCCTTGCATGCCAGCGCGGTCCATTCGTTGAGCACGTTCATACGAGCCTCCTCCAGATCGTCCATTGTGTCGCAGTCGAACCACGGCCGTCCCGGCAGCGCCAGGCGGACTCCTACCAGCGGGCCGAGCAGGCCCTTGAGGGAGCGGCCCGCGTACGAGGCCAGGGCCGCCTTCAGGGCGGCCGCCGGCCACGCCCCGGCCAGCCACTGCTCGCGCCCGCCGTCGTCCACCATCACGACCCCGCCACCGGGCTCCGCGGCCTCGCCGCCCGGCTTCGTGGCCTTGAGGAGGGCCGTCACGTGGGCCGTCGTCAGGAACGGCAGGTCTCCCGCCAGCAGCACCACCCACGGGGCGGTGACCTCGTTCAGACCGGCTTTCAGCGCAGGTACGGGGCCGCTCCCGGGCGGGTCCTCGCGGGCGAACACGACTCCGGGGATCGGGCGCTCCGGGCCGACCACGATGGCCTTCCCGGCGTCTGGGACCGCCGCTATGACGTACTCGATCAGGGTTTTGCCGCCCACCGAGAGGCCAGGCTTGTCCGCCCCGCCCAGCCGCCTGGCCCGGCCCCCGGCCAGGATCACCGCGTCATAGTCCATCCTGGCTAGCCGCCAATGGCGGACATGGGCCTGGACGGCTGCAGGAAGGACGGGTCGTCGATGCCGTGGCCGGCGCGTTTGCGCGCCACGGCCGCGATCCACCGCTCGGCCAGCTCCTCGTCGGACGCGCCCGCGCGCATGGCCGTCTTCAGGTCGGACTCCTCGGTGGCGAACAGGCAGTTGCGGACCTGGCCGTCGGCGGTGAGGCGCACCCGGTCGCAGGCTCCGCAGAACGGGCGCGTCACGGAGCCGATCACGCCGACCCTGGCCGGGCCGCCGTCCACGAGGAACCGCTCGGCCGGAGCGCTCCCGCGGTCCTCCAGGTCGTCGGCCGTGAGATCGAACGAGGCGGACAGCAGGTCGAGGATCTCATCGGCGGTGACCATGCCCTCACGGCTCCAGCCGTGCTGGGCATCGAGCGGCATCTGCTCGATGAAGCGCAGCTCGTAGCCCTGGTCGAGGCACCATCGCAGCAGCGACGCGGCCTCGTGGTCGTTGACGCCGCGCATCAGCACCGCGTTCACCTTGACGGGGCGCAGGCCCGCGCCGTCGGCGGCGGCGAGCCCGGCGATCACGTCGGCGTGCCTGTCGCGGTGCGCGAGCCGCTTGAACGTCTCGGGGTCGAGGGTGTCGAGGGATACGTTGACCCGGTCGAGCCCGGCCTCCGCCAGCGACTCGGCCAGCCGGGCCAGCCCGATGCCGTTGGTGGTCAACGAGACCTGCGGCTTGGGGGTCAGCGCGGTGGTGCGGGAGACGATGTCGACCAGCTCGCGCCTGAGGAGGGGCTCGCCGCCGGTGTAGCGCACCTCGGTGACGCCCAGTCGTTCGACGCCTATGGTCACCAGGCGGACGATCTCGTCTGCGGTGAGGAGCTGCGCGTTGGGCAGCCAGTCGAGGCCTTCGGGGGGCATGCAGTACGTACAGCGCAGGTTGCACTTGTCCGTGAGGGACACCCGCAGATCCGTCGCCACCCGTCCGAACGAGTCTCGCAACATGGGGCGTCACCTCCTGTTCGGTTGGCCAGAGGGCCAGACTACGACGGCTGTCGGCCGAGGCTCAAAACCGCCCCTTCTTCGCACGACAACGTATCCATCCCTAGATCGATTCCGCACCGGAGCGGCCCGTACACCCGAAGCGCCGCACGCGTCACCCCGGGCCTCGGCCCCCCGATCCGCCCCGCGGGCATCGTGCCTGGCCCATGCACTTGGCTGCTCCGTGTTCAACCCTGGGCTTGGGCCAGGGCGGCGGCGTCGGTGGCGGTGTCCTCGTCCGTCCATGTGGTCTCCGGTGGGTAGGCCTGCAGGTTGGCGGCGCCCACCGGGATGCGGTCGCGGCCGGCGCGGAGCCGCGGTGGGCGAGGAGTACCTGGTCACCGCGTTCGGAGAGGCGTTCGGCTATGCGGCGGCCCAGGAACCAGGTGCCGCCGAGCATCAGGACTCTCATGTCCCGACCCTACGCGGGGCTACGGGGTGGCGGCGTGCCAGGTCTCGCGGGCGTGCATCAGCTCGGCCAAGTGCTTCCTCGACCATTCGCAGCCCGCGTTCATGGGTTCGAGGAGGCTGCGGCCGAGGTCGGTCAGCTCGTACTCGACGCGCGGCGGGATCTCCTCGTACGGGGTGCGGGTCAGCAGCCCGTCGCGTTCCATGGCGCGCAGGGACTCGGTGAGCACCTTCGGGGTGATGCCGCGCAGCGGCGCCTGGATCTCGGTGAAGCGTCGCGCGCCTGACTCCAGGCAGCGGATGATCTTCGCGGTCCACTTGTCGCCGATGCGGACCGGCGCGGCGACCGGAGGGCATCCGGCGAACATGTCCGGATCGAGTGGCTCGGCCATGCCCGCCATCGTAGGTGCAAACTCCGCTACCTGCGGTGGACCGCTGAACGCAGCCCACCCGCAGGTAACTATCGTTGCGGAAAGCGACATCTCACCATCTACCGTCTGCGGAGCGGCCGGGGAGTCCTCGCCGTGGAGTGAACGGAGTGATGGCGCGTGAGCAAGATCGTGGTTTTCGGGGCCGGTGGGCGGGCCGGGGTTCGGGTGGTCGCGGAGGCGGTCGGGCGGGGGCATGAGGTGACGGCCGTGGTGCGGGATCCCGGAAAATATGTGGATTTGTCGGGTGATGGCGTCCGGGTGGTCGCCGGGGACGTCACCGACGCCGCCAGCGTGGCCGGGGAGGCGGCGGGGCAGGACGTGGCGATGCAGGTGGCGGCGCGGCTGGACATGTCGTCGGAGGAGTTCTACGCGGCGGCGTCCCGGGCGCTCGTCGACGGGCTGGGGCGGGCCGGGGTGTCCCGCCTGGTGGCGCTCGGCATCGGCAGCCTGCTCGAGGTCTCGCCCGGGGTGCGGCTCATCGACACGCCCGGGTTCCCGGCGGACGCGCGGGCGTTCTCGCTGGGGCACGCGGTGGAGATGGAGGTGTTCGAGGGGTCCGGGCTCGACTGGGTGGTGCTGGCGCCGCCGCCAGTGTTCCTCGACGGGGAGGCGTCCAGGACCGGGCGGTACCGGATCGGGGGCTCGCAGGTGCCGGCCTCCGCCGAGGGGGATCCGGTGTTCTCCTACGCCGATCTGGCGGTGGCGCTGGTGGACGAGGTCGAACGTGCCCAGTATCACCGGGTGCAGGTCGCGGTGTCGTACTGACTCGTCGGCCGCCCGGACGCGCGAGCCGAAGTCGAGCGCGGGCACGGTGGGCAGACGGGCGGGGGTGGGCACAGTGAACGCCCGGCCGGGAGGGCCGGGCGTTCACTGGGGTGTTAGTGGCGGCGGAGGACCTTGACCCAGTCCGTGGCCTCCGACGGGGCCAGCCACCTGGCGCCCTCGAAGACCGCGCGCCACGTGCCCGACGTGCGGGCGGGCACCTTCGTGGCGAAGTAGCCCTTGCGGCTGGTCTTGATCGTGTCCACGTACTCCCACTTGCCGCTGCCGTCCGGCTGGAAGAGGATCACGATCCGCTTCCAGCCGAGCCGGTGCCAGCGCTCCTGGTCCTTGCAGTAGTCGGCGTGGTGCACCGAGACGAAGCCGCTGATGTAGTCCTCGTCACACTGCACGGAGAGCTTGCCCGCGAGGGTGATGGGCTTGCCGCGCCATGCGGGCTCAGGGTTCGCGTCGAACTGCAGGCTCGTGTGGCCGCCCGCGAAGTCCGGGTCCAGGCCCGGGTCCGGGTCCGCGAGCGCGGGCGAGGCGGCGGTGGCCACCATCGTGGCGCCCAAGGCGGCCGCCGCCAGTCCGGCGGCTAGGCGTCGCATCTTCAAAATAGGTTTCCTTCCCCGTCGGAAACGCGCCCCGAGCCGGGGCGCGTCAACGCCAATGACGGGTAAGGGTAAAGAAAAGTTGCGACATTGTTGATCACAATTCCGCAACGGCGGTTTTTGCGACGCCTATCAACGTTTTTTGATTTATAGCGTTATTGGGTGGTTTGTCGTGATTTTGATTGGTCTGGTGCGTAGTGGTCGGTTCCGGGGTAGCGGACGCGCCAATGGCCGCCCACGTGGGCCGGGATCGTGGTCACGAACGCTCCGGCGTCGTCGGTTTTCGTCTCTCCGGCCTGCTCCCAGGTCGTGGCGGTGTCCGGGCGCCAGAGGATCTCCACCGGCTGCTTGGCGAACGGGCCGTAGTCGGTGAGGCCGCGCGGGTCGATTCTGGTCAGGGTGCCGCGCAGGCGTACCCCGCCGGAGGGGCGCGCAGCCTTTTCCGCGCTCACCGACGCGAGTTTCGTCGCGCGTTTGAACTGGAACGACGCGTATTCCGAGACCGTCGCCCCGCCCTGTCCCCTGGCGGTGGCGGTGACCGTCCACGTGCCTGTCGGGTAGAAGCGGTTCAGCCTCTTGTCGGGGAGGAAACGCCAGGTTTCCCAGCCGTCCGCCATGCGGGCCACCGGGGGCAGTCCCACGCGCCATACGAGTATCGGCGGTACGGCCGGCGGCTTGCCCTCGGGAGGGACGCCTTCCTTGGGGTCCGCGGGTTCCGCCCTGAACGGATCCGGGGGTTCCGCCCTGAACGGATCCGGGGGTTCCGCCCTGAACGGATCCGGGGGTTCGGCCCTGACCGGGTCCGGTTGTGGGTCCAGCAGGGGTCTGGTTCCGGTGTTCGGCTCCTCCGGCTGGGCGTTTTCTGTTGGTGTGGGTGTCGCGGCCGGGGCCGGCGTGTCCGCTACGGGTGGCTTGGTGCTCAGCGGAGGGGCGGGTGGGATGCCGGGTTCCACCTTGACGGTGACGCCGTTCTTGCCCTGGGCGCCCTTGGCGATAACGTCGATCACCAGGCGGACGGAGTCGTGCGCCCCGACCACGGGGTCCGCTGGGCGTACGGTGATGGCGCGGATGGCGGGCTCGGTCGCGGCGGGGGGCACGGCAGCGGGCACCGGAGCGGGCGCGGGCCAACGCGCGGGTACGGGCGCCGTGAGCGACCCCGCCGCGAGCGAGACGAGAAGAAGGCTTCTGGTCATGATCAAGACGGTAGGAACCATCCGGTAATGGCCAGGACCGCGACACACGCCACGAATGGCAAAGCCGGGATCAGCCCAGGTAGAGCCCCTCGATGATGTCGGCGTACTTCGCGTGGATGACCCGTCTCTTGAGCTTGAGGCTCGGGGTGAGCTCCTCGGTCTCCGCCGTCCACTCGGTCCCTAACAGGGCCCATCGCTTCACCTGCTGCACCCTGGCCAGCTTGGTGTTCGCGGTCTCGACGGCGGCCTCCACCTCCTTGCGGATCTCCGGGTGCTCGGCCAGCTCGGCGAGGGAGCCGAACGTGATGCCGCGCGCCTGCGCCCACCCCGGCGCCACCTCGCCGTCCAGCGTCAGCACGGCCACCGGGTGCGGCCGCCGGTCTCCGTAGGCGAGGGCCTGGCCGATGAGGACGTGTTCCTTGAGGTGGTTCTCGATCGCGGCCGGGGAGATGTTCTCGCCGCCCGCGGTGATGATCAATTCCTTCTTGCGGTCCACGACCCGGTAGAAGCCGTCCTCGTCGACCGAGCCGATGTCGCCGGTGTGCAGCCAGCCGTCGGCGTCGACTAACTCGGCGGTGGCCTCCGGGCTGTTGAGGTAGCCGCGGGTGTTGAGCGGGCTGCGGGTGAGGAGCTCGCCGTCCTCCGCGATGCGGATCTCGACGCCGGGCTCGGCCCTGCCGACGGTGCCCAGGCGGTAGCAGGCCGGGCTGTTGCCGGTGAAGGCGCCGGTCGTCTCCGTCATGCCGTACACGTCGATGACCTTGAGCCCGAGTCCGGCGTAGAAGTGCTGCACCTCGGCGGCCAGCGGCGCGGCGCCGGTGGCGGTCCACTCGGCCCGGTCGAACCCGATCATGCCGCGGATGACGGACAGCAGGGACGCGTCGGCCTGGTCGTAGGCGGCCTGGATCTCGGGGGTGATGGTGCCGCCGTACTGGCCCGCTTCGACGTACGCGGCGCCGGCCCGCATCGCCTGGCGTACGGCCTCCTGCTGCTCCGCCGGCTGGGTGGCGAGCACGGCGAGCAGGCGGGCCATCATCTTCTCCCAGACCCGCGGCACCCCGAAGAACATCATCGGCTTGACCTTCCCCAGCGTCGCCCCCAGGTTGGCCAGGTCGGTGCAGAAGTGCACGTGGGACACCTTGAGCAGCGGCAGGTAGAGGCTGAGCACCCGCTCGGCGATGTGCGCGTACGTGAGGTAGGAGATCTGCGTGCCCTGGACGGGCAGGTTCGTCAGGCGGTCGGTGGAGGCGACCTCGTAGAAGACGTTCAAGTGGGTGAGCGGGACGCCCTTGGGCGTCCCGGTGGTGCCGGAGGTGTACAGGACGGTGACCACGTCGTCGGGGGTGACCGCGCGCGAGCGGGTCTCGACCAGGTCCGGGTCCGCCACCAGCCGCTCGCGGCCCAGCTCGAGGAAGTCGGCCCACGCCATGAACCGGTCGCCGGAGGGCGTGCCGTCCAGCATGATGATCTTGCGGAGGCCGTCCAGCCGGTCGAGCACCGGCTGCCACCGTGCCAGCTCGGCGGGGCCGCCGAGGACGGCGAACTTGGCGCCCACGTCGGCGGCCACGAAAGCGATCTGGTCGGGCGCGAACGTCGAGTAGACAGTGCACCCGACGCCGCCCGCGTGCACCGCGCCCAGATCGGCGAGCACGTGCTCGCTGCGGTTGACCATCATCAGGGCCACGGAGTCGCCGGGTTCGAGCCCGAGCGCGGCGAACGCGGCGGCGATCTCCAGGACCCGCCGCCGCGCCTGCGCGTAGGTCAGCGTGCTCCAGCCGCCCTCGGGTCCGGGGTCGGAGTAGGCGGGTGCTTCCGGGTGCCGTTCGGCGACCTGTCTGAGTTGTTCGCAGACGGTACGGCCGGCGATCTGCTGCTCGATCTCGGCCCGGACGTCGAGGACTTCGGCCATGGCACGCGCCTCCAGTCGGCATTCACTTGATTCACTCGCATGGGGGTGGCATGCATCGCACCACACCCTCCGGGCAGCGACAAGCCCTCATGGAGGAAGATCCGCGTCATTCACGTAAAGTGATCGGACAGATGCGGGGGGTGTGCATGACGAGGACTTTCTTCGGGCATCCATGGGCCCTGGCCACGCTGTTCAGCACCGAGATGTGGGAGCGGTTCAGCTTCTACGGGCTGCGGGCGATCCTGGCGACGTTCCTGGCGGCGTCGCCGGCGCAGCAGGGCCTGGGCCTGTCCGAGGAGACGGCGACGGCGGTGGTCGGCGTCTACGGGGCGCTGATCTATCTGGTGGCGCTGCCCGGCGGGTGGATCGCCGACCGGATCCTGGGGCCGCGCAGATCGGTGTTCTGGGGCGGGTTCCTCATCATGCTGGGGCACATCAGCATGGCCGTGCCGGTGACGTCGCCGTTCTTCGTCTGGCTCGGGCTGCTGCTGATCATCAGCGGCACGGGCCTGCTCAAGCCGAACATGGCCGTCATGGTCGGCCGGCTCTACCCGCCGGAGGACGACGGGCGCAGGGACGCCGGGTTCTCGCTGTTCTACCTGGCCATCAACCTGGGCGCCTTCTTCGCGCCGCTCGTGGTCGGCTGGCTGGCCGCCGGCGACCGGTGGCACCTGGGCTTCAGCGCCGCGGCGGTCGGCATGGCACTCGGCCTGGCCCAGTACGTCTGGGGCGGCCGTCACCTGCGCGGCATCGGCGAGCGGCCCGGCCACCACCTGTCCCCCGCCGAACGCCGCCACTTCGGCCGCCTGCTGGCCCTCGGCCTGGCCGTGGCCGTGATCGGGCTGGCCGGGTGGGCGTGGACCGGCACGCTCACGATCGACCGGCTCACCGTGGCGATCACCGTGGTCATCCTGATCACGCCCGTCGCGTACTTCGCCTACATCCTGCTGGGCAGCCACAACCTGACCGAGGACGAGCGCATCAAGCTGAAGGCGTACATCTGGTTGTTCGCGGCCGCCGCCGTCTTCTGGATGATCTACGACCTGGCGCCGAGCAAGCTGCTGTTCTTCGCCCGGGACCACACCGAGCTGTCGTTGTTCGGCATCGCGATCCAGCCCGCCACCACGCAGTCGTTCAACCCGCTGTTCATCATGATCTTCCTGCCCATGTTCGCGGCGTTGTGGGTACGGCTGGGCACGCGGGTGAGCACGCCGCAGAAGTTCGGGTTCGGGCTGATCATGGTGGCGTTGAGCTTCGTGGTCATGGCCGTGGCGGCAGGGCTGGCGGGGGCCGGCCGGGTGTCCGTCTGGTGGCTGGTGCTGGTCTACCTGATCCAGGTGTTCGGCGAGTTGTCGCTGAGCCCGGTCGGCTTGTCGGTGACGTCGAAGCTGGCGCCGGAGGCGTTCAAGGGGCAGATGCTCGGGATGTGGTTCATCTCCTTCGCGGTGGGCGACTCGATCGGCGGGCAGACGGGACGGCTCAGCCGGGTGTTGTCCGAGCCCGCGTACTACCTGGTGCTGGCGGCCCTGGCCGTGGTGGCGGGGGTGGCGCTGTTCGTGTTCACCCGGCGGCTGCGGCCGATGATGGCCGAGCACCACGAGCCCGCCATGCGGTAGACATTCCGAACGTGTCCGAACTTCTCGACCTGGCCGGCATCTTCGTCTTCGCGTTGTCGGGGGCGCTCATGGGGGTGCGTAAACGGCTGGACGTGGTGGGAATGCTGGTGCTGGCCGAGATGACCGCTCTGGGCGGGGGTGTCGTACGGGATCTGATCCTGAACGTGCGGCCCGCCGCCTTCCAGAGTGTCGGGTACGTGGTGGTGCCGGTGGCCGCGACGATGATCGTGTTCTTCTGGCATCCGTACGTGGCCCGCGGGATGCCCGCCATCCTGGTGCTGGACGCGGCCGGGCTCGGGTTGTTCTGCGCCGTCGGCACGGCGAAGGCCGTCGAGTACGGGCTGAGCCCGCTGCACGCCGCCTTGCTGGGGGTGGCCACGGCCGTGGGCGGGGGGATGTTGCGTGACGTGCTGGCCGGGGAGATTCCCACGCTGCTCTACGACCGGCAGCTCTATGCGGTGCCCGCGATGCTGGGCTCGGCGGTGATGGCCGGGCTGTCCTTTTACGGGCTGCAAGGGTGGCCGGCGACGCTGGCGGCGGCGGTGCTGGCGTTCGGGTTGCGGATCGCGGCCATGCGCCGCAAATGGCGGGCACCGCTGGCCAAGGGGATCGAGGAGTGACGCTCGTGGACGCCAAGGTCGCGGTTTAACCGCTCACACCATCGCGATGAGCGAGTCCGAGGGGTGTGGGGTGCCGATGGGGCCGTGGTCGCGGGCGGCGCGGATCCGGGCGACCGCGTCGGCGAGGACCTGGGGTGGCTGGGTGTAGGGAAGGCGTAGGTAGCCTTCGAGGGTGCCGGCCAGGCCGAACCAGGGGCCGGGCGCGAGGCGTACCCCGTGGGTGAGCGCGGCCTCTGCGAAGGGGGTGGCGCCGACGTCCAGGCGGACCCACAGGGTGCCGCCGCCGCGCGGGACGGTGAACGTCCACTCCGGCAGGTGTTCACGCAGCCCCGACACCAGCGCGTCGCGGGAGGCGCGCAGCGTGCGGCGGCGTTCGGCTCGCGTCTCCTCCAGCCGGTCGAACAACCGCGCCACCACGAGCTGCTCCAGCACCGGGCTGGCGATGTCCACCGACGAGCGGAACATGGCCAGGCGGCGGGCCAGCGCCGCCGTGGTGCGGATCCAGCCGATACGCAGCCCGCCCCACCACAGCTTGGACGCCGAGCCGATGCCGATCACGCGACTGTCGGTGTCGAACGCCCCCATCGGCGACGTGCGCGGCACCTCGTCCAGCGCCAGCTCCGACCAGGTCTCGTCCACCAGCACCATCGTGCCGGTACGCCGGGCCGCTCCCACGATGGCGGCCCGGGTCCCGTCGTCCATGAGGGCGCCGGTCGGGTTCTGGAAGTCGGGCATGAGGTAGGCCAGGCGGGCGCCCGACTGGCGCATGGAGCCGATCACCAGGTCCGGCTGCCAGCCCCCGTGCGAGATCCCGACCGGGACGATCCGGGCGCCGCGGTGCCGGGCCGCGTCGACGGCGTGCGGGTACGTCGGCGACTCCACCAGCACCGCGTCGCCCGCGCCGACGAGCAGGCCGACGACGAGCTGGATGGCGTGCTGCGAACCCGTGGTGACGACGATCTGCTCCGGCCTGGTGGCCAGCCCTCTGGCGGTGTGGTGGGCGGCGATGCGTTCCCTGAGGACCGGCAGGCCCATGGGGTCGTAGCCGTTGCCCATGCCGTACCTGGGGAGGTCCTCGACCGCCTCCGTCATGGCCGCGTGCAGCAGCGTGGGGGCGGGCGGGGCGGCCATCTGGAGCTGGATCAGGCCGTCGCCGTCGGTGCTGAGCCACGGGTTGTCCGGGGTGGTGGCCGGGTCGGGCAGGGCGGTCCAGCTGCCCGAGCCTTGCCTGCTCTCCAGGTAGCCGCGTTCGCGCAGCAGGTCGTAGGCCGCCGTGACCGTGGTGCGGCTGACGTCCAGGGTTTCGGCCAGGTGGCGTTCGGCGGGCATGCGTACGCGTACCGGGATCTGGCCGTCCATGACCAGAGCGCGTACGGCGTCGGCCAGGGCGCGGTAGTACGGTCGTGCGGCGGGGTCCAGCTTGACGAGCCGGGCCACCTGCGTTGCCGACATGTGCCTCATAAGTCCACTTTTCGTGATTGGCCCTGGTTTGGCAAGTTCGCGGGATGCCAATCTGGGGCCATTATGAGTGAAACAACCGTCCCGCGGCTCGGCTCCCTTCCCGCGCGGCTCGTTCGTCTCTATGGTGGCCTGGCCCTGTACGGGCTCGGCATCGGGCTGCAGGTGGAGTCCGGGCTGGGGAACGACCCCTGGGACGTGTTCCATCAGGGAGTGGCCGTCAGGGCCGGGCTGTCCATCGGCACCGTGATCATCGGCGTGGGCGCCCTGGTGATGCTGTTGTGGATCCCGCTGAAGCAGAAGCCCGGTCTCGGAACCGTCAGCAACGTGGTGTTCCTGGGGTTCTTCGCGGACGGTGCGATCTTCCTGCTGCCCACGCCGGGGCATGTCGTTTTTCAGGGCCTCTTTGTGGTGCTGGGTGTGGTGTCGATCGCGCTGGCCACCGTGCTCTACATCGGCGCCGGGATGGGGCCCGGCCCTCGGGACGGCATCATGACCGGGCTGGTGCGGCTCGGGCTGTCCGTACGGTTAGGGCGTTTTCTCATCGAGGTCACCGTGCTGGTGGCGGGGTGGCTGCTCGGTGGCACCGTGGGCGTGGGGACGTTGGTGTTCGCGCTGGCCATCGGGCCGTTGACGCAGTTGTTCAGCCGCTGGTTCCCGCTGACGTGATCTCCGCGGCCGGGGTCGGCCATGACGCGACATGATCGAACCCGGCCGCGGGATCACCCCTCATCCGAGTAGCGTCTAGGCATGCGGATCGAGGATTACGCCCTCATCGGAGACATGCAGTCGGCCGCGCTCGTGGCCAGAGACGGCTCGATCGACTGGTTGTGCCTGCCCAGGTTCGACTCGCCGTCGTGTTTCTCCGCCCTGCTCGGCAGCGAGCGCAACGGGCACTGGTGGCTGGGGCCCACTGGCCGCAAGCCCGCCACCAGGCGCCGCTACCGTCCCGACACGCTCATCCTGGAGAGCGAGTGGGACACCCCCACCGGCACCGTCCGCGTGATCGACTTCATGCCGCCGCGCGACCGGAACCCCGACGTCGTGCGGATCGTCGAGGGCGTGTCCGGGTCGGTGGAGATGTCCACGCAGCTCAGGGTGCGCTTCGACTACGGCAGGATCGTGCCCTGGGTGCGACGGAACAACGGGCACCTGCAGGCCATCGGCGGGCCCGACTCGGTGTGGCTGCACTCCCCCGTGCCGCTGAAGGGCGGCGACTACGCCCATAGAGCGACTTTTACCGTTAAAGAGGGTGAGCGGCTGCCGTTCATCTTCACCTGGCATCCCTCGCACGAACCGATGCCGCCGCAGATCCACTGCGACACCCAGCTCGCCGAGACCGAGGCCATGTGGGCGGAGTGGGTGGCACGATGCACGTACTCGGGGCCGTACCGGGAGGCCGTGGTGCGGTCGCTGATCACGCTGAAGGGGCTCACCTACGCGCCGACCGGCGGCATCGTGGCCGCCCCCACCACGTCCATTCCCGAGGACCTCGGCGGGGTGCGCAATTGGGACTACCGGTTCTGCTGGTTGCGCGACGCGACCATGACGCTCGACGCGCTGATCAGCTCCGGATACCTGGAGGAGGCGTCGGACTGGCGCTCGTGGCTGCTGCGGACGATCGCCGGCCGTCCCCAGGACCTGCAGATCATGTACGGGGTCGCAGGCGAACGCCGGCTGCCCGAGCTGCGCCTCGACTGGCTCGACGGCTACGAGGACTCACGGCCCGTGCGCATCGGGAACGAGGCGGTGAAACAGCTCCAGCTCGACGTGTACGGGGAGGTGATGAACTGCCTCTACGTCTCCCGGACCCGGGGGTTGTCCGCCGACGATCGGGCGTGGACCATCCAGCGGCAGCTGCTCGACTACGTGGTGGACCACTGGGACGAGCCGGACGAGGGATTGTGGGAGGTCCGGGGGCCGCGGCGGCATTTCGTGCATTCCAAGGTGATGTGCTGGGCGGCGCTCGACAGGGCCGTGAAATACGTCGAGCAGTTCGGGCGCACCGGGCCCGTGCAGAAATGGCGGACGTTGCGGGACGTCGTGCACGCGGAGATCTGCGAGAAGGGCTACGACCCGCACCGCAACACCTTCACGCAGTCGTACGGGTCGTCGGAGCTGGACGCGGCGCTGCTGATGATTCCCATGGTGGGTTTCCTGCCCGCCGATGATCCCCGGGTGCTGGGGACGGTGGCGGCGATCGAGAAGGAACTCATGGCCGACGGGTTCGTGTTGCGCTATCCGCTGGCCGCCGACAACGACGTGGACGGACTGCCGGGAGGGGAGGGCGCGTTCCTGGCCTGCAGTTTCTGGCTGGTGGAGGTCATGGCGATGCAGGGGCGGAAGGAGGAGGCGAAGGATTTGTTCGAGCGGTTGCTGGGGCTGCGGAATGACGTGGGGTTGCTGGCGGAGGAGTACGACTCCAGGTATGGCCGGTTGGTGGGCAATTTCCCGCAGGCCTTCAGTCACGTTCCGCTGATTCACGCCGCGCGGGCGCTCTCGTAGCTACCGGAGCATGGCGAGAAGGACTTTGACGTCTTTCTGGTCTGACACAAGGGCGCGGGCAGGCTGCCCGTCGTGTCGCGATGAGGGAGTGCACATGGGACGGCCGTGCCGGGTAGGTTGGCCGACCATGGAGGTACGCCCGAAGCACCCCCGACGCTCCGGCCGGGGCCGCGCCGCGGTGACGCTCGCGGTCCTCATCGGAACGGCGGCCTGCGGAGATCCGGCCGTCAGAGAGCCATTAGGCGCCGGGCAACCCTCACCGGCGCCGCCCAGCACCACGGCGACCGTCCAGGACCCGGGCGCAGCGCCCCCAGCCCCCGACCAGGCGATCCCCGAGAACGCCACGAAGCTGGCATCGACCCTGGACCAGACCACCGCCGCGCTCAACGACGCCATCGACGCCTGGTCCAAGAAGGGCGAGCCACCCGAGGACGTCGAACTCCTGGCCCTGCACCAGCAGCGCATCTACCGCTACGCCGCCCGCCACCCCAAGGTCGCCTCCCGGGCCTTCGCCCGCCTGCCGTCCGCGCTGGCCGCCCAGGCCAAGGACAACACGGCGGCCATCCGCGAGCTGCTCTCCCTGGCCCGCCCCATCAAGCCCACCACTCCGTTCAAGGTCCAGCCGCCCCGGCCCGCCGCCGAGCTGCTCGGCCACTTCAAGAAGGCCGAACGCCGCTTCGGGGTGGAGTGGGAGGTGCTGGCGGCGGTGATGTTCGCGGAGACCAAGTTCGGCAGGGTGAAGTCGGCCAGCCACGCCGGGGCGCAGGGGCCGATGCAGTTCATGCCCGCGACGTGGAAGGCGTACGGCATGGGCGGCGACATCCAGGACCCGCGCGACGCCGTCATGGCCGCGGCCAACTACCTGCACGCCACCGGCGCTCCGCGCGACTACCAGCGGGCGCTGCACGCGTACAACCCGTCGCAGGCGTACGTGAACGCCATCCTCCTGCACGCCCGCCAGATCAAGCGGGACGCGCGCAATTACTACGCGTACTACAACTGGCAGGTGTTCGTCATCACCACGGCAGGCGAACGCCGCCTGACCGGCCCCTAACGGCCGACAAGGCCGGCGCTTGCCGATCCGGCGCCGGGGCCTCGCGCCCGGCGGGCGCGAGGCCCCGGCGTCGCTACACGGTGCGCAAGCGGTCGATGAGGGCCTGGGCGTCCCTCACCAGTGCGGCCCGCGCCGCCGCGTTCGGTACGTTGCCGCGCTGCTCGGCGATCTTCACGAACCGCTTCAGTGCGTCGATCGCGAGCCCCGGCTTGCCCTTCTTCTCGTGCCGTTCGGCCTGGTCGAGCTGTTCGAGCAGGTCATAAGCGGCCTTGCCGGTCACGAACCCCGACTGCTTGAACCGCCCGATCAACGCCCGCACGTCGGTGTAGGAGGTGGTGGTCGAGAATGTAACGGTCTGGGTCGTGATTTTTCCGGCGTTGTCGGTCGCCGTACCGGTCAGTGAATGCTCGCCGAGGGAGAGTGACCACAGCGGGAACGGCGCACCGGAGACGACCTGCTTGCCGTCGATCTTCGCGGTGACGCCCGCCACGCCCGAGACCGCGTCGGTAGCCGAGACGACCGGGGTGACCGAGGCCGAGTCCCCGTAGGGCTTGGCCTCCACGCCGGTCATCGACAGGACCGGGTTCGTCTTGTCGATCTTCACCGTGAGCGTGCCGACGGCGGACACGTTGCCGCCGCTGTCAGTGGCGCGGTAGCGGACCTCCTTGGCGCCCTCGGTGCTGAGGGTCACCGGGTTGTTGGCGTTGGCCCAGGTGGTGCCGCCGTCGAGGGAGTACTGGCGGCTCGACACCGTGCCGTTGTCGGTCGCGGTGACCGTGAGCGTGACGTTGCCGGTGTACCAGCCGTTCGCCCCGTCCGGCTGGGCCGGGTTGAGGGTGGCCGTGACGGCCGGTGGGCTGGTGTCGGCCACGCCGCCGCCCTGGAAGGTGAACGCGTCCACCTCCACGCCGCCGGTCGAGGTGACGTACAGGCGGCCCGTGCCCGCGGGCGGGTCGGCGAGCGCGGTGGTGACCGTCTGCCAGCCGGCGCCCGAGGGCACCGCCACGGTGGCGAACGGCTCGGCGGTCGGCGACTTCCACCGCAGCGAGAGGGTGCCCGCTCCCGAGGCCTTGGTCTGGACCCCGGTGATGCCGGTGAAGTTGACCGGGTCGTAGGCGAGCCAGTCCCCGGCGTCGAACGAGGTGACCTTGACCTTGCCGGACGCGCTGTCGTCGGGGGTGTCGGTGACGCCGCTGGTCTCGTCGGCGTGCTCGGCCTGCGTCAGCTTCGGGTTGAGGATGAGCGTGTCCTCGCCGAGCGCGCCGGGGATGCCGTTGGCGCCGTTGTCCCGGTAGCTCACGACCACGACGCCGTAGATGTTCTCCGTCTCGCCGTGCTCGGGCGCGTTCGCCGGGGTGGGCCAGGCGCCGGAGCAGCCCGTACCCGTGGTCTCCGGGTGGGCGTGCACGTCGTGGCCGAGCCCGAACGTCCACTGCATCCTGGTGCACACCGGGGTGTCGCCGTCCTCGGCGTCGGACACCCCGATCCGGTAAGGCAGCGCGTTCCCCCAGTCGAAGAACCCGCCGTCGGCCGGGGCCTGGATGCTCACCACGGGCGCGGTGTTGCCCACGGTGATCTCGGTCGAGGTGAGCCCCGCCCGGCCGCCGGAGTCGGTCACGCGCAGCCGCGCCACGTACTGTCCCAGCTCGGTGTAGGTGTGCGAGGCGGTGACCCCGGTGGCGTCGAAGGCGCCGTCACCGTCGAAGTCCCACTCGTACGTCAGCGCCCCCGGCTCGGTGTCCGTGGACGACGTGGCGTCGAAGGCCACCGTGAGCGGCGCCTGGCTGCTCGACGTCTTGTCCACGGCGATCCTGGCCTGAGGCGTCTTGTTGGCCGGCGTGTAGTCGATCCGGTAGAGCCCGGCGTCCGGGTTGGCGCGGAAGAACCCGTCGCCGTAGTCGAGCACGTACAGCGAGCCGTCCGGGCCGAACTCGATGTCCATCGGGCTGTCGGTGAGGGGCTGCGCCGCCGTCCTGAGCGCGGCGTTGGGCAGGAAGTGCTCGATCGCGGTGACCGGCCCGTCCGGGTACGTCAGGGTGAACGCCGCCAGGTAGTCCTGCGAGAACTCGGCGAAGAACGCCTTGCCGTCCCAGTACTGCGGGAACTTGCCGGGCGCCGGATTGGCCGCGTCGTAGTGGTAGATCGGCCCGCCCATCGGCCCCTGACCGCCCTGCGGCTCGAAGTCGACGAGCCCGGCCCAGGCGGCGGGCTGGTGGGTGTTGTTGTCGCCGTAGTACAGGTCGGCGGGGACCGCGGGCGGGAGCTGGGCGATGCCGGTGTTCCAGCGGGAGGTGTTCTGCGGTCCCGCCGCGCAGTCGAACCACGGCCCCGGCTGGGCGGTCTCGAAGTCCCAGTCGTTGTAGTTGAACTGGTCGCCCGTGCAGTACGGCCAGCCGCTGTTCATGGGCTTGGTGAGGGGCGTGATGTTCCACTCGACGTAGCCGAGCGGGCCGCGCCGCGGGTCGCCGGTGCCGGCGTCGGGCCCGTAGTCGCCCCACGACAGGGTGCCGGTCTGCGCGTCCACGTCCATCCGGAACGGGTTGCGGACGCCGGTGACGAAGATCTCCGGCCGGGTCTTCTCCGTGCCCGGCGCGAACAGGTTGCCGTCGGGGATCGTGTACGTGCCGTCGGCCGCCACCTTGATCCGCAGGATCTTGCCGCGCAGGTCGTTGCTGTTGCCCGCGCCGCGCCGGGAGTCGAAGCCCGGGTTCATGCGCGGGGCGTCGTTGTTGGGCGCGTACCCGTTGGCTCCCGGCGTGCCGGCCGGGGTGTTGTCGCCGGTGGCGAGGTAGAGGTTGCCGTCGCCGTCCCAGTCGACGTCGCCCGCCACGTGGCAGCACTGGCCGCGCTGCGTCCCGACCTTGATGATGACCTGCTCGGTGGCCAGGTCCAGCGCGCTGCCCGTCCACTTGAAGCGGGAGAGCTGGTTGTAGCCCTTCCACTGGTTCCAGTACGTCTCGTCGGCCCCCGCGGGCAGCGACTCGGGCGCGGAGCCGGTCGGGGTGGTCTCCGGGTACGGCGCCGTCATCGTCCTGGGCGCGTAGTAGAGGTAGACCCACTTGTTCTCGTCGAAGCCGGGGTCGAGCGAGACCGTCTGCAGGCCGTCCTCGGAGTTGTTGTACACCGGGACCGTGTTGATGATCTTCGTGACGCCGGTGGCCGGGTCGGTCAGCCGGATGTCGCCGTTGCGGGCGGTGTGCAGGACCCGCCGGTCCGGCAGGACGGCCAGGTCGATCGGCTCGCCCACGTTCTTGGTCAGGGTGATCTTCTCGTAGCTCGACCACTCGGTGGCCGGGTCTTGCGCCTGGGCGGGTAAGGCCAGGGTCGCGGCGGCCAGCACAAGGCCGCCGAGCACCGTGAGAGTACGCTGCATGGTGATGCTGCTCCTAGGACGAGGAGTGTCATGACCCGGGCCGCCACGCCTGCCGCTGCAACGGCAGAGATCGCGTGGCGGTCCGGCGTTCGTCAGCCGCCGATCAGCCGCGCAGGGCGGCCATGTTGCGGTAGCTCAGCTCGGCGTACTGGAGGGACTGGGCAGGGTCGGCGCCCGGCGCGTTGTCCTGCTCGTACATCGGGTTGTGGAACCCCTTGGACCGCAGCTTGGCGAAGAAGCGGGTGTAGTCGATGTCGCCGGTGCCGAACGGCACCATGTCGTAGCCGTTGCCGGTGGCCGGGTTGGAGGTGCCGTCCTTGGCGTGGAACAGCGGGAACCGCTTCTCCCGCGCCCGGACGGTGGCGAGCGGGTCGAAAATGTCGGTCTGGACGGAGCCGTCGGGCGCGGTGAACGTACGGTGCTTGAACTGCGCCACGTGCGCCCAGAAGATGTCCATCTCGAAGTGCACGCGCCCGGGGTCGCTGATCCCGAAGAAGTACTCCAGCTTGCGGATCCCCGACGAGCGCGTCGGCCTGCCCTGCGCGTCCAGCGGGCCGCTGTCGAGCAGGAACGCGTAGGCCGCGTCGTGGTTGTGGGTGTACAGCTTGAGCCCGGCCTCGCAGGCGAGCGAGCCGAGCTGGTTCCACTTCTCCGCCGCCACGTCCCAGTCGGCCTTGTACGCGCTGCCGGTCGGGTCGTTGCCGGTGCCCACGTGGCCCAGGCCGAGGATGTTGGCGATCTCCAGCACCTGCTTGAACCGGTCGAGGTCGGCGGCCGACAGCGGCCACGAGCCGGGGATGAACCCGTGGTTGCCCTCGGCCTGCAGCCCGTTGTCGTCGAGCCATTGCCGCAGCAGCCTGGCGCCCTCGACGGTCTCCAGGTCGGCGCCGCCCTCGGCGTTGGCGTGCTGGCGGTACCCGGCGAACTCGACCTGCTTGTAGCCGAACCCCGCCAGCGCCTCGAACACGCGACGGAAGCCCGACGGCAGGTTCGTGGCCAGCGGGTCGCGCGAGATCGCGTCGCGGACGGTGTAGAGGATGATGCCCCGCTTGCCCGGCGGGATCAGGACGCCCTTGGAGGCGGCCCCGGTGGAGGCGGCCGCAGCGGGCTGGGCGAGCGAGATCGAGGCCGCGGCGGCGATGCCGGTCGTGGCCGCTAACAGCTGGCGGCGGCTCAGTCCGAGCCCTCGGCGCAGCGCCTCTTCCTGTTCATGGGTATGGCTCACGCGCGGTTCCCTTCCTTGAGGGACGCGTGCGCCGACCACGTCACAGCGAGTCTGTGTCCGGGGCCCGCGAGCATGCCACCGCCGCAAAGCCGAGGACGATCAATTGTTACTACGCCGCCCACACGGGGTCAATGGTGACTATTTGCGCGGCGCGGGTTACGTGACGGCCCGGTCGATGGCCTCCGGCGCCAGCACGTGCTCGACCACCATGACGGCCGCGCCGATGACACCCGCCCGGTCGCCCAGCCCGCTCGCCCGGATGCCGAGATGCTGCGTGGCCAGCGGCAGCGACCGGCTGTAGATCGTCTCCCGCACTCCCGCCAGCACCTGTTCACCGGCTTCGGCGACGTCCCCGCCGATCACGATGACCGAGGGGTTGAAGAAGTTCACGATCGAGGCCATCACCGTGCCGACCTCGCGTCCCGCCTGCCTGACGAGCCGCGTGGCCCGCGGGTCGCCCGCGCGCATCAGCGCCACCACGTCCCTGCTGCCGCGCGCCTCGATCCCGGCCTCGCGCAGCGCCGCCGCCATGGACGCTCCGCCGGCGACCGCCTCCAGGCAGCCGATGTTGCCGCACCGGCACGGCGCGTCGGACGCGGGCACCCGGATGTGGCCGACGTCGCCCGCGGCCCCCTGCGCGCCCCGGTGCAACCGGCCGCCGGAGATGATGCCGCAGCCGATCCCGGTGCCGATCTTGATGTAGATCAGGTGGTCGACGGCGGGTCCCGCGGCCCAGTGCTCGCCGAGCGCCATGATGTTCACGTCGTTGTCGACCAGCACGTTGCCGGCCAGCCCGCCATCGGCCGGTGCCCCGAGTCGCGTACCGAGCCATTCCGGTACGGCGAAGCCGTCCCAGCCGGGCATGATCGGCGGGTTCACCGGCCGTCCCGAGGCGTGCTCGACCGGCCCCGGCAGGCCGACGCCGACCCCGCACACCTGCGCCGGGTCGCGCCCGATCCCGGCCAGCAACTCGCGGAAGGCCGCCACGACGCGGCCCAGCGTGCGCTCGGGCCCCCGGTCGATGGGCAGCTCCATGGCCCGTTCGGCGAGCACGGTCAGGCCGAGGTCGAGCACGGCCAGCCTGGCGTGGGTGGCGCCCAGGTCGGCCCCGAGCACCACCCACGCGTTCCCGTTGAACGCGAACACCGCGGCCGGCCGTCCCCCCGACGAGATCGAGCCCTCGCCCGCCACGACCCAGCGGTGGTCGATCAGCCCGTCGAGCCGCTGCGACACCGTGGACCTGGACCACCCGGTGAGCTCGGCGAGCTCCCCGCGGGTGCGCGCCCGCCCGTCCCTGAGGATCGCCAACAGCGCTCCCGCCCCCGTGCTCTGGCCGTTGGATCCACTTGGCATGCGCACTACCTTACTTCGGAGATCGACCGACTTATGTTGACAAGAATTAAAAGTTAGATCTATCGTCGCGAAATATGCCGGACATATGCGGATTCGGCACGATAGGTCCAATGATCAAGGCCTGAGCACCGCTCAGGAGGATTCGGCCCGGTTCTCACCCGTCGTAGCGCCGAGACGCGGGTACCGGGAATGCCACCCGGCCGAGTCCTCTAAGCTGCGGAGCCGTGGACGGCTGCGCGAAAGTGGTAGGGCGATGATCTATGTGACCCGGGTGCTGACGGACGCCGCGATGGCCGAGGTGGGGCGGCTCGGCCCTGTCACGTCCGGGGGCGAGGAACCGCCGGACCGGCACGAGTTGCTGGAGCGGGTCAAGGGCGCCGAGGCCGTGATCTGCACGCTCACCGAACGCGTCGACGCCGAGTTCCTCGACGCCGCGGGGCCCGGCCTGAAGGTCGTGGCCAACGTCGCGGTGGGCTACGACAACATCGACGTGCCCGCCGCCACCGAGCGCGGCGTCCGGGTGACCAACACGCCGGGCGTGCTCGACGGGGCGACCGCGGACCTGACCATGGCGCTGATGCTGGCCGCCGCCCGCCGGGTGCTCGACGGCGACCGGCTGCTCAGGAAGCGCACGCCCTGGGTGTGGGGGCCGCGGATGTTGCTCGGGCTCGACCTCAGCGCCGGCACGACCCTCGGGATCATCGGGTACGGGCGGATCGGCCGAGCCGTGGCCCGGCGGGCCAGGGCGTTCGACATGAAGATCCTGGCCACGCCCACCTCCGCTCCCCTCGGAGCCGAGCCGGTGGAGATCGCCGACCTGGAGACCCTGCTGGAGCGCAGCGACGTGGTGAGCGTGCACTGCCCGCTCACGCCGGCCACCCGCCACCTCATCGACGCCCGCGCGCTCGGCCGGATGAAGCCAACAGCTGTGCTCGTCAACACCGCCCGCGGTGGCATCGTGGACGAGCAGGCGCTGGTGGAGGCGCTGCGCACGGGCGGAATCGCGGCGGCTGGGCTGGACGTGTTCGAAGGTGAGCCCAGCGTGAACCCGGCGCTGGTGGAGCTGGACAACGCCGTGCTGACGCCGCACATCGGCAGCGCGGGCACGGTCACCAGGGAGCGCATGTGCGGCCTGGCCGTGGCCAACGTCGCCGACGTGCTGTCGGGCTCGTCTCCGCGCACCCCGGTCAACTAGAGGAAGGCTTGGCCATGCCCTTCATCGTTGACCTGACCAGCGGAAATGTGGAACGCGAAGATCGATCCACCGAGAGGGGGCATTTCGGCGGGTCCATCCTCGGGCTGCGGCTGCTGGCCGAGCGCACGCCCGCGGGGCTGGATCCGTACGATCCGCGGGCCCTGCTGTACGTGGCGGCGGGAATGCTGGGCGGGACTGCGGCGCCGGGGCTGGCCAAGGCGGTGTTCCTGGCCAAGTCGCCGTTGACGGGGGTGGCCGGGGAGTCGCATGCGCTGGGACCGTTCGCGGCCGGGATCCGCGGTGCGGGCGCCAAGGCGCTGGCCGTCGTGGGGCGCGCCGAACGGCTGTCCTACCTGCTGGTCCAGGGTGGCGAGGTCTCGTGTCACGAGGCCGAGGAGCTGCGCGGGCTCGGCACCGCGGCCACCACGGATGCGTTGCGGGCTCGCTGTGGGGAGGGCGCGCACGTCGCGGCGATCGGGCCCGCCGGGGAGAACCTCGTCCGGTATGCGAGCGTGGTGACCGACTACGCGTATCCCGCCGCACGTTACGGCCTGGGTGCCGTCTTCGGCGCCAAGAACCTCAAGGCGATCGTGTGCGTGGGCGACGCCCCGGCGCAGGTCGCCGACCCGGACGCGGTCGCCGGGCTGGCCGCCTACTACCGGGCCTCGCTGGCCACGAACCCCCTGGCCGCGCTCCAGGCCGGACTGCCCGGCTTCGCCGGGTGGGTCGGCGAGCCACCCGCTCCCGGGTACGCCTCCGTGCGGAACTTCTCCGTGACCGGCCCGGCCGGGTTGCGGGTCCCCGAGGCCCGGGACTACGACGGCCGGGCGGTGGCCACCACCGGCGGGTGTCCAGGGTGCCCGAATGACTGCCTCAAGGTGTACGCGCCAGGGGACCTCGCCGAGAGCAGGCCCGGCGGGCTGGGGCAGGAGGCGTTCCTGTCGCTCGGCTGGAACCTCGGGATCGACGACCTCGACACCGTCCTCGGCGCGAACGCCCGCTGCAACGACCTCGGCCTCGACCCCGTCTCCCTCGGCGGCACGCTGGCCTTCGCGATGGAGTGCGCCGAGCGCGGCCTGCTCGCCTCCGGGCCCGCGTTCCGCGACGCGGCGGCGCTGCCCGGGCTGATCCACGACGTCGCGACCCGCGCCGGAGACCTCGGCGACCTGCTGGCCGAGGGCGCGGCGCGGGCGGCCGCGAAGCTGGGACCCGAGACCGTGCCCTACGCGATGACCGTCAAGGGCGCCGAGTTGCCCTGCTTCGACCCGCGGATCCAGCCGGGCATCGGCCTCGGATACGCGATCGCCCCCAACGGGCCCCGCTACGACGCCCTGGAGCACGACCTCGACTTCGACCCGGTCGCCGGGCTGGCTTACAGCTTCCCCGAGGCGAGGCGGATCGCGGCCGAGCCCGCCCCGGCCGGCGCGCTGGACGAGGAGCGAGGCCGCCGCAGCGCCCGGCTGTTGCGGCTCTGGAGTGGCCTCGACGCGCTCAACCTGTGCGTGTTCGCCTCCTCCCCCACCCGTCCGCTGACCATCGACCACCTGACCGCGCTGGTCACCGCCGTGCTCGGCACCGAGTTCACCCTGGCCGACCTCCTCGAAGCCGGGCAGCGGCGGCTCGACGACCTGCACGCCTATGCGGCCCGGGAGGGCGGCGGCGGTGCCGGCGAGCTGCCCGCGCGGCTGCACGACGAGCCGATCGCCGAGGGCCCCCACAAGGGCGGGGTGCTCGACCGCGCCGCCTTCGAGCGGGCGCGCGCCGCCTTCCACGCGGAGCTCGGCTGGCATTGAGCGCCCGGCGTTAAGCATGGGGAAATTTCCGAAGAAAAACGATTGACCTCCCTCTTGTTCGGTTTGTGAGGCCGCTGCTACGTTGTGGTCAAACGTTTGACCGACACGAGGGAGACCATCGGGGATGGCTGTCACGATCGACCTGACGGGGCGCACGGCGCTCGTCACGGGCGGCGCGGGAGGTCTCGGGTTCGCCTGCGCCCGCGCGCTGGCCGACGCCGGAGCGGACGTCGTGCTCTCCGACCTGGAGGGCGCGCGGCTGGCCGAGGCGGCAGCCGAGCTGGGCGTCCCGGCCAGGGCGGCCGACCTCACGGACCCGGCCCAGGCGGCGGCCCTGGCGGGTGGGCTGGACCGGATCGACGTGCTGGTGAACTGCGCGGGCGTCATGCGCACCACCCCGCTGCTGGACATCGAGGCCGCCGAGTGGCTGCGCATCGTGGACGTCAACCTGAACGCCACGTTCTGGCTCACCCAGGCGGTCGGGCGGCGGATGGCCGGGCAGGGCGGCGGCTCGATCGTGACCCTCGCCTCGGTGGCCGCCCGTTCGGGCCGTCCCAACGCGGCGCACTATTCGGCCACCAAGACGGCGCTGCTCTCCCTGACGAAGTCGGCGGCCGAGGCGCTGGCCCCGGTACGCGTGAACGCGGTCTGCCCCGGCGTCTTCCTCACGGCCATGTGGGACGAGATCATCAGCGACCGCGACCGCAGGTTCGGCGAGAACGCGGGCGCGGCCTACCTGAAGGAGGTCGGCGCGCGTTCGCCGCTGGGCCGCCCCGGGCGTCCCGAGGAGGTCGCTTCGGCGGTGTTGTTCCTGGCCAGCGACCTGGCGTCGTTCATCACGGGCCAGGCGTTGAACGTCGACGGCGGACTGGAGATGAACTGACCTTGCGCCAGACGTTCAAGCTGCTGCCCGAGCTGTTCGGCGACGGCGAGATGGCCGGGATCTTCTCGGCCGAGCGGACCGTGCTCGCCTGGCTGCGCACGGAGGCCGCGCTCGCCCGCGCCCAGGCCGAGGCGGGCGTGATCACGGACGCCGACGCGCAGGCGATCGCCGCGGCCTGCGTGCCCGGGAACATCGATATCGAGCGCCTCTGGTCGGAGGCGGTGAACGTGGGCTACCCCATCCTGCCGCTGGTACGGATGATCGCGGCGGCGCTGCCCGACGGCCCCAACGGCCGCGTGCACTACGGCGCGACCACGCAGGACATCATGGACACCGGCTTGTCCCTGCAGATGGGCGAGGCGCTCGACCACCTGGGAGCGCTGCTGGGCTCGTTCGGCGACGCCCTGGCCCGGATGGTGGCCGAGCACGCGGGCACCGTGATCGCCGCGCGCACACATGCCCAGCAGGCGGTGCCCACGACGTTCGGGGCGAAGATGGCGGTGCTGCTGGCGGAGGCGGCCCGGCAGCGCGAGCGGGTGACCACGGCCGCACAGCGGGTGCGGGTCGTGTCGCTGTTCGGCGCGGGCGGCACGTCCGCGGCCATGGGCGAGCGCTCCTCGCAGGTACGCCAGGGCGTGGCGAACCGGCTCGGCCTGCGTACGACCGAGGTGCCGTGGCACGTGGCCAGGGACGGCGTCGCCGAGTTCGGTGTGACGTGCGCGTCCCTGGCGGCGACGGCGGCCCGTTTCGCCCGCGAGGTCGTGGACCTGTCGCGAACCGAGGTCGGCGAGGTGCGCGAGGCGGGCGGCCACCATCGCGGCGCGTCCTCGACGATGCCGCAGAAGGCCAACCCGATCGGCTGCGAGGCCGTGATCGGCATGTCGGGCACGGCCGGGGCGCTCAGCTCGGGCCTGTTCCGCGCGATGGAGGCCGGGCACGAGCGGGCGGCCGGCGAGTGGCAGGTGGAGTGGTACGTCGTGCCGCTGCTGGCCGAGCTGGGCGCGGGCGCGCTGGCCACCGCCGCCGAGGTCGCCGCGGGCCTGCGGGTCTACCCGGAGGCGATGCGGGCCAACCTGGGGGCGGAGGGCGGCCTGATCATGGCGGAGGCGTACATGATGCGCCTGGCCCCCGCGCTGGGCCGGGAGAAGGCGCACGACCTGGTCTACCAGGCGGCGCACGAGGCGCGGGAGCACGGGCGGGCGCTGGCCGACGCGCTGCGCGACCTGGCCGGGCCCGACGACCTCGCCGGCCTGGGCGCGCTGCCCATCCCGCCCGAGTCCTACATCGGAGACGCCGAGGCGATCTGCGCCGCGGCCCTGGACGCCTGGAGAGACGATCGATGAGTGAGCGACGGCTCGCGGATCTGCTGGCCATGTGGCGGATCCGCGCGTTCGAGGAGAAGGTGCGCGACCTGCGGGCCGAGGGCCCGATCGTGGGTTCGGTGCATTTGTGCATCGGCCAGGAGGCCATCCCGGTCGGCGCGTGCGACGAGCTGGAAGCGCAGGACGCGCTGTTCGCGACCTACCGCGGCCACGGCTGGGCGCTGGCCAGGGGCGTGCCGGCCGAGCCGCTGTTCGCCGAGCTGATGGGCCGGGCGACCGGCGTCAACGGCGGCCGGGGCGGCTCGGCGTACTTCACCGCCGCCGAGTACGGCTTCCACGGCGAGAACTCGATCGTGGGCGGCGGCGCGCCGATCGCCTGCGGGGCGGCGCTGGCGGGCAGGTACGACGGCTCGAACCGGGCCGCCGTGACCGTCTTCGGCGACGGCGCGATGAACCAGGGCGCGGTGCACGAGGCGATGAACTTCGCCGCCGCCTTCTCCCTGCCCGTCGTGTTCGTCTGCGAGAACAACCGCTACTCCGAGCTGACGCCGATCGCCGGCATGGTGGCCAACCCGCGCCTGGCCGACCGCGCGGCCGCGTACGGGATGCCGGGTCACCGGATCGACGGCAACGACGCCGAGGCGGTGCGCTTCCACGTGCGCGACGCCCTGGAGGTCGCCCGCGAGGGCGGCGGCCCGACGCTGCTGGAGTGCATGACCGAGCGCCTGGTCGGCCACTACATCGGCGACGCCGAGACCTACCGGCAGCCCGGCGAGCTGGACCGGATCAGGCGCAGGGAGCCGATCGCCCGGCTGCGCGCGGGCCTGCTCGCCGACGGGGTGCCCGCCGCGGACCTCGACGCGGTGGAGCGCACGGCGCGGGCCGAGATCGAGTCCGCCGCCGCGGCCGCGCTCGCCGCGCCCCTGGCCGACCCCGCCACCGCAAGGGAGCACCTGTATGCCTGACCTGTCCTACGGCGAGGCCGTGAACGCGGCCCTGCACCGGCTCATGGAGGAGCTGCCGGAGACCCTCGTGTACGGCGAGGACGTCGGCGTGCCGGGCGGCGTCTTCGGCGTGACCCGGGGCCTGCGCAAGCAGTACGGCGACCGGGCGTTCGACACCCCGATCAGCGAGTCGGCCATCCTGGGCAGCGCGGTGGGCGCGGCGATGTTCGGCCGCCGCCCGATCGTCGAGATCATGTGGGCCGACTTCTCCCTGGTGGCGCTGGACCAGATCGTCAACCAGGCGGCCAACGTGCGTTACGTGTCGGCCGGCCGGTTGCGGGCGCCGCTGACGATCCGCACCCAGCAGGGCACGCGCCCGGCGCCTGCGCGCAGCACTCGCAGTGCCTGGAGGCGTTGTTCCTGCACGTGCCGGGGCTGCGCGTGTGCATGCCGAGCACACCTCAGGACGCCTACGACCTGCTGGTCACCGCCGTGCACGGCGACGACCCGACGCTGGTGATCGAGAACCGCACGTTGTACTTCGGCCGGAAGGAGCACGTCGAGACGGGCGGCCCGGTCCAGCCGATGGGCGGGGCGCGCACCCGCCGCAGGGGCTCCGACGTCACCGTCGTCACCTGGGGCGCGATGACCCACCGGGTGCTGGAGGCGGCCGGCGCCCTGGCCGGCGAAGGGATCGAGGCCGAGGTGCTGGAGACGCCGTGGCTCAACCCGTTCGACACCGGGGCGGTCGTCGGGAGCGCGGGCCGTACCCGCAGGCTGGCGGTCGTCCACGAGGCGAACGTCACCGGCGGCTTCGGCGCCGAGGTCGTCGCCCGCGTCGCGGCGGCCGGGGTGCCGCTGGCCGCGCCGCCGCTCCGGATCGGCACCCCCGACGTGCGGATGCCCGCCGCGCAGGTGCTGGCGCAGGCCCTGGTGCCGGACGCCGCCCGCATCGCGGACGAGCTACGCGCCCTGATCCACAAGTCAAACGATTGACCACAGCAGGAGCATCATGAAGAAGGCAATCCTCGTCGCCACCCCGCTCATCATCGGGCTTATCTCGGGCGCGACGGCCTGTGGCGGATCCACCAACGCGACGGGCAAGAAGGAGTACACGATCGGTGTCTCCAATCTGGGCCTGAGCTTCCCGTTCCCGGCCGCCATCGGCAAGGGCATCAAGGAGGAGGCCACGAAGCTCGGCGTGAAGATCGTCGAGCTGGACGCGCAGGGCAAGGCGGACAAGCAGAGCAACGACATCCAGGACCTCATCGCCCAGCAGCCCGACGGCGTGCTCATGCTGCCGGTCGACTCCGGCGTCGCGCAGGGCCTGACCGACCGGCTCAAAGCCTCGAACATCCCCACCGTGGCCGTGGCCTCCCAGGTCGGCGACCCCAAGACCCGCAAGCTCAAGGACGTCTACCCCGGTCTGGTGGCGCTGGCCACCCAGGACGAGTACGCCGCGGGCGGCAAGGCCGGCGAGATCGCCGCCGGCGTCGTGCCGGGCGGCGGCAAGCTGGCGATCGTGGAGGGCCAGGCCGGGTTCGCCGAGGTGGTCAACCGCTTCCAGGAGTTCCCGAAGTCGGCCGCGGCCAAGGGCGCGACGTACGAGGTCGTGGCCCGCCAGCCGGGCGACTGGGTGCAGGACAAGGCCCAGTCGGCCTGCCAGAACATGCTCTCGTCCCACCCCGACACGCAGCTCTTCTACGCCCAGTCCGACGACATGGCCGTGGGCTGCGCCAAGGCGGTCCAGGCGGCCGGCTCCAAGGCCAAGATCGTCGGTATCGGCGGCAGCAAGCTCGGGATCGACGCGGTGAAGTCGGGCGCCATCTCCGGCACCGTCTGCTACAAGCCGGAGGACCTCGGCAAGCTCGCCCTGGACACCCTCTACCAGCACCTGACCGGGCAGAAGAAGCAGGACGCGGCCTTCGTCACGTACGACACGCCTGCCATCACCAAGGACAACCTCAACGATTGCACGCCGCAATGGTGAGCCTGCTTTCCCTGGAAGGCATCGGGAAGTCGTTCCCGAACGGCACCGTCGCGCTCAAGGACGCCCGGCTCACCGTCCACCCGGGCAGCGTGCACGGGCTGGTCGGCGCCAACGGCGCGGGCAAGTCCACGATGATCAAGGTCATCGCCGGCGCCCACGCGCCGACCACGGGCGTCGTGCGCTGGAAGGGCGAGGAGGTCGACTGGCGCACCCCCGGAGCCGCCAGGAAGGCCGGCGTGGCGACGATCATGCAGCACGTGCCGCTCGCGCCCACGCTGACCGTGCTGGAGAACGTCTTCCTCGGCACCGCGGGCCCCTGGCGGCGGCCGCGCTCCCGGCGCGCGGAGTTCGCCGCGCTGCTGGAGCGGGTCAATTACCACATCGACCCCGACGCCGAGGTCGCCGACCTGGCCATCGGCGAGCGGCAGATGGTGGCGATCCTCCAGGCCCTCGCGACGGGCGCCGAACTGGTCGTGATGGACGAGCCGACCGCCTCGCTCGCCGAGGGCGAGCGTCAGGTGGTGTTCGACGTGGTACGGCGGCTGTCCGCACAGGGCACGGCCTTCCTGTACGTCTCGCACTTCCTGGACGAGGTGTTGTCCCTGACCGACCGGGTCACCGTTTTGCGGGACGGCACGGTCGTGGACGAGGGCGCGACCGCCGACTACGACGAGGACAAGCTCGTCCAGGTCATCGTCGGCCGTGACCTGCTGGCCGTGGAGCGGCGCAGCGCCGCGCCGGTCGCGCGGGACGCCCCGGTGCTGCTGTCGGTACGCGGGCTGAGCTCGGCCACCGGCGTACGCGAGGTGTCGTTCGAGGCCAGGGCGGGCGAGGTGATCGGGTTCGCCGGGCTGCTCGGCTCGGGGCGTTCGGAGATCCTGCACGCCGTCTACGGCGCGGACTCGCGGGCGCACGGCGAGGTGCGGGTCGAGGGCCGCCCGGTGCGCCGCAGCCCGCGCGCGGCGGTGGCGGCGGGCATGGCGCTCGTGCCCGAGGACCGAGGCGCGCAGGGACTGGTGGGCACGTTCCCGATCTGGCAGAACATCTCGCTGCCCCACCTGGCGTCGTTGTCGTCGGGCCGGTCGTTGCCGCGCGAGTCCGCCGAGGCCGAGCGCGCCGAGCGGGCCATCGCCGACCTCGGCATCGTCTGCCCGGGCCCGGACGCCCTGCCGACCGAGCTGTCCGGCGGGAACGCGCAGAAGGTCGTGTTCGGCAAATGGTTGTACGGCGGCGCGCGGGTGTTCATGCTCGACGAGCCCACCGCCGGGGTGGACGTCGGGGCCAAGGCCGACATCCTCGAACTCGTCCGCGCCTTCGCCGCCGGTGGCGGCGCGGTGCTCGTGGTGAGCAGCGAGTTCGAGGAGATCCTCGCGGTGGCGACCCGGGTGCTGGTCGTGCGCGAGGGCCGGATCGTCGCCGAACGACCGGCACACGAGACATCCGAGGAGGAGTTGCTGATGCTGGCGAACGGATTCGGCGAGGGAGGCGATCCGCAGTGAGACGCTCGCGGCTGGCGGCGGCGCTCAGGCCGGGCAACGCGGGCGTGGTCTACGCCCTGCTGCTGATCGTCGCCATCCTGACGCTGCTCAGCGCCCAGTTGGGCCGCCCGCCCTACATGTCGCCGACGAACATCATCAACGTCCTGGACCAGTCGTCGCTGATCGCGATCCTCGCCGTCTTCACCACGGTGGTCCTGATCAGCGGCAACTTCGACCTGTCCGTCGCGTCGGTGGCCGCGTTCTCGGCCGCGACCGTGCTCAGCCTGGTCGCCCCGCTCGGCCTCCCGGCCGCGCTGGCGATCGCGCTCGGCGCGGGGCTGGTGTGCGGGGCGGTGAACGGGCTGATCGTGCAACTCGTCGGCATCAACGCGTTCATCGTGACGCTGGGCACCATGACGGCGGTACGCGGGCTGGTGCTCATCCTGACCGACGGCCGGACGATCACCGCCGAGGACCCCGTGGCGCAGCAGTCGCTGATCGCGCTGCAGGCCGGTTACTGGACGATCCCCCACATTCTGGGCATTCTCGGGGCGGCGGCCGCGGTCGCAGGCGTGATCATGCTCGTGCGCGGATCGCGCCGCATCGGCGTGGTGACCGTCGCCCTGGGCGTGGTGGCCATCGCGCTCAGCCCGGTGCTCGGGTTCGACCTGCGGCTGAGCAAACCCACGTACTATCTGATCGTGATCGCCGCGATCACCTGGGCGGTGCTGCGGTACACGGTGATCGGCCGCCGCCTGTACGCGGTCGGCGCGAACGCCGAGGCCGCGCGCCTGTCCGGCATCAACGTCAACCGCTACAAGATCGGCGCGTTCGTGCTGAACGGGCTCGGCTCCGGCTTCGTCGGCGTGTTGTTCGCGGCCAAGCTGCTGGCGATCAACCCGACGGGCCTGCAGGGCACCGAGCTGACCGTGCTGGCCGCGGCCATCCTCGGCGGCACCTCCCTGTTCGGCGGCCTGGGCAGCGTGCTGAAGTCGGTGGTGGGGGCGCTCATCCTGTTCACCCTGGACAACGGCTTCAACGTGCTCAACCTGGGCGCCAACTACCAGGGCGTGATCGTCGGCACGGTCGTCGTGGTGGCCGCCGCCATCTACACGGTCGCCGGACGCCAGCGGCAGGTGAAACGCGTCCGCGAGTCCAAACCCCAGGCCCCGATCAGGCAGGAGGCATTGCGATGAGAGGCGTCTGGCACTTCTCCTTCACGGTCGCGGACCTCGACAGGTCCGTGCGGTTCTACCGGGACCTGCTCGGGTTCACGCTGGTGCACCGGCAGGAGCAGGACAACGACTACACGCGCAGGCTCGTCGGCTACCCCGACGCCGTCCTGCGCGTCGCCCAGCTCGCCGTGCCGGGGCAGCCGCGCGGCGTCTCCACGCACGACCTGGAGCTGGTCGAGTACGTACGCCCGAGGGGCGCCCCCCGTGACCCGGCCCGCCATCTGCCGGGCGCGGCCCACCTGGCGCTCACGGTCGAGGACGCCCGCGCCGAGCACGCCCGGCTGTCGGCGGCCGGGGTGCGCTTCGTCAACCCGCCCGCCGAGATCACCGCGGGCGTGAACAAGGGCGGCTTCGCCTGCTACTTCCTCGACCCCGACGAGATCACCCTGGAGCTCGTGCAGCCGCCTTTTGACACCTCTGCCGGGTAGCCCTACGTTGTGCACGCTCAATCGATTGATCATGTGAGGAGGCCGGATGACCGTCGTCGACGCCCACCAGCACTTCTGGAACCTGGAGACGGGTTCGTACCCCTGGCTGACGCCGGAGTCCGGGCCGATCTACCGCACGTTCGAGCCGGCGGAGCTCATCCCGCAGCTCGCGGCGGCGGGGGTCGACCGCACGGTCCTGGTGCAGTCGATGGACTCCTACGCCGACACCGACGCCATGCTCGCCCAGGCCGACGCCCACGACTTCATCGGCGCGGTGGTGGGCTGGGTGCCGCTGCACCGGCCGGACGAGGCGGCCGGGGCGCTGGAGCGGTACCGGCTGCATCCCAGGTTCGCCGGGGTGCGGCACCTCATCCACGACGAGCCCGACCCCGACTGGGTGGTCCAGGACTCGGTGATCGAGGGGCTCGGGCTGCTGGCCGCGGCCGGGTTGCCGTTCGACGTGGTGGCGGTGTTGCCGCGGCACCTGGAGCACGTGCCGGTGCTGGCCGAGCGGGTGCCGGGGCTGCGGATGGTGATCGACCACCTCGCCAAACCGCCGATCAAGGAGAAGGGCTGGGAACCGTGGGCGTCGCTGATCGCCCGCGCGGCCGAGTGCCCCGGGGTGTACGCCAAGGTGTCGGGGCTGAACACGGCGGCCGACGCGGAGACGTGGACGGCCGAGGACCTGCGGCCCTACGTGGAGCACGCTCTTGAGGTGTTCGGGCCCGAGCGGCTGATGTTCGGCGGCGACTGGCCGGTGGCGCTGCTGGCCGGGGACTACGCCAAGGTGTGGCGGGAGACGGGCGCGGTGTTGTCCGGTCTGTCCGACGCCGATCGCGCGGCCGTGCTCGGTGGCACCGCCGCCGATTTCTACGGCATCCAGGAGTCAGCATGATCGACGTCTTCGCGCCCATCGCCGCCGCGGCAGACCTGTCCATCCCGGCCGGGCACCGGCTGCCTGTCGCCGTCGTCGGGGCGGGGGCCATCGTGGACGTGGCCCACCTGCCCGCCTACCGGCGCGCCGGGCTGGAGGTGACCGGCCTGTACGACCTCGACTCCGCGAAGGCCGCCCAGGTGGCCGCGCGCCATGCGGTGCCCAGGACGTACGGGTCGCTGGCGGAGTTGCTGGCCGACGAGCGGGTCGCCGTGGTGGACATCGCCGTCGCGCCGGAGGCGCAGCCGGGCATCGCCAGGGCGGCGCTGGCGGCCGGCATGCACCTGCTGTGCCAGAAACCGTTCGCGCCCGACGTCGCGACCGGCAGGGAGATCGTCGAGCTGGCGGCGGCCCGCGGGCTGAAGGTCGCGGTGAACCAGCAGCTCCGCTTCGACGAGGGCATCGCCGCCGCCCGCGCCATGGTGCGCGCCGGGTGGATCGGCGAGCCGACGGCGATGACGTTCACCGTGAACATCCGCACGGACTGGAGCGCCTGGGACTGGCTGGTCACCACCGACCGGCTGGAGATCGTCTACCACTCCATCCACTACCTGGACGCCATCCGCTCGATCCTCGGCGACCCGGAGACCGTCTTCTGCACCGGCAGCCGCACGCCCGGCCAGGTCGCCAAGGGCGAGACGCGGACGATGAGCACGCTGGTGTACCCGGGGGACGTGCGCGCGCTCGTGCACGCCACGCACGAGAACCGCACGGGCGACCAGGAGGCGTCCTTCCGCATCGACGGGACGCAGGGCGCGATCAAGGGCACCCTCGGCCTGCTGTACGACTATCCGCACGGCCGCCCCGACACCCTCGAGGTCAACAGCGGGGTGTTGCCGACCGACGGCTGGCTGGCGTACCCGGTGACGACGCGGTGGTTGCCCGACGCGGTGGCCGGGCCGATGGGGTCGCTGCTCCGGGCGGTCGCCGAGGGCGGCGAGCCCGAGACGTCCGGCGCGGACAACCTCGGCACCCTGCGCCTGCTGCACGCCCTGTACGCGTCGATGGACAGCGGCGAGAGCCGGCGCCCAGGATCGTTCGCATGAAGCGCTCCCGGGTCACGCTCGCCGACGTCGCCGCGATCGCGAGGGTCGACCGGGCCGTCGTCTCCCGCGTCGTCAACAAGGACCCCACGCTCAACATCCGGCCGGAGACGCGGGAGCGAGTGCTGGCGGCGATCGAGGAGCTCGGCTACCGGCCCAACGTCGCCGCGCGCAGCCTGCGCACGGCCCGCGCGCACATGTTCGGGCTGTTCATCCCCGACTTCGCCAACCCCGTCTACGCCGAGATCATCAAGGGCGCGGAGGCGGAGGCGGCCTCGCTGGGGTACGTGCTGGTCACCGGCAGCGCGACCGGCGCCGGCCCCGGCGAGTACATGGACCGGCTCGGCCAGGGCCGCATCGACGGCCTGCTGCTGGCCGGGGCGGGCGACGAGTCGGGGCTCGTAGAGCGGCTCGACCGGGCCGCCATCCCATGGATCATGCTCAACAACCGCAGCAGGAGCGTCAACCGGTACGTCATCCTCGACGACGAGCGGGCCGCCGCGCTCGCGGTGGAGCACCTCGTACGCCTCGGCCACCGCCGCATCGCCCACCTCGCGGGCCCGTCCGACGCCGACACCGCCACCCGCAGGTCGGCGGGCTATTCGGCGGCGATGCGCGAGGCGGGCCTGCCGGAGGGCCCGATCGAGGCGGCCGACTATACGCCCGCGGGCGGGGCGGCGGCGATGGCCCGCCTGCTCGCCGTGCCCGAGCCGCCGACGGCCGTGTTCGTGGCGAACGTGGCCTCGGCCATCGGCGCGATGGACGGCGTGCGCTCGGCCGGGCTGGAGATCCCGCGCGACGTCTCGATCGTCGCCGTGCACGATCTGGAGCTGGCCAGCTACCTGTATCCGGCCCTCACGACGGTACGCATGCCGCTGGCCGAGCTGGGCCGCCGCGGCGTGGCCCTGCTCGGCAGCCTCAAACCCGACGACCCGGTGGCCGAGGTGCTGGCCGGGCCGATAGAGCTGATCCAGCGCCGCTCCACCGCTCCCCCGCGGCGGTAATGTGACGTGCCATGATGATTGACAGCCCCCGGGCAGCGGTTTTAGGACGTCCGATTTAACGGCATTGACATCTCCGCAAAACGGACTCTAGGTTGTGCGAAGCGTTTCGACAACAGCCCTTCGGCCGAGCGCGCACCCCCGCGCAAAGGGCCGCCCCCTCGCGACGGCACGGCGGCGGGTGACGGGCCGTCGGCGGGTGACGCATCGGCGGCGGCAGGACGGCTCGGGGCGGGAGCATGATGGCGCGGCTGGGGATGCACACGCTCACCGGCGAGCGGGGGCTGCTGTTCGGCGGGGACTACAACCCCGAGCAGTGGCCGGAGCACGTGTGGGCCGAGGACGTCGAGCTGATGCGGGCCGCCGGGGTCAACCTGGTCACCGTCGGCGTGTTCAGCTGGGCGCGGATCGAGCCCGAGCCGGGCGCCCGCGACTTCGGCTGGCTGGACCGGGTGCTCGACCTGCTCGGCGAGGGGGACATCGCGGTGGACCTGGCCACCCCCACCGCCTCGCCGCCGCCGTGGCTGGGCCACCGCTGGCCGGAGACGCTGCCGGTCGACGAGTCGGGGCACCGGCTCTGGTACGGCTCGCGCAACCAGTTCTGCCCGTCGTCGCCCGTCTACCGGGAGCGGGCGCTGGCCCTGGTGACCGACCTGGCCGACCGGTACGCGGGCCACCCCGCCCTGGCCCTGTGGCACGTCGGCAACGAGTACACCCAGATCTGCCACTGCGACGAATCCGCGAAGGCGTTCCGTACCTGGCTGCGCGAGCGTTACGGCGACCTGGACACGCTCAACGAGGCGTGGGGCACCACGTTCTGGAGCCAGCACTACAGCGACTGGGCCGAGATCGTCACCCCGCGCCGCGCTCCCTACATGATCAACCCCGCGCAGCGGCTGGACTTCTGGCGCTTCGGCTCCGACGCGCTGCTCGCCCACTACCGGGCCGAACGCGACATCCTGCGCGAACGCACTCCGGACATTCCGGTCACCACGAACTTCATGGGCCTGTTCAAGCCGGTGGACTACTGGTCGTGGGCGCAGGAAGAGGACATCGTCTCCAACGACTGGTACCCCGACCCGGGCGACCCGCTGTCCCCCGCACGGACTGCGCTCACCCACGACCTGATGCGCGGGCTCGCGAAGGGCCGGCCGTGGCTGCTGATGGAGCAGGCTGCGAACGGCGTCAACGGGCGCCCGCACAACCTGCCCAAACCGCCGGGACAGCTCAGGCTGGAGTCGCTGCAGGCGGTCGCGCGCGGCGCGGACGGGCTGTGCTATTTCCAGTGGCGGGCCTCGCGCTTCGGCGCCGAGCGGTTCCACGCCGCGATGGTCCCGCCCGCGGGCCCGGACACCCGGCTGCACGCCGAGGTCCGCGCGCACGGCCAGGAGCTGCGCACACTGGCCTCCGTGGCGGGCCGGGAGGTGCCCGCCCGGGTGGCGATGGTCTTCGACTGGGCGAACTGGTGGGCGCTGGAGGAGCGCGGCGGGCCCAGCGACCGCCTCAACGCGACCGAGCAGCTCCTGAGCTACTACCTGCCGTTCTGGGAGCGCGGCGTGAGCGTGGACGTGGTGCCGCCGTGGGCCGGGCTGAGCGGTTACCCGCTGGTCGTGGTGCCGAATCTGTTCCTGGTCAGCGATCGGGACGCGGCCGGCCTGACGGACTACGTACGCGGCGGCGGGGTGCTGGTGGTCGGGCCGTTCTCCGGGGTGGTGGATCCGCGGGCGCACGTGCGTACCGGACGGTTTCCCGCGCCGCTGCGCGAGGTGCTCGGCGCGTCCGGCGAGGAGTGGCTGCCCGCGCCCGAGGACCGGCCCGTGCGCTGCCGGTGGGCCGGCGGCGGCGAGTTCGCCGCGCACACCTGGACCGAGCTGATGGCGGCGGAGGGCGCCGAGGCGGTGGCCGAGTTCACCGAAGGCGACCTGGCCGGACGGCCCACCGTGCTGCGGCACCGAACCGGGCGAGGAGTCGCCTGGTACGTGGCGACGATGCCCGAGCCCACGGCACTCGGCACACTGACCGCACGGGCACTGGCCGACGCGGGCGTCACCGGCGTCGTGGCCGAGTTGCCGCCGGGCGTCGAGGCGGTACGCCGCGGCGACGTCCTGTTCCTGCTCAACCACGGCCCCACCACGGTGAGCGTGCCGATCCCCCACCCGGCCCGGGACCTGCTGACCGGATCGGCGGCGGCCGGCCAGGTCACCCTCACGCCCCGCGCGGTCGTCGCCCTACGGCCCTCCGAGAACGACATCGAGATCATCCTCTAAGGAGCATCATGCCCGCCTTCCCCGAGAACTTCCTGTGGGGCACCGCCACAGCCGCCTACCAAGTGGAGGGCGCCTGGGATGAGGACGGCCGCGGCCCGTCGATCTGGGACACCTTCTCCCACACGCCGGGACTCGTGGCCAACGGCGACACCGGCGACGTGGCCTGCGACCACTACCACCGCCTGGAGGAGGACCTCGACCTCCTCGCCGGCCTGGGCGTCGGCGCGTACCGCTTCTCGATCTCCTGGCCGCGCGTGCAGCCCGGCGGTCGCGGCCCGATCAACCGGCCGGGGCTGGACTTCTACTCGCGGCTGGTGGACGGCCTGCGCACCCGCGGCATCGCCCCCGTCGCCACCCTCTACCACTGGGACCTGCCCCAGGAGCTGGAGGACGCGGGCGGCTGGCCGCACCGCGACACCGCGCTGCGCTTCGCCGAGTACGCACGCCTCATGGGCGAGGCGCTCGGCGACCGCGTGGACACCTGGACCACCCTGAACGAGCCGTGGTGCTCGGCCTACCTCGGCTACGCCTCCGGCGTGCACGCCCCGGCCAGGACCGAGCCCGCCGCCGCCCTCGCCGCCGTGCACCACCTCAACCTCGGCCACGGCCTGGCCGTACAGGCGCTGCGCTCGGTCGTGGCCCCGGGCGCGAGCATGTCGGTCACGCTCAACCTGCACCACGTGCGCGGCGTGGCCGAGCGGGACGCAGACGCGGTGCGGCGCGCGGACGCGCTGGCCAACCGGGCCTTCCTCGGCCCGATGCTGGAAGGCGCCTACCCGCGCGACCTGATCGACGACACCGCGTCGGTGACCGACTGGTCGTTCGTGCGCGACGGCGACGAGGCTGCGGCCGGCCAGCCGCTGGACGTGCTCGGGGTCAACTACTACAACCCCACGCTGGTGCGCCTGTGGGACGGGGCCGACGTGCGGGAGAACGCCGACGGGCACCAGGACGGGGCCGCCTCGCCGTGGATCGCGTGCGAGGACATCGACTTCGTCCGCCAGCCGGGCCCGTACACCGAGATGGGCTGGAACATCGACGAGACCGGCCTGACGGAGCTGCTGCTGCGGCTGCACCGCGACTATCCGGACACGCCCACCATGATCACGGAGAACGGCGCCGCCTTCGCCGACGTCGTGGACCCCGACGGGCGCGTCCGGGACGAGCGGCGCGTCGACTACCTGCGCCGCCACCTCACGGCCGTGGCCGAGGCGATCGCGGCCGGAGCGGACGTGCGCGGGTATTTCGTGTGGTCGCTGATGGACAACTTCGAGTGGGCGCACGGGTACGCCAAGCGGTTCGGCATCGTGCGCGTGGACCGGGACACGATGGAACGCACCTGGAAGGACAGCGCCCACTGGTATCGCGACGTGGTCGCCTCCGGCAAGCTGCCGGAGGCCTGAGTCACGACTTGCGGGCCACGCCGCCCACGAAGGTGTGGTACGTGATGCCCGGCGTCGCGTGGTCGTCGGGGCCCGGCCGCCACTCGGGGAGCGGCACCAGGCCGGGCTCCAGGAGTTCGAGGCCGTCGAAGTAGGTGAGGATCTCGTCGCGGGTGCGCCACCGGCCGGTGCCGAGGTGCTCGTTGAAGATCTTCTCGGCCGAGTACGCCTGCTTCGACACCTCGGGGTGGGCCTCACCGGGGTTGTGGAAGTGCGAGATCACCACGTGACTGCCCGGGGCCAGCGACCGGATGAGGTCGGCGGCGACGGCGGCCGGGCCCTCGTCGTCGGTGAGGTGGTGCAGGATCGCGAACATCAGCAGCCCGACCGGCTCGTCGAAGTCGATGAGGCCGCGCGTCTTCGGGTCGCCGAGGATCTTGTCCGGCTCGCGGATGTCGGCCTCGACGATCGTGGTGCTGTCGTCCACGGCTAACAGGGCGCGGCCGTGGACCAGCACGATCGGGTCGTGGTCGACGTAGACGACCCTCGATCCCGGGGCGACGGACTGGGCGATCTCGTGCACATTGCCCTGCGTCGGCAGCCCCGAGCCGATGTCGAGGAACTGCCGGATGCCCGCCTCGGCGGCCAGGTAACGGACCGTGCGCCGCAGGAACTCCCGGTTGGCCTGGGCCGCCTCGGGCGCGTCCGGCGCGATCTTCAGCGCCATCCCGGCCACCTGGCGGTCCACCTCGTAGTTGTCCTTGCCGCCGAGCATGTAGTCGTAGACGCGGGAGACACTGGGCTTGCCGGTGTCGATCCCGTGTGGCGCGTTTTCCTCGGGCACTTCCGCTCCTCGCATCGGATGATCCTTAGTTGGTCATGGTAGGGCCGAATTCGCCGCGCAGCAGGCGGGCCGCACCCGCCATGGCCCGCATCTTGCCCTCGGCGGACTCCCGCGGCAGATACTTCATCCCGCAGTCGGTGGCGATGACGATCCGATCGGGCGGAATCCGGTCGAACGCCCTGCGCACCCGCTCGGCCACCAGCTCGACCGGCTCCACGTCCGGCGTGGACAGGTCGATCACCCCGAGGATGACCGTCTTGTCCTTGAGATCGGACAACACGCCCAGGTCGAGCCCGGACTGCGCGGTCTCGATCGATACCTGCTCGACCGGGCACCCGGCCAGCTCCGGCAGGAACGAGTACGCCTCCGGGCGCTCGTGGATGATCGCCGCGTAGCCGAAGCAGATGTGCACCGCCGTCGTGCCGACGACGCCGTCGAGGGCGGCGTTCAGCGCGGCGAGCCCGTAGGCGCGCGCGGGCTCGGGCCTGGCCTGCATGTACGGCTCGTCGATCTGCACGATGTCGGCCCCGGCCGCGAACAGGTCGCGGATCTCGGCGTTGACCGCCGCCGCGTAGTCCATCGCGGCCGCCTCGGCGTCGGGATAGTGGTCGTTCTGGGCCTGCTGGCTCATCGTGAACGGCCCCGGCACCGTCATCTTGATCAGATGGTCCGTGTGCTCTCGCAGGAACCGCAGGTCACCGACCTCGATCGGGCGCGGGCGGCGGATCGGGCCGGTGATGCGCGGGACCGGGTTCGGGTGGCCGCTGCGGTCGAGCGCCGTACCGGGATTGTCGAGGTCTATGCCGTCCAGGGCGGTGGCGAAGTGGTTGGAGTAGCTCTCGCGGCGGATCTCCCCGTCGGTGATGATGTCCAGCCCGGCTCGTTCCTGGGCCCTGATCGCCAGCTCGGTGGCGTCGTCCTGGGCCTGGGCGAGCCGTTCGGGCGGGATGCGCCACAACTCCCTGGCCCGCACGCGCGGCGGGAACCGGCCGGCGAGCCTGGCGCGGTCGATCAGCCAGTCGGGCTGGGCGTAGCTGCCGACCAGCGACGTCGGCAGCAGCGGCAAGGACTTCACGGGCACTCCTTCGGTAGATCCTCACTCCACTGTGCGCCTACCGGCGATCGACGTGAAGCACTTCTGTGCGCCTACCAGCGATCAACGTGCAGCACTTCGTCCAGCGGCTGCCGCGACGCGGGCTTGAACGTGTCGCCCGTGTAGTAGGCGGTCGGGAGGAGCACACCTTGCCGCACCTCGTCCGGGATGCCGAGCAGCTCGGCGATCTCGCTCTCGTACGCCAGGTGCAACGTGGTCCAGGCCGTGCCGAGCCCACGGGCGCGGGCGGCGAGCATGTAACTCCAGGCGGCGGGCAACAACGACCCCCACAACCCGGCCTGGTTCCCCTCCGGCAACCCGCCGCCGGGCAACGTGATGCACCCGATGACCAGCACCGGCACGTCCCCCATGTGCTCGCCCAGGTAGGCGGAGCTGTCGGAGACGCGCCGCTGCGCGGCCGCCCGGGCGGGGTCGTCCTGGTACAACGATCCTGCCGAGGCCCCGGAGGCGTAGTAGGCCCGAAACGACCGTCCGTAGTAGCCTCCGATCGCCGCGCGCAGCTCGGGGTCGGTCACCACGATCCAGTGCCACTGCTGCCGGTTGCCGCCGGTGGGCGCCTGGGTGGCGATCTCCAGGCACTCCCGGACCAGGTCCATGGGGACGGGACGGGCGAGATCGAGCCGCTTGCGGACGCTGCGGGTGGTGGTGAGCAGTTCGTCGGGCGCCAGCGCTTTGATCGTCATACGCCCATCATGTCAACCTTCGCCCGTGATCCGCAGCGCCCACTCGACCTCGGTGGGGGCCTGGACCCGCGCCGTCAGGGTCTTGTTCCGCTCCGCATCCATCCGGTTCAGGGTCGGGCTGATCGTGTCCGCCAGGCAGGTGAGAGTCAGTTCTCAGAGGTGGCCGAGAACGGACATCGCGGGCAGTGCCCGGTCGGCGTAGTCGAACAGGGCCTGGTTCTCCCAGCCGTTGCCGGACGACGGGTCGGCCGGGTCCCAGCCGTTGCCCTTGACGCCCGTCCACGTGGCCTCCCAGGTGAACAGGCCGAGGCCCAGGCCGTTCGGAACCTGGCGGACGATGTCGGCCACCTTGGCCAGCAGCGCGGACTGACCCTGCGGGGTCGCCTGGTAGCCGGGGTACGGCTCCGCCGCCACGATGATGTTCGCCCAGCCGTCGTCGTCCGCCGTCGTGAACGGGTACGCCGTCTCCACCACGACCACCGGCTTGCCGTACCTGGTGGCGACGTCGTTGATGTTGGCCTGGAACGCCTCCAGGGTCCCGTGCCAGTACGGGTAGTACGACAGCCCGATCACGTCGTACCGGATGCCCTGAGAGGCGGCGTTGTCGAACCACCACCGGTACAGCCCGTTGTCGCCGCCGTTCGCCAGGTGCAGCACGACCTTGGTCGCGCCCGACACCCTCTTGACCGCGTCGTACCCGGCGCCCAGCAGCCGGGCCGTGTTCGCCCAGTTCGCGTTGGAGCCGTCCGGCCAGAGCAGGCCGCCGTTGATCTCGTTGCCCACCTGGACCATGTCGGCCGTGGTGCCCTGGCGGCGCAGGGCGTCGAGCACGTCGTACGTGTGGTCGTACACGGCCTGCCTGAGCTGCTCGAACGTGAGCGACTCCCACGCGGCGGGCTTGACCTGCTTGCCCGGGTCGGCCCACGAGTCGGAGTAGTGGAAGTCCACCAGCAGCTTCATGCCCTGCGCCTTGGCCCGTTTGGCGATCGCGAGCACCTGGGTCTTGGTGTTGTAGCCGTCGGCCGGGTTCACCCAGACCTTGAGCCTGAGGTAGTTGAGGCCCGCCTGCGACAGGATGCGCAGCGCGTCCCCTCTGCGCCCCCGGGTGTCGCGGTAGACGCCGCCGAGCGCCTCCGACTTGGCGAGGCTGGAGACGTCCGCGCCCCTGATCTGGAGGCGGGCCTGGGCGTGCGCCGGTTGCGCGATGGCGAGAGCGGCGAGTAACAGCAGGGCGGTCAGGATGCGTTTCATCGGGGTCTCCCTACGGTTGGGGGGCTTCCGCGACGACCGTGACCGCGCCGGGCTCGACGGTGACCGGCCCGTCGTGGCGTACGCCGTCGAACACGCTCACGCCGGTCACCCCCTCGACCGTCACCGGCTCGTCGCCGTGGTTGATCAGGAAGACGTGGCCGCCCCTGCGCACGAGTTCGAGGGTGTCGGGGAGGCCGCGCGGGCGGGACACGTTCGCGTGGTCGAGCACCTGGACGAGGAGGTCGCGCAGACCCGTGACGGGGGCCGTGGCCAGGTACCAGGCGGTGCCCGCGCCCAGGTCGTGGCGGGTGAAGGCGGGGTGGCCCGCGTCGGGGCCCGAGGCGAAGTCCCGCACGGCCACCGCCCCCGCCGGCCGGACCCGCTCCGACCAGATCCGCGCCGCGTCCAGGTCATCGGGTCCGGCCGCCGGGGCAGCGTTCAGGCCGCCGCTCAACCTGACGGTCTCGTGCTCGCGCAGCGGGTGGAACTCCTCGATCGACAGGCCGAGCAGCTCGCGCAGCGCGCCCGGGTGGGCGCCCGTGTGGATGGTGTCGTGCTGGTCCACGATGCCGGAGAAGTACGACACGAGCAGGTTGCCGCCGGCTTCCACGTACCGGTGGAGGTTCTTGGCGGACGCCTCGGTCAGCAGGTACGAACTGGGCGCCACCACCACCCGATATCCCGAAATATCGGCGGAAGGGTGGACGAAGTCCACCGTGACGTGCTCCCGCCACAACGCCTCGTAGAAGGCGTTCATCCGTTCCCTGAACGTCAGGTCCACCGACGGCCGCCAGTCCAGTTCCAGCGCCCAGTACGACTCCCAGTCCCACACGAGCGCCACCTCGGCCCGCACCCGGCTCCCCCGCAGCCCGCCGAGCCCGCGCAGGTCGGCGCCCAGCTCCACCACCTCGCGCCACTGCCGCGAGTCGGTCCCCGCGTGCGGCACCAGCCCGGAGTGGAACTTCTCCGCCCCGAACCGCGACGCCCTGAACTGGAAGAACAGCACGCTGTCCGAGCCGCGGGCGACGTGCGCGAGGCTGTTGCGGCGCATCTCGCCGGGCCGCTTGGCGACGTTGCGCGGCTGCCAGTTGACCGCCCCGGCCGAGTGCTCCATCAGCATCCACGGCGCGCCCCCGGCCACCGAGCGGGCGAGGTCGGCGGACATGGCCAGGTCGATGTGGTTGTCCGGCTGCTCGGCCTTCAGGTAGTGGTCGTTGGCGATCACGTCCACCTCCCGGGCCCACTGCCACAGGTCGGTGGACTTGCAGTTGACGGTTCCGGCGAAGTTCGTGGTCACGGGGATGCCCGGGGTGAGCTCGCGCAAGATGTCGCGCTGCAGGGCGTAGTGCTCGCGGTGCTGGCCGTCGCTGAAGCGGGCGTAGTCGAGCCGCTGGGCCGGGTTGACGACCGTGTGGTTGGCGCGGGGGGCGTCGATCTCGGACCAGTCGGTGTAGGTCTGGCCCCAGAAGGTGGCGCCCCAGGCGTCGTTCAATGCCGAAATATCGCGATATTTCAGTCGAAGCCACTCCCGCCACGCCGCCACGCTGTGCTCGCAGTAGCACTCGCCGAGCGGCGCCCCGTACTCGTTGTGCACGTGCCACATGACCACGGCGGGATGGCCGCGGTAGTGCTCGCCCAGCGCCCGCACCAGCCGCGCGGTCGCCGCGCGGAAGGCCGGGGCGCTGGAGCAGGCGCTCTGCCTGCCGCCGAACCCGATCCGCGTCCCCTCCCTGGTCACCGGCAGCACGTCGGGGTGCCGGGCGACGAACCAGGCGGGCGGGGCCGCGGTCGGCGTGGCCAGATCGACCGCGACGCCCGCCGCGTGCAGCCGGTCGACGATCTCGTCCAGCCAGCCGAACGCGTAGCGCCCCTCCGCGGGCTCCATCAGCGCCCACGAGAACAGTCCCAGGCTGACCAGGTTCACCCCGGCCTCGCGCATCAGGGCCACGTCCTCCTCCAGGACCTCGCGTGGCCACTGCTCTGGGTTGTAGTCCCCGCCAAAGGCGATACCGGCAGGACGCTCCGGATACATCCATCCCCCTTGAGAAGCTTCTGTGAACGTGCACAGTAATCCTCACCGCGACACGAAGGGAACAGCCATCCCCAAATTCGCCACTACAGCAGGAGGTTAACGAGAACGTAACGACCTCTTGACGGCCGTTTCCGGGCTGTTCCACTCTGTGCACGTTCACAGAACCTTCTGGAGGTACGCATGCGCGCCAACCGCCTTGGAGTCGCCCTGGCCGTCGTGCTCACGGCAACCCTCGCGAGCTGCGGGTCCGGCGAGCCCGCCGAGAGCCCCGAGGCGGCGCAGAGCCCCACGGCCGCTCAGGGGCCGGTCAAGCTCACGTACTGGACCTGGGCCCCGAACATGGACAAGATCGTCGCGGTCTGGAACCAGGCCCACCCGGACATCCAGGTCACCGTCAGCAAGCAGGCCGGCGGCGACGACGCGGCCGCCAAGTTCCTCACCGCGGCCAAGGCGGGCAACCCTCCCGACCTGGTACAGGCCGAGTACCAGCACCTTCCCTCGTTCATCGCGGCCGACGCGGTGGCCGGCCTCAAGGCCGAGACCGCCGCGATCAAGGGCGAGTTCGCCGCGGGCCTGTGGGGCCTGGTCACGCTCGGCACCGCGGAGGTGTACGCGATCCCGCAGGACAGCGGCCCGATGATGCTCTTCTACCGCAAGGACCTGCTCGACGAGTACGGCATCGAGGTCCCGAAGACCTGGCAGGAGTACGGCGAGGCGGCCCGCGCGGTTCGCAAGAAGGACCCGAAGGCGTACCTTGGCACGTTCTCCAGCAAAGATCCGGGAGCGTTCACAGGGCTCGCTCAGCAGGCCGGGGCGCAGTGGTGGTCGATCAGCGGCGAGTCGTGGAAGGTCAACATCGCCGACGAGCCCACCAAGAAGGTCGCCGACTACTGGGGCGCGCTGGTCAAGGAGGGCGCCATCGATGACATGCCGTACTTCACCCCCGAGTGGAACAAGGCGCTCAACGACGGCAAACTGCTGACCTGGCCGTCCGCGGTGTGGGCGCCCGGCGTGTTGTCGAGCAACGCGCCCAAGGCCAAGGGCAAGTGGGCGGTCGCCCCGCTCCCCCAGTGGAACGCGGGCGAGAGCTACAGCGGCTTCTGGGGCGGATCGTCCACGGCCGTGTCGGCGAAGTCGCCCAACAAGGCGGCCGCCGCGCAGTTCGCCACCTGGCTCAACACCGACCCCGCGGCCATCGACCTGCTGGTCAAGGAGGCCGCGATCTACCCGGCCGCCACCAAGGCCCAGTCGGCGCTCGGCCAGGCGCCCGACTACTTCTCCAACCAGCCCGACTTCTGGCAGCAGGCCGCCGCCGTGTCCGCGGGGGCACGCGGCTTCACCTTCGGCCCGAACGTCGGCGTGACCTACAACGCCTTCAAGGACGCCTTCGACAAGGCGCTGCAGAACAAGACGCCGTTCTCCGACGCCGTACAGACCATGCAGGACGCCACGGTCGCCGACATGCGCAAGTCCGGCTTCCAGATCGCCTCATGAGACGATCGGCGCCCTACCTGTTCCTGACGCCCGCCATCGTGTTGTTCACGCTCTTCCTGGCGGTGCCCATCGGCTACACCGTCTACCTGGCGATGCTCCGTACCAAGGTGTCGGGGCTCGGCCTGGGCAAGGGCGCGCGGCGCGAGGTGTTCGTCGGGTTCGACAACTTCGCCGCCGCCCTGTCCGACAGCGAGCTGTGGAACGGGTGGCTGCGCGTCCTCGGCTACGGCGCGCTGGTGCTGGTCGTGATGCTGGGCCTGGCACTGCTGTTCGCGCTGCTGCTGGACTCGGCGCGGGTCCGGCTCGCCAGGTTCTCGCGGATCGCGATCTTCCTGCCGTACGCGGTGCCGGGGGTGGCGGCCACCCTGCTGTGGGGCTTCCTCTACCTGCCCTCACTCAGCCCGATCAGGGACGTCCTGGACATCGACTTCCTGGGCGCGACCACCGTCACGTTCTCCATGGCGAACGTGGCGGTGTGGGGCGGGGTCGGCTTCAACATGCTGGTGCTCTACACGACACTGCGCGCGATCCCCCGCGACCTGTACGAGGCCGCCCGCCTCGACGGCGCCTCCGAGCTGCAGATCGCCGTCCGCGTCAAGATCCCGATCCTGACCCCGGCGATCATCCTGACCACCGTGTTCTCCATCATCGCGACCATCCAGGTGTTCACCGAGCCCACCACGCTCCGGCCGCTGACGAACACGATCAGCTCCACCTGGAGCCCGCTGATGAAGGTCTACCGGGACGCGTTCGTCACCGGCGACCTGTACTCCGCCGCCGCCACCTCGATCGTCATCGCGGCGATCTCGCTCGTCCTGTCGTTCGGATTCCTGCGCGTGGTCCGCGACCGCGCCTTCGGGGAGGGCTGATGGCCGCGCTCACCGCACGCAAGCCGTGGGGGGTGGCGCCGACCGGGTTGCTGCTGCTCGGCGCGATCTACTGCCTGTTCCCCGTGTGCTGGGTGCTGATCGCGGCCACCAAATCGCCCGGCGAGTTGTTCAGCACCTCGACGCTCTCCTTCGGCACCGGCTTCTTCGACAACGTGGCGGAGCTGTTCGCCTACCGCGACGGCGTGTTCTGGTTGTGGGCGGCCAACACCCTGCTCTACGCGGGCGGCGGCGCGCTGCTGTCCACCGCCGTCTCGGCGATCTCCGGGTACGCCCTGGCCAAATACCGTTTCCCCGGCCGGAACCTGATCTTCAACCTGCTCATCGGCGGCATCCTCGTGCCCGCCGTGGTGCTGGCGATCCCGCAGTACCTGCTGTTCTCCAAGATCGGCCTGGCCGACAGCCACTGGGCCGTGTTGCTGCCGCAGATCCTGCACCCGTACAGCATCTACCTGGCCCGCATCTACGCCGCCGCGGCCATCCCCGACTCCCTGCTGGAGGCGGGCCGGATCGACGGGGCGAGCGAGTGGCGCCTGATGTCGAGGGTCGCGCTGCCGCTGATGGTGCCTGGCATGGTGACGATCTTCCTGTTCCAGTTCGTGGCCATCTGGAACAACTTCCTGCTGCCGTTCATCATGCTCGGGGACGACGGCAAGTTCCCCCTCACGGTCGGCCTCTACACCCTCCTGGCCGCAGGGGCGAACCAGCCCTCGCTCTACAACCTGATCCTCACGGGCGCGCTGCTGTCGATCGTGCCCTTGATCGCGCTCTTCCTCACGATGCAGCGATACTGGAAGACCGACCTGTCCTCCGGAGCTGTCAAATGAAGCGCCCTACGATCCATGACGTCGCCGCCGCCGCGGGAGTGTCCCGCGGCACGGTGTCCCGGCTGCTCAACGGGGACAAATACGTGAGCCCGGCGGCGCGCGTGGCCATCGAGCGGGCGATCTCCGAGACCGGCTACGTCGTCAACCGGGCCGCCCGCAGCCTGGTCACGCAGCGCACCGGAACCGTCGCGATGGTGATGTCCGAGCCGCACGCCAAGTTCTTCGAGGACCCCAACTACAGCACGCTCACCCGGGTCGCCGTGCGCAAGCTGGCCGAGCGGGACATGTCGCTGGTCATGATGCTGGCCGGCGACGAGGGCGACCGCGAGCGGGTGGTGCGTTACGTGCGCGGCGGCCACGCCGACGGCGTGCTGCTGGTCTCCACCCACGCGGGAGACCCGCTGGTCGACGCCCTGGCCGCCGGGCCGCCCGCCGTCTCCTGCGGCGCCGTCATCGGCCGCGAGACCGTCATCCCGTACGCGGCCACCGACGAACGCCTCGGCGCGCGGCAGATGACCGAATACCTGGTCGGCCAGGGCCGCAGGCGCATCGCCATGATCACCGGGCCGATGGACACGCCGGGCGGCATCCAGCGGCTGGAGGGCTTCGCCGACGTGCTCGGGCGCAAGGCGTCCAGGAAGCTGATCGCGCACGGCGACTGGACGCAGGCCAGCGGCGAGCGGGCGATGACGGAGCTGTTGGAGCGTTCTCCTGACATCGACGCCGTCTTCGTCGCCTCGGACCTGATGGCGGCCGGCGCGCTGGCGGCGCTGCGGGCGGCCGGGCGGAGCGTGCCGGGCGACGTGGCGGTGGGCGGGTTCGACGACTCGTCGGTGGCCGTCTCGACGCACCCGCCGCTGACCACGATCCGCCAGCCGCTGGCGGAGGTGGCGCAGGAGACCGTACGCCTGCTGCTGGCCCTCATCGACGGCGCCGAGCACGTCGAATCGGTGATACTGCCCACCGAACTGGTCATCCGCGAATCCGCCTAAACGGATTGACAGTTGCCAATTACTCAAAGTCCGAAAATTTGGTCATCCTCGGCAGTACGATCATGTGAATCGCCTCCCTGACGTACCCGAAGGAGCCGCCCGTGACCCACCACGAGCGGGAGCGCGCACCCCAGGGGATCGACACCAGCAAGCCCAGCGTCTCCCGCGTCTACGACTACATGCTCGGCGGCAAGGACAACTACGAGGTCGACCGCCAGATGGCCCGCAAGGCGCTGGAGGTCGCCCCGGACGCGCCGGAGGCGGCGCAGGCGAACAGGGAGTTCCTCGCCCGCGTGGTCCGCTTCCTCGCGGCCGAGGCCGGCATCCGCCAGTTCCTGGACATCGGCTCGGGGCTGCCGACGCAGGGCAACGTGCACGAGATCGCCCAGTCCGTCGCCCCGGGCACCCGGGTCGTCTACGTCGACCACGACCCGATCGTGCTGGTCCACGGCCGCGCCCTGCTCGCCGTGGACGACAGCACCACGATCGTGGCCGCCGACCTCACGGACCCGGACACGATCATCGACGACCCGGAGGTCAGGCGGCTCATCGACTTCGGGGAGCCGGTGGGGTTGCTGATGTTCGCGATCCTGCACCACCTGCCGGACAGGGACGATCCGGCCGGGATCGCCGCCCGGATGATGGAGCGGCTGCCGCCGGGCAGCTACCTCGCGGTCTCCCACTTCCACAACCCGGGCCCTGAGCGTCCGGAGGTGTCGAAGCAGGCGTACGCGGCCGAGAAGATCTTCAACGAGACCCTCGGCACCGGGCGCTGGCGCACCCGCAAGCAGATCCTCGCCTACTTCGACGGCCTGGACCTGCTGGAACCCGGCCTCGTGCCGCTGCCCGAGTGGCGCCCCGACGCCGACGACAAGGCCGAGCCCGGCATCACGTATCACACCTTCGTCGGCGCCGTCGCCCGCAAGCCCTGACGTTCGCCCCTGGCCGTGCGGTAGGACGCTCTATTGCCCTGACGGAACCCGCTGAGAAAACGTGACGAGCGCTTTACCCGGCCCCGAGCCGTGCGGTCAGGTCGGTCAGCGTCGGGCCGAGCGGGGCGTCCACGGTGAGCACCGCGTCGGCGTCGCCGCCGGTCGGCCCCTGGTTGACGATGGCGATCGGAAGGCCGAGCGCGGCGGCCCTGCTGACGAACCGCAGCCCCGACTTGATCATCAGCGAGGACCCGAGCACCAGCAGCGCCCGCGCCCCCACCACGACGTCGAAGCACTCCTCGACGCGGTGTCGCGGCACGTTCTCGCCGAAGAACACCACGTCGGGCTTGAGCAGCCCGCCGCAGCCCGTGCAGTCGACCACCCGGAACCCGGCCACCTGCTCGTCGGTGAGCACGGCGTCGCCGTCCGGGTTGATCAGGCCGCTGGCCTCCCAGCCCAGGTTGGCCGCCCGCAGCCGCCGCTCCAGCTCGGCGCGGGGGGTGCGCTCCCGGCACGACAGGCACATGACCCGGTCGAGCCCGCCGTGCAGCTCGATCACCCGCCGTGCCCCGGCCGCCTGGTGCAGGCCGTCGACGTTCTGGGTGACGATGCCGGCCAGCAGCCCGCGCCGCTCCAGCTCGGCCACGGCCCGGTGGCCGGCGTTGGGCCTGGCCAGGCCGATCTGCCGCCAGCCGACGTGGCTGCGCGCCCAGTACCGCCGCCGCGCCTCGGCGCTGCCGACGAACTTCTGGTACGTCATCGGCTCCGCGCTCCTGGCCCGCCCGGTCGGCCCCCGGTAGTCGGGGATGCCCGACTCCGTCGAGATCCCGGCCCCGCTAAGCACCGCCACATCGCCCCGCTCCACCAGCTCGGCCAGAGCGGACATTCCTCGTGTCACGCCATCCATGGTGCCTGATCTAGTCGCCTGCCCGTTCCTCGGCCTCGGCGATCAGCTCGGCGCTCCACAACCGCCGCACCTCGACCACATCACCGGGATCCTCGGCGTCCGCAAGCAGTCCATGCACGAGCTGATGCGCAAGGGGATGGCCCCTTGCTCGCCGAGCAGCGGCAGCGTCTCGGCGTCGTCAACCTGCGGGAGCGGCGGCGTCAGCGCCTGGAGGCCGCAGGCGTCCCGGACCGGCGGGCGTCCTGACAGAAAGTGGCACAGTCGTACCATTGCCCACGATTTGCACGCGAGTTACCGTCGTTCCTCGGCCGCATCACCGCATGCGCCGCACGGTCAGGCATCCGGCCCCGTCCCAGGGCGTCGCTCTGACTGTGCGGCCCCTGGCGGTATGCACGCCCCGCCTGCCCGTAGGCTCGGCTGGTGTTGACCTTCGCCTTCGACATCGGAGAGACCATCGTCCGCGACGACCGCTACTGGACCTCGTGGGCCGACTGGCTCGACATCCCCCGCCACACCCTCTCCGCTCTCGTAGGCGCCGTCGTCGCCCAAGGACGGGACAACGCCGACGCCCTCCGCCTGCTCCGCCCCGGCATCGACATCGACGCCGAGTACGCCGCACGCGAAGCCGCCGGTAGCGGCGAGCGCATCGACGAAAGTGACCTTTACTTCGACGTCCGCCCGGCGCTGATCGCCTTGCGCGCGGCCGACCACCGCCTCCTGATCGCCGGAAACCAGACGGCACGCGCCGCCGAGCTGCTGCGCGCGCTCGAGCTCCCCGTCGACGGGATCGCCACATCCGGCGAGTGGGGCGTCGCCAAACCGGACCCGGCCTTCTTCGCCCGGCTGATCGAGCTCGCCGGGGCGCCGCCGGACCGGATCGTGTACGTGGGCGACCACCCGGCCAACGACGTCACGCCGGCCAAGGCTGCGGGCCTGCGAGCCGCACACATACGCCGCGGCCCGTGGGGGCACCTCTGGGCCGACGACCCAATCACCGCCGCGGCCGACTGGCGGATCACCGCACTGACCGAGCTGGCGACCATCACGTAACCCTGGGCAGAGCTGTCACGGGGCGGCTACAGTCCGAGGTGAACGCCTCGCTCTGGAGCCCCCAATGCCTTCAGCCCCCTATGGCGGGATCGGCCGGCGCATCGCCTATCACCGAAGCGTCGCCCGCCTGACGCAGCAGCAGTTGGCCGACGCCGCGATGATCCACATCGGTACGCTGCGCAAGATCGAGCAGGGGAAGCGCGGTGCGGGCGACGGCATATTGGAGGCGATCGCGGCTGCGCTGGGCATCGACCCGTCCATGCTGCTGGACGATCGGGTGCAGGCCAGCTCCCGCATCCGGTCGGCGATCCCCGACCTGTCGGCTGCGATCGCCGCCTATGATCTGCCCCATGACGGGCCGGTACGTCCCCTGCCGGAGCTGCGCGCCGCGGTTGCGGAGGCGGTCGCGTGGCGGCTCGCCTCCCAGTACGTGCGGATCGTCGGCCGCGTTCCCGGTCTGCTCGGCGAGCTGTTTCGCGCCATGCACACCGCGCCCGAGCGCGACCCCGACGTGGCCGCGCTCGTCGTGTCCGCCCTGCGAAGCGCGGACGCCGTCGCCTACAAGGTCGGTGCCTACGACCTGTCCGCCCGGCTCATCGAGCTGATGCGCTGGGCCGCCCCCCAGGCCGACGATCACATCCTGGACAGCACCGTCGCCTACGTCCGCACGGAGACGTTCTTCGCGGCCGATGCTCACGATCACGGCCTGCGCACGCTGGAGATAGCCGTGGACGCCGCCGCACCAACCGGCGAGCTGCCCACGATCGCCGCACGGGGCGCCCTGCACATGCGCGCCGCCGTGATCGCGGGCCGCGCGGGCGACGTCGACGCTGCCGACACTCATCTCGCCGAGGCGCGGCGTCTCGGCGACCAGGTGCCCGAGGCCAGCTACGCGGGGACGGCGTTCGGGCCGTCGTCCGTGCGCATCCACGAAGTGTCCGTCGCCGTCAGCCTCGGCAGCGAGTACGTCCACCGCGCCCTGGAAGTCGCCCGCGCATGGGCGCCCCCACCCGACCTTCCTGCCGAACGCCGGTCCGGCTTCTACATCGAGCTCGCCCGCGCTCAACTGTGGGCGGGCCTGCCCGATGACGCGTTCGAGTCGCTGAAGGTGGCGCGGAAGAACGCGCCGCAACACACCCGCGACCATCGGTGGGTGCGCGAGGATGCCGCGACGCTGCGCAGACTGAAGCGCGCCGACGCCGAGAGCCTCACCAGCTTCGCCGAGTGGTGCCACGCCACGTGATACACGGTGACCCGCACTGGGTCACTTCCGCCCGCGCCGGAGTTCCACTATCTCCCCATGGCGAATCCGGCAGCACCGATCCCCGCACAGGACACGGTCAGCATCGCGCGCCTGCACGGCCTGGCGTGCATCGACTGCGGTGCCGTGACCAAGCGCCTCCAGCCTGCTGGACGCGTGACACACCGAGGCCGTGTCTGGCCGATCGTCGCCTGCTCGATCCACATCGCCAGGTATAAGCCGCCCCTGGGCCGGGCGACGTCACCGTCGGCCCAGGGACTTGATCAGGAAACGAGGCTCTGACCCATGAGTGACCATAGCCTCCCGCCCGCCGCACTCGGGGCTCTCGACCCCTTCTACTCCTGGACCGCCGGCGACAATCTCGGCTGCGGGGCGGGTGGCGTGACCGATGAACCCGGGCGAGCGTGGGCCCGGCTCAATGAGGCTCTCGACGCGCTCGCGCCGGGTGCGAGCGGCTTCGTCGAATCGGTGCGCCTGGACCGGATCGCCCGCCAGCCGTCTTACGTCCACGGCGCCGTCCTCCTTCGCCGTCGTCGCCGCGGCGACATCGAGCTCGCGGGGGGCGAGTGAGATGCGCGCGGAGGCCGTGTGAACCTGCAAGCAGGCCCTGGAGTACACCTTCGACGAGCAGTTCCAGCAGCTGCGTCGGCCCCTGCGATGGCTGCGGCGGGACCGCGGCGTCGGCTACCAGCTGACGGAGCTGTCCTGGGTGTCCGCAATCCAGCAGAACAGCTACGGCTACCAGATGGCGTGCGTGACGCGGCTCCTGCTGCAGGGCGCGGCGCTGACCGGCGTGCTGGCCGCAGCCGGGCTTCCCGACGTCGAGACGCTCCGCAAGCTGTGGGATCCGTGGGCGCAGGCGCAGGCGGCGTTGTTCGTGGAGGGCCTGGCCGCACTGCCGCCGCAGGAGTGCGCCAAGGTCGCCCGCATGCTGACGGAGGCGACGCCATGAACGATGGGGAGCTGACCGACGCGCAGTTGGATGTGGTGCTGGCCAGGGCGCAGGCGGATCTGCTCTCCCAGGTGGAGCGCCACATCGACCGCGAGGCGTTGCTCGCCCAGATCCTGCGGACGCCGTACGCGCTTCCTGACATCCGCTGGGAGAAGAAGCCAGGCGCGCCCCCGCGCTACCTGTACGGCCGGGTCGGAGTCATCTGGGCCTTCACGATCAACAGCAGCGGCCGGGGTCCCATCCTGCACCCGAAGCTGCCCGGCCCGCTCGGGGAGCGCGGCCACGAGGGGCCGTTCGTGACGATGCAGGCCGCCCAGGCGCGTGCGCGGGAGATCCTCGCCGAGTTCATCGCCCAGCTCATCGAAGAGGGATAGTCCATGCAGCTCGCCACCGAGACGCCGCACCAGCGGGACGCCCGCGAGCTGAGGGTGCTGCGCCTCGTCTTCCGCGGCTATGACGTCTTCCGGGACGGCATCGACTGGTGCGCGCGGCTGCGGCGGCCGGTCACCGTGCGCATGCGCGCCGCCGGGGTCGTCAAGGTCGTCCGCCGGGTGAGCGCCGCGGCGCTCGACGAGACGCTGACAGAGCAGTCGGTGCTGATCATCCTCGACCGAAGGAACGACCGGCCCGATTGAGCGTCCCGGCCCGCCGCCTGCGAGATGGTGGCGGGCCGGGCGGCGGCCCCGCGCCAGCGCCAATCTGCACGGCGTTCCAGCCGCGTGCGGGGCCACCCCCAGGTAGGCCACGTCCGAACAGGAGACCCTTGATGGACCTCATCATCCTCGTCTACGGAGATCCGTGGAGTCCCGAACCGCACCCGACCGACACGCGCCGAGCAGGAGGATGGATGGACACGGCGACCGCAGCGATCACCGGACTCGTGATGACATGGCGCCGGATCAGTCCGGCGAGCCGGGATGGACGACGTAGACGCCCGTGCCGCTGACCGTCTCCACCAGGCCCTCCTCCCTGAGGAGCCGTACGGCCTGCTGCAGCGTGTCCCGGGCGAGGCCGAACTCCTGCTCCATCTCCGTGAGGGAGGGGATGCGGCGGCCGGGCGGGATCTCACCGGACGGAAGAGCTAGGTGCTGGAATCCCCGTGTCGAACGGTCTCAACAAGCGTCATGCCCTTTGCATAGGAGGAATCTCTGAGCTGAGGGAACATGAACGCTTCCCGCATTCGGGGCCTCCTAGGTCGATGGGCTGCTGCCGGGAGTACAGCAGGCAGGCCCGCCACCCGGCAACCGATTTACCGCGAACCGGCCGCCCAGCGGACGAGGCAGACCACCTCGGCACACGGATCCCACACGGGTGCGGGCATGTCGCCGGCGACGGAACAGGCGGCGAGCCGGCCCGGCGGGAGCCAGGGAAGTCGTTCGCGCCATTCCCGGATCATGCGAGTGACCTCATAGGCGCGCATGGTCTCCGGCGCGTCGAATTCGATCCACCGGACCAGGTCGTTGCCCGCATCGGGAGGGAAGCGCAGGCTCGGCCCGGCCCACCGCGAGCGGATCCCCATCCGGTACGGCCGCAGCCCCGCCAGGCGGACCCCACCGGCGCCGTCGGCCAGCAGCTCCACCGACTCCTGGACCACCCCCGCGGCCATCCCCGGCGCGCCCACCACCAGCTCGCTCGTCACCGGCACGCCGGACGGGATGGCGGCCAGCAACCGCCGCAGGTCGACGGTCAGGCCGTTCAGGCCGGTCACGGCGGCCAGGAAGTCGATCCGCGTCACGATGATCGTCAGCCCGCGGCACCGGGCCAGCGCCTCCGCGGGGAACGCGGCCACCCGCGCCGCGTCCAGCCACCCGGCCCACGGCCCGCTCGGCGGCGGCAGTCGCGTCCCCGTCACCCAGCGCACCCGCTCGACCGGATCGGTGTCCCGTACATACCACAGGCCCCGGATCACCCGCTCGGGCGACCAGTCCCGCCATCTGACCCCGGCCAGCTCGGGCACCCGCCGCAACGCGGCGGCGTGCCGCCGCACGAGCCGCCCGCACAACGTCACCAGCTCCGCCCCCAACGCCCGCACCAGCGCGAACGCGGCCGGAAGTTGCTGGTCGGCGTCCACCACCACGAACGCCCGCCGCCCGCCGGCCACCTCCCGCGCCAGCTCGACCTCCGGGCGGAACAGCTCGCACCGCCCGGCCGCGCCGGCCACGTCCCTGCTGCTCTGCGTGCTGCCCTCGGCCAGCTCCAGGCCGTCGATGGTGAGCCGGACGGCGGGATCCTCCGCCAGCCGCAGCGCCGTGCCCGCCGCTCTCAGATGAGCGTCGTCGAACGCCTTGCGCTCCAGGATCGCCGCCGCCGCCCGCCCGGCCAGCGCGGGCAGCGGCCCGGCGGGCGGCAGTTCGGCGGCGGCGCGCAGGCGGGAGGGGTCGGCGACGCGTTCGACGAGATGCTCGTTGAGGTCGAGCACCACGGCCCCGGCAGGCGCCACGACCTCGGTGGTGAAGTCGGTGAGCGGCGGAACGACGAGCAGCTCCATCAGCCCGCCGCTCCCGGCCACGGTCGGCAACAGGCTCCCGTCGCGCTCGTTCACACGCCCGCCTTTCCCTTTCTTGACGCAAATTTTATCCGCACACCTCAACTCAGATGCTTACAAGATCATTCTTCTCTGTCAATGTTTTCATGGATGAGATTTAAATGAGAGGTCAGCAACACCAGCAAACCCCGCCATAAGGGGCAACTCTGTGTAGTCGCCCTCGTATCGTGGCTGTACAGCGGCCTAGAGACCAAAGACCGCCAAGTGGCAGAACGCAAATTGCCGCCGGGAATTTCACGACGGCAAAATAACGAGGACGGCTTTCTCGAGGCCGTTCCGATAATCGCGTCCATTGTTTTCCCGGGCAAGGTGGGGTCAAGGGGGCGCGGCCAGTCACATGGCAGAAGAAACGGACTGGTAGAAGGAGGCAAGGGGGTGAAGGGGATTGATGACGGATGACGAGCGGCAGCGCGAGCTGCCGTCTCTCTCGATGCCGGTGTTCGTCCTGGGCCTCGGCGTCATCACCGTGGTCGTGGTCGCGCTCGACCTGCTCACGGGCACGGCCTACCGGTTGTTCCCGCTGCTGATCTTCCTGCCGGCCATCGTCTCGGGACTGGGCACGGTGCGCCAGACCGCCGTCGCGTCCGTGTGGGTGGTCCTCGTGGTGGCCGGGACCATCTCCTACCTGGGCGGGGAGCCGACCGACATCCTGCTGCCGACCGGGTTCACGGCGATGTTCGGGGTGTTCAGCGTGATCGGGTGCCGCTATCGCGTGGGGCGCGAGGAGGAGGTGCACCGGCTGCGCTCGGCGGCGGCCGCCCTGCAGCGGCAGATCGTGCGCCCGCTCCCCCTCCACACCGCGAACGTGATCGTCGACGGCCTCTACCAGCCGGTCGAGGAGGACGCCATGGTGGGCGGCGACATGTACGAGGTCGCCCCCTCACCATACGGGACCAGGGTGTTGATCACGGACGTGCAGGGCAAGGGGCTGCCGGCCATCGGGACCGCGCTGGCCGTGCTGGGGGCGTTCAGGGAGGCCGCGTACCGGGAGCAGACGATCGACGGCCTGGTGGCCGCGCTGGAGAACGCCGTGGTCAGGCAGAACGCGTTCGCCTCGCTCACCGGGGAGCCCGAGCGCATGGTCACCGCCCTCGTGCTCGACATCGGCGACGACCTGGAGATCGAGGCGGTCGACTGCGGGCACATCGCCCCCTACGTCATCCACGGCGGCGACGCCTGGCAGGTGGGCCTCGGCGACCCGGCCGTGCCCCTCGGCCTGGCCGCGCTGTCGCCGCAGCCGCGCCGGGGGACGCGGTTCGTCTTCCCGCCGGGCGCGACGCTGCTGCTGTGCACCGACGGCGTCACCGAGGCGCGCAACCCGGCCGGCGCGTTCTACCCGCTGGAGGAGCGCCTTCGCGTCTGGGCCGCGAACCCGCCCGCCAGGCTCGCCGAGACGCTGGGCGCCGACCTGCGCGCCTTCACCAGGGCCGCCCCACGCGACGACATCGCCGTCCTCACCTTGCGCCGGGCCGAGCGGCTGCGCAGGGCGGAGCCGGTCAGCACGTCCCGCTCTCGTACAACATCATGAACCGCTCGCTCCGTCGGCGCGTACCTTCACACATCGGACACGTGGTTCATGGAGGTGTCGTGGAGCTCAGCCTCTTGCGTGCACAGGCGCACAGCCCGTCGTACTTCTCACTGATGCGCAGCTCCTCGGGAGAGCGCGCCCCGGTGGACTTCTGCATCCCCTGCAACCCGTACTTCCCGACCCCTGAGATCTTCGACCACCTCGGGAGGAACCTGGAGACGATACTCAAGTTCTATCCGAGCGACGCGGGCACCATCACCGAGGAGCTCTGCTCGACCCTCGGGCTGCACCCCAAGACGGTCGCCATGGGCAACGGCTCGACCGAGCTGATCACCTGGATCGATCACCTGCTGGTGCGCGAGAGCCTGGCGGTGCCGATCCCCACCTTCGGCCGCTGGACCGACCAGCCGCTGGAGACGGGCAAGCGGGTGGACATGTACCCGCTGCTGGAGAGCCGCAACTTCACCCTCGACGTGAACGACTACGTCTCGTTCATCCGCATGCGCGGCTCGCGGGTGGCGGTGATCTGCAACCCCAACAACCCCGACGGCGGCTACCTGCCCAAGCACGAGGTGCTGCGCCTGCTCGACGAGCTCATCGACCTGGACCTGGTGATCGTGGACGAGTCGTTCGGCGAGTTCGTGGACGCGGAGCCGTACCCGGGGGTGGCGGCGGAGGCGGCGGTGCGGCCGAACGTGATCGTGCTGCGCAGCCTGGGCAAGAATTTCGGGCTGCACGGCATCCGGTTCGGCTACCTGGTCGCCAACCCGGCACTGGCCGGTCGTGTCCGCGACGCGCTGCCCAAGTGGAACCTGAACTCGTTCGCCGAGGTCGTGGTGTTCATGATGCGGCAGTTCATGGCCGAGTACCAGGACAGCCTCAGGCGGCTGGGCAACGACAGGCGGGCCATGTTCCAGCAGCTCAGCACCATGCCGGGGCTGTCGGTGTTCGCCTCGCAGGGCAACTTCCTGCTGGTCAAGCTGCCGCCGGGGCACGACGGGGTGCCGCTGCGCGACCACCTGCTCACCGAACACGGCGTGTACGTCCGCGAGTGCGGCAACAAGCTGGGCACCACCAGCCAGTTCCTGCGCCTGGTCGTACGCCCTCAGGAGGACGTGCGCCGGCTGCTGATCGGCATGACGCAGTTCCTGTACTCGGGCAGCCTGCACGAGATCCCCGTCGTCGGCGTCCACCACCGGCACGTCAACCCGCTGATCGCCTGACCCCCGCCGCCGGGCGGGCGAAGGCCGGCGCGGGCTCGGCGCGATCACGCTGGACGCCGTCGCCGCCGCCGCGCAGTGCTCGCTGCCGAGCCTGCACGCGATCTTCGAGGGGCGCGACGGCCTGCTCACGGCCGTCTTCGACAGGTACGGCCCGGTGCCCGACCTGGAGGCGCTGGCCGAAGGTCCGCCCGGCGACGTCGAGGACACCGGCCTCCCCTCCGTGGAGGAGGCCGGCGAGATCTTCGCCGCCGCCTTCCTGCGCGCGATGGCGCCCTGACGGACCTTCGCGATGGGCTAGGATGTCCCGGCTATCCCCTTACAGCATAAATAGTCGATGGAAGGGTTCCGTGGTCTCCAGCCACCAGGCAAGCACCGTCCGGCATCATGATCACACCGCCGCCGACAGCCACGACCTCATCCAGGTCCGTGGCGCCAGGGAGAACAACCTCAAAGGCGTCTCCCTCGACCTCCCCAAGCGGCGCCTCACCGTCTTCACCGGAGTGTCCGGCTCCGGCAAGTCATCGCTCGTCTTCGACACCATCGCCGCCGAGTCCCGGCGGCTGATCGACGAGACGTACACGGCGTTCATCCAGGGGTTCATGCCGAGCCTCTCCCGCCCCGACGTCGACGCGCTGCACAACCTGAGCGCGGCGATCATCGTCGACCAGGAGCGGATGGGCGCCAACGCGCGCTCCACCGTGGGCACCGCCACCGACGCCCACACCATGCTGCGGATCATCTTCAGCCGGATCGGCGAGCCCCACGTCGGCTCCGCGTCCGCCTTCAGCTTCAACATGGCCGAGGGCATGTGCCCCCAGTGCGAGGGGCTGGGCAAGGCATCCGACATCGACGTGGACGAGCTGGTCGACAGGGACCTGTCGCTGAACGAGGGCGCGATCAAGGCCCCCGGGTATGCGGTGGACTCCTGGCCCTGGCAGGTCGTCGCCGGCTCCGGCCTGTTCGACCCGGCCGCCAAGCTCAGGGACTTCACCCCCGAGCAGTGGGAGGACCTGCTCCACAAGCCCGCCACCAAGCTCAAATACGGCTCGAACAACTTCACCTACGAAGGGCTCGTCACCCGGGTCAGGCGGACCTACCTGGGCAAGGACCGCGAGTCGATGCAGCCCGCGGCCAGGGCGTTCGCGGACAGAGCCGTGAGGCTCGCCGTCTGCCCGTCGTGCGGCGGCTCCCGGCTCAACGAGGCCGCCCGATCCTCCCTGATCGGCGGCAGGAACATCGCCGAGTGCTCGGCGATGCAGATCAACGACCTGACCGACGTCGTGCGCGGCATCGGCAACCTGGCGGTCGGCCCGGTGCTGGAGGGGCTGCGCTCGACGCTGGACTCGCTGGTCGAGATCGGCCTCGGCTATCTCAGCCTCGACCGCGAGTCCTCCACCCTGTCGGGCGGCGAGGCGCAGCGGGTCAAGATGGTACGCCACCTCAACTCCAGCCTGACCGACGTCACGTACGTCTTCGACGAGCCCACGGCCGGCCTGCACCCGCACGACATCCAGCGCATGAACAACCTGCTGCTCCAGCTCCGCGACAAGGGCAACACGGTGCTGGTCGTCGAGCACAAGCCGGAGACGATCGGCATCGCCGACCACGTGGTCGACCTCGGCCCCGGCGCGGGCACGGCGGGCGGCCGGATCTGCTACGACGGCGACCTGGCCGGGCTGCGCGCCTCGGACACACTGACCGGCCGCTACCTCGACCACCGGGTACGCCTGCGCGAGGACGTTCGCAAGCCGGCCGGGCGCCTCCCGATCACCGGCGCCACGCTGCACAACCTCAAGGACGTGAGCGTGGACATCCCGCTCGGCGTGCTCACCGTGGTCACCGGCGTGGCGGGGTCGGGCAAGAGCTCGCTGATCCACGGTTACCTGGCAGGCCGGGACGGCGTCGTGGTGGCGGACCAGTCGCCGATCCGCGGCTCGCGCAGGAGCAACCCGGCCACGTACACCGGCGTGCTCGACCCCATCCGCACGGCGTTCGCCCGGGCCAACGGCGTCAAGCCCGGCCTGTTCAGCGCCAACTCCGAGGGCGCGTGCCCGGCCTGCAAGGGCATCGGCCTGATCTACACCGACCTGGCCATGATGGCCGAGGTGGCGTCGGTGTGCGAGGAGTGCGAGGGCAGGCGGTTCACGCCGGAGGTGCTGACGTACCGGCTGCGCGGCAGGAACATCAGCGAGGTCCTGGCCATGCCGGTGGCCGAGGCCCGCGAGTTCTTCACCACCGGCCAGGCCCGGACGATCCTCGACCGCCTCGCCGCGGTCGGCCTCGGCTACCTGGGCCTGGGCCAGCCGCTCACGACGTTGTCCGGCGGCGAGCGGCAGCGGCTCAAGCTGGCCATCCACATGGCCAAGAACGGCACCACGTACGTCCTGGACGAGCCCACCACCGGCCTGCACCTGGCGGACGTGGACCAGCTCCTGGCTCTGCTGGACCGCCTGGTCGAGGACGGCAACACGGTCATCGTGATCGAGCACCATCAGGCCGTCATGGCGCACGCCGACTGGATCGTCGACCTGGGTCCCGGAGCCGGTCACGACGGGGGCCAGGTGGTGTTCGCCGGCACTCCGGCCGAGCTGGTCGGCACCGGCACCTCGCTCACCGCGATCCACCTGCGCGACTACGTGACCCGCCAGTAGCGGGGCGACCCCGCCTGGCCGGGCTTCAAACGGCCAGGCGGGCCAGCACTCTGGCGAACTCCGGCGGCGGCGCCACCACGAGCCTGGTCTGCCCGCTCTGCAGGACGATGTCGGCCTTGATGAGCGTCAGCCGCCCCTCGTGCCACCAGTACACCTGGGAGCTGAGCCCGCCCGTGCGCACCGCGTGCACCCGCAGCCGCTCGATCGCGCGTACCACGCCGATCCCGTCCACCGGATGCAGCAGCAGCGTGTACGGATCGGGCAGCACCACCAGCACCCCGTCGGAGGGCACGGGCAGGTAGTCGCCCAGCCACCGCAGATGCGTGGCCGAAGAAGGGGACATGCCGGTCAGCCGCGTCACCGGCGTGCCCGACAGCTCGATGCCCTCCACCCCCAGCCGTTCCTCCCGCCGGACGTTGGCGACCGCCAGGTCCAGCGCCTGTGCCGTGGGCACCGGCCAGCACCCGGCCTCCTCGGGCCGCACTGCGCGGGAGCCGACGGTGAGCAGCTCCACCAGGTCGGCGTTGAGGTGGCGGCCGACCACGCGGGTCAGGTCGGCGACTTCGTCCACGGCCTCGACGCGGGTCCGCAACAGCGGCCCGGCCTGCTCCAGGTCGCACACGTCCAGCCGCTCACCGGCGGTGGCGACGGCGTGTGCGAGGTGCTCGGAGACCAGCATCGGCCAGTCCTCCCTGGCCCTGCGCCCCGCCTCGCGCCGCAGCCCCGTGAGCCTGACGACCAGCTCCGCGCCATCCCCGTCCGCCGCGGCGGAGTCGCTCAGCAGCACGTAGGAGCCATCGCGGGCGAACTCGAAGGCGTATCCGCGGGTCTCGGCGACGAGGGCGAGCAGCGAATCGAGATCGACGTCTTCGACTGGCCGGCGCGAGGGCTCGCGATCACGCCTGAACATCACGCGTTGTGTCCCTCTCTGTCGGATTCGTCCCTCCTACCTTGCCTGGTCCTCGTTGCGGAACGCACCGGCTAGCGAGCACGATTCGGTATCGATAACACCAAGCAACCCCAGCCACACGCTCATCTGTGGTGACCCGTGCCCCACCGGCAGCCCCGCCACCACAGGCACTCCGAGCGGCCCCAGCCGGTCCCGCAGCACCGGGTACGGATCCCCGCAGTCCACCCACGACCCGAGCGCGATCCCGCGCACCCCGTCGAACGCCCCCGCCTGCAGCAACTGGGTGAGCATGCGGTCGATCCGGTACGGTTCCTCGTTCACGTCCTCCAGGAACGCGATCTTCCCTTCGAACGACGGCTGCCACCGCGTGCCGCACATCGAGGCGAGCAACGACAGGTTACCCCCGGCCACCACACCCTCGGCCCGGCCGGGCACGAGCACCCGGTCACCATTGACGGGCCCCTGGATGGACGCTGCGGTGCCGAACAGGGCCGCCTGCAGGCTCGCCCAGCTGAGCGGCTCGGGCCCCGTCTCGCCGGCCAGGATGTGGGAGGCCGCCATCGGCCCGTGCAGCGTGGGCACGCCCAGCTCGGCGGCGAACGCGTTGTGCAGTGCCGTGATATCGCTCGACCCGATGAGAATCTTGCGCCCGGCCGCCCGCATGGCGTTCCAGTCGAGCAGGTCGAGCAGCCTGGCGGCGCCGTACCCGCCCCGGCAGCAGAACACCGCGGAGACGGCCGGGTCGCACCAGGCGGCCTGCAGATCGGCGGCCCGGGCGGCGTCGACGCCGGCCAGGTAGTCGAGCGGCTGGCGGTCGAGCGCGTGCGCGCCGACCACCACCTTCAGCCCGAGGCCTTCCAGGCGCTCGACGCCACGCCGGAGCATGACAGCGTCGGGCGGGCCCGACGGCGAGACGATCGCGACGGTGTCACGCGGCTGCATCGGCCGCTCCGGTGAGCACCGGCAGTGGCGTTGGCTCGTTCACGTGGCAAACGGTGTCACACTTGCATCTCGTATGCGACTTCCGCCCCACATCCTCGTGGTCAACGGTATCAAGGTCCGCCGGCCGGTCTTCCTGCTCGGAGCTCCGCATTCCGGCGCGGACCTGCTGGCCCGCGCCCTGAAACGGTCTCCCGGCTTCCACGTGACGATGGGCCGCGCGAGCGTGGCCCACGTGGTGTACGCCTTCGCCCGGAAACCCTCCATCGGCCGTACGTCCGGCGCCGTGCGCGTCATGCGTGACGCGCTCGCCGAGTCGTGGCAGGTGCTGCCCCGCTCCTGCGGCCAGTGCGCCGAGTCCTGCAGGGAGGCGGGCGGCGTGACCGGGACCGGGCCCTGCGTGGCGGCGAGCGAGATCACCAGGTTCGGCGACGGCAGCCCCGACCTCCTCTACAGCGCGCCCGTGCTGCTGCAGGCGTTCCCCGACGCCCGGTTCGTGCAGCTCATCCGCGACGGCAGGGACGTGGCGGCCGGCATGCTGGACGATCCGGCGTGCCTGGCCTGGTTCAAGCCGGCGATGCTCTCGGAGCAGACCGAGTTCCCCAACGCGTTCCTGGGCATCAACAAGGACGAGCACCTCGACCGGTGGAAGGGCATGCCCGCGGCGGGCAAGAGCGCCCTGCGCTGGCGCGGCGCCGTGCGGATGAGCGCTGAGCTGCGCCGGACGCTGCCCGAGGAGCAGCTCCTGACGCTGCGCTACGAGGACCTGGTGCTCAAGCCGGCGCAGTCGGTGGCCACGCTGGCGGAGTTCCTGGAGACGCGGGTGTCCAAGGTCGTCCTGTACGGCACGGGCGTCCCCAAGGTCGGCGCCTGGCAGTCCAAGCTCAGACGCGACGAGCTGGAACTGGTGGAGAAGGTGGCCCGCGAGGAGCTCAAGCGACTGGGCTACCTGAAGAAGAAGTGAACTGGGTGCGGTAGAGCTCGGCGTAGAGCCCGCCGCGCGCCAACAGCTCCTCGTGCCGGCCGCGCTCGGCGATCCTGCCGTCGTGCACGACGAGGATCTCGTCGGCCTCCCTGATCGTCGACAGCCGGTGCGCGATGACCAGCGAGGTGCGGCCCTCCAGCGCGGTCTTCAGCGCCACCTGCACGGCCGCCTCGGACTCGGAGTCGAGGTGGGCGGTGGCCTCGTCGAGCACCACCACGCGCGGCGCCTTGAGCAGCAGCCTGGCCAGCGCCAGCCGCTGCTTCTCGCCGCCGGACAGCCGGTAGCCGCGGTCGCCGACGACCGTTTCGAGCTGCTCGGGGAGGCCCTCGACGAGATCATCGATCTGCGCGGCCCTGAGAGCCTCCCAGATCTCCTCTTCCGTCGCCTCCGGCCTGGCGTAGCGGAGATTGGCTCCGATCGTGTCATGGAAGAGATGAGCGTCCTGCATGACCACGCCCACGGTGTCGCGCAGGGAGTCGAGGGTGGCGTCGCGCACGTCGAGACCGTTGATCCGGACGGCGCCCTCGTTGACGTCGTAGAGGCGGGAGACCAGCGAGGTCATCGTCGTCTTGCCCGCGCCCGAGTGGCCGACCAGGGCGATGAGCCGGCCGGGCCGGGCGGTGAACGAGACGCCCTCGAGCACCGGGTGGGAGGGGCCGCTGTCCTGCCTGGCCACCGACTCCAGCGAGGCCAGCGAGACCTCCTCGGCGGCCGGGTAGCGGAAGCGCACGTCGTCGAACTCGATCGTCACGGGTCCCGCCGGCACCGGCACGGCGCCTTCCCGCTGCGCCACCATGGGCCTGAGGTCGAGGATCTCGAAGACGCGGTCGAAGCTCACCAGCGCGGTCATCACGTCCACGTGCACGTTGGACAGGGACGTGAGCGGGCCGTACAGGCGCATGAGCAGCGCGGCCAGGGCCACGAGCGTGCCCAGCTCGAAGACGCCGGAGACGGACAGCATGCCGCCGATGCCGTACACGAGCGCGGTCGCCAGTGCCGCCACCAGCCCGAGCGCGACCCTGAACACGGTGCCGTACATGCCGACCGTCACGCCCACGTCCCGCACCCTGGCGGCGCGGCTGCCGAACACCTCGGCGTCGTCCTCCGGGCGGCCGTACAGCTTGGCGACCATGGCGCCGGCCACGTTGAACCGCTCGGTGGTGACCGAGCTCATCTCGGCGTCGAGCTGCATCTGCTCGCGGGTCAGCGCCGACATGCGGCGGCCGACGAACTTGGCGGGCACGATGAAGATCGGCAGCAGCACCAGCGCGACCAGCGTCACCTGCCACGACAGGACCAGCATGGCGCCCAGCACCAGGATCAGGCTCACCACATTGGCCACCACGGACGACAACGTGCTCGTCAGGGCCCGCTGGGCGCCGATCACGTCGGTGTTGAGCCTGCTGACCAGCGCCCCGGTCTGGGCCCGCATGAAGAACGCCACCGGCATGCGCTGCACGTGGTCGAACACCTCGGTGCGCAGGTCGTAGATCAGCCCCTCGCCGATGCGCGCCGAGAACCACCGCTGCACCAGCGTCAGCCCGGCGTCGACGAGCGCCAGCGCGGCGATCGTCACCGCCAGCCCGATCACGACGCCGGGCCGCCTGGCCAGGATGCCGTCGTCGATGATCGCCTTCATCATCAGCGGGTTGGCGATCACGATCACCGCGCCCGCCACGACGAGCAGCAGGAACGCCACGATCTGCTTCGTGTACGGCCTGGCGTAGCGCGCGATCCGCCGCACCGTGCCGGGCCGCAGCCGCTGCTTGGTCACGGAGCCGTCGCGTCGCAGCGAGGCCATCACATGGGGACCGAAGCCCCCTCCCATCATCGCCATTCGGGGGATCCCTCCTCCTCCCCCGGAGACAGCGCCACCAAGGCGCGCGGGGATTCCCGAGTCAGCTCACCGCGAAACCCGCGGGAATTCGCCCGGTCAGCCCGCACCGCTGACCATTCCCACCGGCCCACCGCAGCACACTACCCACCGAGACCCCGGTCAGCCGAAGAGGGCCTTGATACGGGCCTCCTGTTCGATGCCCTCGGCCACACTCTGCTCCTCCAGGGTGCGTGCCTGCGCCCCCTGGAGGAGTCGCTTGGTCGCGACGGCCGCGTCCCGGTTGACGGACAGCAGCTCCGCGACCTTGTCATGTACGGCTTGCTCCAGGTCGCCCCCGGCGACCACGAGTTCGGCGAGGCCGATGCGCATGGCCTCGTCCGCGTGCACGGTCCTGGCGGTCAGGCAGATGTCGATCGCCTTGGCCAGGCCCACCAGCTCGACCAGGGGCTTGGTCCCCGTCAGATCGGGCACCAGACCCAGTGCGGGCTCCTTCATGCAGAACGAAACATCCTCGGCCACGATCCGCAGGTCGCAGGCGAGCGCGAGCTGGAACCCCGCGCCGATCGCATGCCCCTGCACTGCGGCGATGGAAACGATCTCCGGGCGGCGCAACCACAGGAACCCCGCTTGGAAGCTCCTGATGCGCTGCTCGAAGGTTGTGCCGCCGCTCTTGGCCGCCGAACTGAACGAGCCCTGTCCGGGCACCCCCTCAGGTGTGAACATTCGCAGGTCGATCCCTGCCGAGAAGGACGGTCCCTCACCTTTCACGACGACTACGCGCACCTGCTCGGGCAGGCTCTCGCCGATGCGAGCCAGTCCGGACCAGGTCGCGAACGTCTGTGCGTTGCGCTTTTCCGGCCGGGCCAGCGTGATCGTCGCTATCTCACCGTCCACCTCGAAGCGAACTCCGCTCTCCGTCAAGGCAGAGCCGTCGTCCGTGTTCCCCCCGCGCTGTTGCGCCTGCGCTTCCGCCATTCGCCCGCTCCCTCAAGTCCTCCCAGCCGCGCAACGGGTGCGCTGCCAAGAGTGCTGACCGTCGCGCCCGAGCCTACAGAATATGGTTCTGGCCCGGGCGCGACGGCGGCTGACTAGGGACGGGCGGCTGCGGTCGCACGTTCCGAGGCGGCCGTCAGCGCTTGGACTTGCCTCGGGTCGCCCCGCCGCGCCCGCGCAGAGTCACGCCGGACTCGCTAAGGATGCGGTGGATGAACCCGTAAGACCGACCGGTAGAAGCGGCCAGGGCGCGGATGCTTTCGCCCGCGGCGTAGCGCTTCTTGAGATCGCCGGCCAGTTTTTCCCGGTCGGCCCCGGTGACCCGGGTGCCCTTCTTCAGTGTCTCGGCCACGAGTACCTCCTGTAGTGCCGGACTTCCGCAGCGTTACTCCGCCATGATCAGTCATTTCAGCGGGATCGGCTACCTACTCCACGGGAAAAGATCCGTACCCACTCAAATTAAGATCAGGCAAGTGCCACAAGATCGGAAAATTCGTCGCTCCATGCGTCTTCAGTTCCGTCAGGTAGCAAGATCACCCTATCCGGTGACAGGGCGTCAACGGCACCCTCGTCATGTGTGACTAGGACGATTGCTCCTGAATACGACCTCAGCGCATTGAGAACCTGCTCGCGGCTGACCGGATCGAGGTTGTTCGTGGGCTCGTCGAGAAGCAGGACATTGGCGCTCGAGAGCACCAGGATGGCGAGCGCGAGCCGGGTCTTCTCGCCGCCCGACAACACCCCGGCCGGCTTGTCGACGTCGTCGCCCGTGAACAGGAACGAGCCGAGCACCTTCCGCAACTCGGCGTCGGTGAACTCGCCGCCGGCCGAGCGCATGTTCTCCAGCAGGGTGCGCCCGCTGTCGAGGGTCTCGTGCTCCTGCGCGTAGTAGCCGATCTTGAGACCGTGCCCGGGGCGGAGCTCGCCGGTGTCGGGGTCCTCGACCCCGCCGAGCAGGCGCAGCAGCGTAGTCTTGCCCGCGCCGTTGAGACCGAGGATGACGACCCTGTGACCTCGGTCGATGGCCACGTCGACGTCGGTGAAGACCTCCAGGGAGCCGTACGACTTGGACAGGCCCTCGGCCATCAGCGGGGTGCGCCCGCACGGCTGCGGCTCGGGGAAGCGCAGGCGGGCCACCTTGTCGCTCTGGCGCTCCTCCTCGGTCCCGGACAACAACCGGTGCGCCCGGCGCATCATGTCCTGGGCCGCCTTGGCCTTGGTGGCCTTGGCGCGCATCTTGTCGGCCTGCGCGAGCAGCGCGCCCGCCTGCTTCTCGGCGTTGGCGCGCTCGCGCTTCCTGCGCTTCTCGTCGGTCTCGCGCTGGGCGAGGTACGCCGTCCAGCCGACGTTGTAGTGGTCGATCACGGACCGGTTGGCGTCCAGATGCAGGACCTTGTTGACCGTGGCTTCAAGAAGGCCGACGTCGTGACTGATGATCACCAAGCCACCTTGATGAGATCGCAAAAAATCACGAAGCCACCCGATTGAGTCCGCATCTAGGTGGTTTGTCGGCTCGTCGAGAAGGAGAGTTTCCGCTCCGCTGAAAAGAATTCGCGCCAATTCCACACGCCTGCGCTGACCCCCGGAAAGCGTTTGCAACGGCTGCGACAGCACTCGATCCGGCAAGCCGAGGCTGGAGGCGATGGAGGCGGCCTCGGACTCGGCCGAGTAGCCGCCCAGCACGTGCATCTGGTCTTCGAGCCGGCCGTACTGCCTGACGGCCTTCTCGCGGGTGCGCTCGTCGGCGGAGGACATGCCGATCTCGGCCGCGCGCAGCTTGCGCAGCACCTCGTCGAGCCCCCTGGCGGACAGGATGCGGTCGCGCGCCAGCACCTGCAGGTCGCCGGTGCGCGGGTCCTGGGGCAGGTAGCCGACACTGCCGCTGGTGGTGACGGCGCCGGAGGCGGGCAGGCCCTCGCCCGCCAGCACCTTGGTCAGGGTCGTCTTGCCCGCGCCGTTGCGGCCGACGAGCCCGATCTTGTCGCCCGGATTGACCCGGAACGAGGCTTTCTCGATGAGCAGTCGCGCGCCCGCGCGCAGCTCGATATCACTGGCGATGATCATGTTGGCGGAACACTCCCGAGCTAGGAAACGAGGATTGGGCGTGCGACGCCGGTCAATCGGGAGTATGCATACCGATCAGTGTAGGCCCCCCGAAGGGGGCCCACCTCTGGTTAATGCTCCGCCAAGTGCTTGCCGATCAGGGCCATGTTGTGGATCGCGGCCAGGGCGTACTGCGAGGCGGTGTTCGTGCTGAGGAACGGCGCCTCCTGGACGGGAGAGAGCACGTTCGGCCCGTTCACCAGCGTGAGCCGCCAGTCCCGCTGGCGCTGCAACGGGTTGCGGTTGCGCTGGTCTCCCTCGTCGAGGTAGAACTTCCGCCACGCCCAGGCGGCCAGCCCGGCGTCATCCGTGCGCGCGGCCGCGTACGCGGTGAGCCTGCTGTGCGCCTGCACCAGCGAGATGCCGGTCAGCCGCTCCCCCAGCTCCGCCTCCTGCTGCTCGGGGGTGGCGAGATAGAGCCGGCAGTAGTCCAGCCACGCCCGCTCGAACCCGGGCACGTCCAAACCGAGCCCGATCAGCTCGGCGCACATCTCCGGCAGCCCGAACAACGACGACAGGTGCGAGATCGAGATCTTGTCCCGCGAGGTGTCGAACCGCCCGGTGGCCAGGTCGAGCCTGGCCTCGCCGGTCAGGAAGCCGTGCGGCAGCGCCCCGATGCCGGCCATCGTGCCCAGCAGCCGGTCCTTGGCCCGCTCGTCGCCGTGCCGCTCCCACCGGGTCAGCCACGCCGCCGCCAGCGATCCCCAGTCGGTCCCGAGCCCGACCGACAGCGCCGAGGGGTCGGGGGCGTAGACGTCCTCGCGCACCTTGCGCTGCGGATCGACCACGAGGAACGTCTCCTCGGGCACGCTCAGCTCGTCCATCAGGTCGCCGGTGCGCTCGTCGGCCGTCAGGTAGTAATAGAAGCGCCGGTAGGCGGCGTTGGAGATGCGCAGCTGCTTGCAGCTGCACCCCCAGTGCTGCACGTTGTGCCTGCTGCCCAGGCCCTTCCACCTGCCGAGGTGGTAGACGTCGACCTCGCCGGTGTGGCGGGTCAGCGACTCGGCGAAGCGGAAGACGTCCGACCTTCCCGTGCGCAGATACTGCAGCCACAACCACAGGTCGGGAGACAGCTCGGAGTTGTCCCAGGCGTAGCCGCCGATGTCGTAGCGCCAGGTGTGCCGGTCGCGGTCGTAGGTGTGCATGACGTCGCCGTAGTCCCAGAACCCGTACCACCGGCGCTGCTCGCGCTCGCGCACGTAGTGGTCGAACAGGAAGTCCAGCCGGTCCTCGATCTTCGCGTGCGCGGGCGTGGAGCGGTCGGGCAGGCCCCAGACGCCGAACACGCCCGACTCCAGCACCCGCTCGGGGGCCACGGCCAGCAGCCCCGGCCGGTTCATGGCGGCCGCGTGCGCGGCCAGGTCCGGCGAGGAGGGCGTGGCGTCGTGGGCGCGCAGGGTCAGCTCGTGCGTACGCGCCACACCGTGCGCGTCGCCGAACCCCGGCTCGTAGTCCTCGTACGTGATCTCCAGGCCCTCGAGCTGCTCGGCGAACGTGTCCTGGCCCATGCCGTCGTGGTAGAAGCGCAGGTCCATGGCGGGCGCGGACGGCGACCAGAGCCAGACGGTCGCCGTGGCCAGGTCGGTGGCCGCGTTCCGGACGTCCAGGCGGGTGGGGTGCAGGCGCCAGAAGTCGCGCAGGCCGAAGCCGAGGCCGCCGCTGGTGCCGCCGACGTAGCCGTACCCGGATGAGCGGGTGCCCGCGGGGATCGTCACCCAGGAGTGGCCGCCGGCGGTGCGCTTGCGCAGGGTGAAGCCGTCGGCGGAGCTCTGGTCGAGGGTGTAGTCGTTCCAGGCGGGGATGAGCTGCAACCGGCTGGCGACCCCCGGGGCGAGCTCGCCGGCCGGCCTGCCCTCGGTCTGCGCCCTGCGGGCGGCCTCGCCGGGGTCCTGGCGCAGGCCGGTCAGCCCGCGTACGGCCTCAGTGAGAAAGCCGCCCTCGGCCCCGGCCAGCCGTACGTGCCTGTCGTGCGGGTCGTCGCGCATGACGACGTCGGCCCGCAGGCCGAGCCCGGCCAGGAAGTCGCGCTCGGGATCGCCGTCCCAGACGAACGTGTGCATGACGCGCACGTCCTCCGCGCCGGCGTGGAAGTACAGGCGCACGGTGAACGGCAGCCAGTCGCCGTGGCGGCCCTCCAGCCGCACCACGGCGCGCACGGGCCCGTCCTGCTCGACGGTGACCCGCTCGACCACGCCCGTGGCCTGCTCGCGGGGCACGCCGCCGCCCTCGTCGGGGGTGGGCTCGCGCTGCCGGAGGCTGACCAGGCGCACGTCCCTGGCGATCTCGCGGCTCCCGCGCGAGATCGAGCGGGCCAGCGTGCCACCCGACTCCTCGATCGCCCAGGTCACCACGCCGGTGCCGACCCGCAGCAGGCCGCCCTCGCGCTCGACGGTGATGGGCGTGCCCGGGGCGGCGGGCTCGCGTCCGGGTTCGATCCGGTACGACTCCGCCGCGGGCTGCGCGCCGATGGCGTGGGCCGTCCACTTGACCGAGCCGTCCGGCCAGGTCGCGGTCACCCAGCTCTGCACCGGCACCTCGCGCCCGCCGGCGTCGGCCAGCGCGAACGGCGTGTCCCGCTCGACCGTGCCGCGCGGCCACGGGACCCCCCAGGTCACCCCCTGCTCCCCGGGCCGGTCCAGCCAGCGAAGTACGGACATGTGAGTCATTCCTTGACCCCTCCGATCAATACGCCTTTGGCGAAGTGCTTCTGCAGGAACGGGTAGAAGAACAGGATCGGCAGCGTGGCGATCACCACGACCGCGAACTTGAGCCCCTGCTCCGGCGGCACCCAGGTCCGGTCCATCTGCGCCAGGGCGTTGGCGGCGTCGGTGCTGGTGAGCTGCCGTACCAGGATCTGCATCGTCCACTTGCCCGGGTCGTTGATGTACAGCAGCGGTGACATGTAGTCGTTCCAGATGCCCACCGCGTAGAACAGCGAGAACGTCGCGATGATCGGCTTGGACAGCGGCAGCACGATCTTGAAGAACACGCCCATCTCGTTGCAGCCGTCGATGCGCGCCGCCTCCTCCAAAGCCTGCGGCAGTTCCTGGAAGAAGCTCTTCACGATGATCAGGTAGAACGGGTTGATCGCCAGCGGCAGGATCAGCGCCCAGTAACTGTCGAGCAGTCCGAGGTCGCGAACCACCAGATAGGTGGGGATCATGCCGCCGGTGAAGACCAGGGTGAAGATGATCAGGTTCAGGAACAACGCCCGGCCCGGCAGGTACCGCTTGGCCAGGGGGTAGGCCATGGTGAACGTCAGCAGCAGTTGCACCACCGTGCCCACCGCCGTCACGACGACGGTCGTGAGCAGGGCGCGGATGAAAGTGGGCGTGGCGAAGATGTACGCGTAGGACTCGGTGACGATCTTCTCGGGCCACAGGAAGAACGGCCGCGAGGAGATCTCCGCCTCCCCGGCGAACGACCCCGCCAGGACGTAGAGCAGGGGCAGGACCGTGATCAGCGCCAGGCCGGCGAGCACGACGACGTTGAGCGTGTCGAACGCGCGGCCGCCGAGAGTGTGGTGGTGCTTGACCGACTGTTTCGTCATGCCGGGGCTCCTCAGAACAGTCCACGCTGGCCGAGGCGCTTGGCCAGCCAGTTGGAGCCGAAGATCAGGATGACACCGGCCAGGCCCTTGAACAGGCCGACGGCGGTGGAGTAGCTGATCGCGCCCTGGGTGATGCCGGTGTAGTAGACGTAGGTGTCGAACACGTCGGCGACCGAGCGGTTCAGCGAGGTGGTCATCAGCCAGATCTGCTCGAAGCCGGAGTCGAGCAGGTTGCCGGACATGAGGATGGCCATGACGACGACCGTGGGGCGGATGGCGGGCAGCGTGACGTGCCAGAGCTGCCGGAAGCGTCCCGCGCCGTCCATGCGGGCCGCCTCGTACAGGTTCGGATCCACGCCGGCCAGCGCGGCCAGGTAGATGATCGTGCCCCAGCCGGTCTGCTTCCACAGCTGCTGCAGGATGATCAGCGGCCGGAACCACTCCTCCTGCGCCATGTAGTCGATCTTCGCGGTGTCGCCCACCAGGTCGCGGATCCACCCGGAGATCACCCCGAAATCCGCCGCGAACAGGACGTACGTCAGGGACGCGACGATCGTCCAGGACAGGAAGTGCGGGATGTAGATCAGCGACTGGACCGAGCGCTTGACGATGTTGATCCGCAGCTCGTTCAGCAGCAGCGCGACGACGATCGGCGCGGGGAAGACGATGACCACGTTCAGGAACGCGAGGAACAGCGTGTTGAACATCAGCCGGCCGAAGTCGGGCCCGGCGAACAGCTCCTGGAAGTGCTTGAACCCGACCCACGGGCTGCCGGAATAGCCGAGGAACGGCAGGAAGTCCTGGAACGCGATCGTCACGCCGTACATCGGCAGGTACTTGAAGAGCGCGAAGTAGACGACGCCCGGCAGGAGCATCAGGTAGAGCCAACGATAGCGCGGCAGCGCGACGCGGAGCGGCACCCTGGTCGTTCCCCGCCTCTCGGCCTTGGTTGCCGCCGTCTCCGGAGGTGGCGCCAGGTCGGTGGCCACAGCGGCCTCCTTTCGTGTGAGGGGCCCGGACGCGCTGCCGGGCCCCTCAGGGCGGGGTCAGTTGCCGAGCTTGGAGACCAGGTCGTTGACCTCTGCCGCCACCTGCGTGCCGCCACTGTCGTACCAGCGCTTGATCTCCGCCTTCAGCTGCTCTTCCGTGAACGTCCCCGACAGGTACTTGATCCGGGCGTCGGGGATGATCGTGTCGATCTGCGCGCCCCTGGAGACGGCGGTGGGCGAGATGACCGGCAGGGCCGGGTTGAACACGGCCGTCTTGAGGTCTTCCGCCATCAACTCGTTCTGGAGCTTGATCATGTCCTTGTACGGCTGGCCAGACGGCGTGCGCGGGTAGGCGATGCCGCCGATGTCGGTGTCGCCCTTGAAGCCGAGCTGGACGAAGGCGTCGTCGGCGTTGTCCTGGACGGTCCTGACCACGGGGTCGGTCTCGTTGATCAGCGAGGCGGTGTTGTCCACCACCTGGTAGTTGCGGCCCTCGATGCCGTTCATGACCAGGTTCTGGCCCTCCTTCGAGCCCAGCTTGTCCAGAGCCTTCAGCACGTTGTCGAGGTCCTGCTCGGTCGGCACGCTCTGCCTGGAGATGGCCAGGACGTCGAGGTAGCCGGTGAACGGGAGGGAGAACTTCTTGCCGTCGGAGCGCTTGAGGTTGCCGACCATGGCGACTTTGTCACCGTAGTTCTTGTCGCCGTCGTCCCTGAACAGGTCGAACACCTGCCGGGAACGGACGTTCACGTCGATGATCATGCCGCCCTTGCCGTGGAAGAACGGTTCGTTCCACTTGGCCGAGTCGAGGGTGGCGAAGTCCGGGTTGACCAGACCCTCGCCGACCATCTTCTTGAGGAACCTGTTCGCCTCGAGGAACTCGGGGGTGTCGAACCCGGGGACGAGCTTGCCGTTGCGCTCGCCCCAGCCGTTCGGCGCGCCGAACCAGGTCTCGAGCGTGTCGTAGGGGCTGTTAGTGGCGTAGTTGCCCGGCCACTTCGGGATGATCAGGCCGTAGGTGTCCTTCTTGCCGTTGCCATCGGGGTCCTTCTCGGCGAACGCCTTGGCGATGTTGTAGAGGTCGTCCACGGTCTCGGGCAGCTTCAGGTCCAGCTTCTCCAGCCAGTCCTTGCGGATCACCATCGCCGAGCGCAGCTGGGGCCGCATCCGGTAGATGCCGTAGATCTTGCCGTTGACGGAGGCGTTGAGCGCGGTGCGCTGGTCCATCGGCTTCAGGTTCGGATACTTGTCCAGCTTGTCGGTCAGGTCCCAGAACGCTCCGGCCTGCGCCGCGTTGACGAACGCCGGGAGCTTCGGGTCCACGACCATGACCTGCGGGATCTTGTCCGAGGCGAGCGTGACGTTCAGCTTGTCCGTGTACTCGGCGTTGGGAACCCAGGTGACCTGGAGCTTCTTGCCGAGGAACTTCTCGACCGCCTGCTGCATCTCCCCCTCGGGATCGGGCGCGGTGCCGAACAGCTTGGACATGACGGTCAGCGTGTTGCCGTCGACGGCGGGTGCGCCGCCGCCTGAGCAGGCCGAGGCGGTGAGAGCAGCCGTTAGCGTTAACACACCGGCGATGAGCCGCCGGCGACGGGGTGCGCTCATGTGTTCCCTTTCGAATGCAGGCGCGCCTCGTTCTCCTCGAAGAAGCGCAGGCAGAGCCACGTATTGAGGTAAATCCAGGCGCCGAAGCTGATCACCGGCGCGAGGAGGGGCGCCGCCGAGGTCGCGTAGGCGATGGCTGAGAGCGCTAGCAGCAACAGCACGGACGAGGCCGGGCGCATGAGCGCTAGCTGGGAGGCCTTGGGCCAGTAGGCCCACAACGGCAGGTCGAAGTGCGCGTAGAGCGGGCCCACGTAGGCCCCGACCCCGGCCAGTGCGAGGAGCGCCACGAGGGTCGCGATCCGCAACGCTCCCATGCCGGGCCCGAGTGCGGAGAAGTACAGGTAGTTGCCGACCAGGACGGTGGCGACCGCCGCCGCCGGCAGGACCAGCAAGGATGCCCGGACGAACTCCCGCCGGTAGACGGTCCAGAACTCGCCCCAGGCCTGAAACGATTCATTACGGGCATGCCGCCGAGCCAGCGTATACGCGGCCACGGTGGCCGGCCCGAGCCCCAGCACCACGCCCCCGGCCAGGGTGAACACCATCCACATCAGATTCAGCCGAGCCGCCCAGATGAGCTCTGAGCAGGCTGCCTGAATCCTGATCGACATGGCGGGCTGGTTCATCCGGCACCACCTTCTCGTGGCCTGTGCACGGATACGGGGGTGAAGTGTTGCACCGTTGTTCCTGGCCGGTTACCAGCCAGTGAACGGCGGTTGGTGCGAAGTTAGTGTTGAATCGACTCAAAGTCAATGACGAGTCATCCGGAGATTTACCTATTTCTCCAACCAGCACCGCCGTGAAGTGGCACGCCGAACAGCGTCAGGTATGTGCCATCCCGCCGCTTCAGCGGTCGCGGCGCAAGGCGCTGGACTCGCGGATCACCAGGTCGGGCTGGAAGATCACCTGCCGGTGCCGGTGCTGCTCGGGCTCGGCGACCTCCTCCAGCAGCAGATCGATGGCCGTACGCCCCAGCAGCAACCGGGGTTGCCGGACCGAGGACAGCGGCACCGCGGCCGCCGCGGCGAAGTCGATGTCGTCGTACCCGATGATGGCCAGGTCCTCGGGCACCCTCAGCCCATGCGTGGCCATCGCCTGTAAAAAGCCGAGCGCCATCATGTCGTTGGCGCAGAAGGCCGCTGTGGGGCGCTCCTCGGCGGGCAGCGCCGCCACGCGTTCCCCGATGGCCCGCCCCTCGGCCACGGTCAGCGCGGGCGCGGTGGAGGTGAGCAGCTCGACGGCGCCTTCTGCGGCGGCCACGGCGCTGGTGACGCCCGCGTGCCGGTCGGCCACCTGTTTGATCGACGGCGGCCCCCCGACGAACATGATCCGCCGATGCCCCCGTTCGATGAGATGGGCACCGGCGATCTGCCCCCCGAGCCGGTCGTCGACGGCCACCGAGCACTGCAGCCCGGTGGCGGGGCTGTCGACCAGCACCACGGGCGTGCCCCGGGCGGCCAGCTCCGCCAGCCAGGGGCTCTCCATCGCGACAGGGGTGATCAGTATGCCCATGACCCGCTGCTGTTCGAGCTGGTCGAGGTGGCGGCGCTCGCGGCCGGGGTCGCCGGCGCTGTTGCAGAGCACCACCATCGTGTCGTGGTCGTCGGCCACCGACTCGGCGCCCTGGGCCACGTCCACGAAGAAGGGGTTGGACACATCGAGCACGACGAGACCGACCGTACGGCTGCGCCCCACCCGCAGATGGCGGGCCACCTCGTTGCGGACGAAGCCCAGCTTCTTGATCGCTTCGAAGACGCGTTCGCGGGTGGCCGGGGACACGATCTCCGGGCGGTTGAGCACATTGCTCACCGTGCCCACAGAGACGCGCGCCAACTGCGCGACCTCTTTGATGTTCCTGGTCGCCATCGATCCTCACGAGGCCGTGCTGCTGTAAGCGCAGAAACCGCTACTTGCGGTGGACCGTTCGACGCGGCCCACCGTGATCTCGCTCATCATAGCGGCATTGAAGATTCTATTGAATCGTCTCAACCCCCCGGAACGGTCAGGGCGGGTCGATCACGCGGACCCGGACCGCGCGGAACGTGGCCGGGGTGTCCCGGAGCACGGCCAGCCTCGGGTCGGGCACCACCAGGAACGGCTCCGCCTCCAGCGCGAGCAGGGGCGCCAGCCGCCGGTCCGGCCGCAGCGCGTCCACCGCCCGGCGGTCCCCGCCGAGCACCACCCCGTCCAACTCCCCCAGGTACGGCGTCAGCACCCGCACCGCCGTCTCCACCGCGTCGTCGAACGCCTGGGCCGCCTGTTTGCTCCGCCGCCTGGCGAAGCGCTGCTGCGACCACCCGCCGGCCGCCGTACGCCCCTGCACCAGCCGCGACCCCACCTTGGACGCCACCAGCGAGGACCCGTGGAAGACGCCGGCCGCGTACCCGCCGAGCCGCACCAGGAACACCCCCACCCGCCGCTCCGCGGAAGCATGGCTGACGAGCCGGGTGACATGCGGCGGCCCGGGCGGCGTCATGGGCGGGAAGGGCACGTGCAGCTCGGCCACGGCCCCGTCCGCGGCGAGCAGTCGCACCACCTGGGAGTCCCCCGTCGCGGAGAAGGGACCATGACGCGCGGCGAACCCGTCGATCCACGGGTGCACGCGCTCCGGCGGCACCGTGACCCACCGGCCGCCGCCCCTGGCCGGACGCGCACTCATGTCCGAAGGCTAGCGGAACCACGACAGGCCCCCGAATGACCGCAGGCTAACCCACCGTGATTCCCCGCACACCAGACCGGCAAACAAAACGAAATGTCGGTGAATTCAGCTTCAAGCCACTTCTGTCCCGCCGGTGGCACCGGAATCATCTGAACGTGTCCTCCCTGCTCACCAGCCCCATGGTGGATCTCGACACCGGGGCCGTCATCGCCCACCCCGCCGTCGTGGACTCCACCGGCGCCCTCCGGGCGACCCCGCTGCCCATGGTGCTGGAGTTGCCCATCAGGGTGGTGCTCTCAGGCGCGGGCGCCCTGGCCCCCCTGCACGAAGCGCTCAGAAGGGCCGGCCGGCATCCGCGCGAGGCGATCCTGCTGCTCACTGGAGCGTGCCAAGAGCAGGACCGGCCGCTGCTGAGGGTCGGCATCGACAGCCTGCGCACGTTCGGCTACCTCCTCGGCTTCGCCGACGTGGGGACCCGGGGCGTGGCCCTGGACCTGGTCACGGACGCGTCCCCGTACCTGCTGGCCCTCGACCCCGAGCTGGTCAGCCGCATCCCCGGCGACTTCAGGGCGTCCGCGGTGGCGCGGGCGGTGGTGACACTGGCCCGCGGCATCGGCGCGCACGTGCTGGCCCCCGCCATCGAACGCGAGGCGCAGCTCGCGGTGGCCCGCGGCTTCGGGGTACGCCTCGCGCACGGCCCCCTGCTGGCCCCCGGCCCCGACGGCAAGGTACGCGTGCCGCTCCCCGTCACCGACGAGTCCCCGGCCACGGCCCTGCTCGGCCCCCGCGTGCAGGAGCTGCTGATGCCGGCCGTGACCCTGCCGGAGGAGGCGAAGGCGGAGGACGTCGTGGAGGCGTTCGGGCAGGAGCCGACGATCACCAGCGTGATCCTGGTGGACGAGTTCCAGCGGCCGAAGGGCAGCCTGGACCGCAGCAGGTTCCTGCTGTCGTTCGCGGCCCGCTACGGCCACGCGCTGCACGGCGCGAAGCCGGCCCAGCGGCTGGCCGACCCGCCGCGCACGGTGCCGCGGACCACCCCGGCGATCGCGGCCATGCAGGCGGCGGGCAGGGACTCGGCCCGCGTCTACGACGACCTGGTCGTGACCGACGAGATGAACCGCTGCCTGGGCATCGTGCGCGTCTCCGACCTGATCAGGCAGGTGACCTCGATCAGGGGCTAACGCGGAGGCGGCGCCGGGGTAGGAAGGAGGCATGCGTCTCGACAGGAGGGCCCTGCTCAGTGCGGGGATGCTGACCGGGGTGGCCGCGTGCACGAGCAAGCCCGCGCCCAAGGCCCCCGCCTTCGACCCCGCCGACTGGGCCTCCGTCAGGGCCCAGTTCGCGCTGGATCCCGCGTACGGGCAGTTCGCGGCGTTCGTGCTGGCCCCCGCCCCGGCACCGGTCCGCGCGGCGATCAGGGCGCACCGCGACGCCCTGGACGCCGACCCCGAATACACCCCGCCGGGCTCCCCCGACCAGACGGTACGCGAGGCGGCCGCCCGCCACCTGGGCGCGCAGCCGGGCGAGATCGCGCTGACCGACAGCACCACGATGGGTCTCGGCCTGCTCTACTCCGGCATCAGGCTGCGCCCAGGCCAGGACGTGCTCACCACCGAGCACGACTTCCTCGCCACCCACGAGGGCCTGCGGCTGCTGGCCGAGCGCACCGGCGCGAAGGTACGCAGGGTCAGGCTGTACGATGACCCGGCCCGCGCCACGGCCGATCGGATGGTCGAAGCGGTCAAGGCAGGGCTCGGCCCGCGCACCAGAGTGGTCGCGGTCACCTGGGTGCACTCCAGCACCGGCGTGCGCGTGCCCGTCCGCGCCATCGCCGACCTGCTGACCGAGGCGAACAGGGGCCGCGAGGAGCACGACAGGGCGTTGTTGTGCGTGGACGGGGTGCACGGGTTCGGCGCGATGGCCGACGGGGTGACGGACCTGGGCTGCGACTTCCTGGCCAGCGGCACGCACAAGTGGCTGTTCGGGCCGCGCGGCACCGGCATCGTGTGGGGCCGGGCCTGGGACGCGATCGCCCCGATCATCGCCAGCTTCAGCGGGGCCGCGTTCGACGCGTGGCAGAACGGCGGGTCGACCGGGGCGAGCACGGCCGAGCTGGTCACGCCCGGCGGCTACAAGGCGTTCGAGCACCGGTGGGCGATGGCGCAGGCGTTCGGGTTCATGTCGGCGATCGGCAGGGACCGCGTCCAGCGGCGTACGCAGGAGCTGGCCACCAGGCTCAAAGCGGGGCTGGGCGAGATCCCGCACGTCACCCTGGCCACGCCGCGGGCGCCGGAGTTGTCGGCCGGGCTGGTGTGCTGCTCGCTCGTCGGCCTGCGACCGCTGGAGGCGGTGGACCGGCTGCGCGGGCAGAAGGTGCTCGCGAGCGTGACGCCGTACAATCCCTCGCTGTTGCGGTTCGGGACCAGTATCGTGACCAGCCCCGAGCAGGTGGACCAGGCGATCAAGGCAGTGGAGGGCCTGCGCTGAGCCGGTATTGCTAGACCCAGCCCTGGGCTCTGGCGCGCTGCACGGCCTCGATGCGGTTGCGGGCGCGCGTCTTCTGGATGGCCGACGACAGGTAGTTGCGCACGGTCCCCTCCGACAGGTGCAGCCGCCTGGCGATGTCGCCGATGGTCGACCCGTCCGCCGCCGCGGCCAGCACGTCGCGCTCGCGCCCCGACAGCGGGTTGGGCCCGGCGCTGAGCGCCGCCGCGGCCAGCCCGGGATCGATGACCCGCTCCCCCGCGTGCACCCGCCGGATGGCCGCCGCCAGCTCCCTGGCCGGGCTGTCCTTCACCATGAACGCCACCGCGCCCGCCTCCATCGCCGTGCGCAGATAGCCGGGCCGCCCGAACGTGGTCAGGATCATCACCCGGCACCCCGGCACCTGGTCGGAGATCCTGGCCCCGGCGGTGAGCCCGTCCATGCCGGGCATCTCGATGTCGAGCAGCGCGATGTCGGGCCGCACCTTGACCGCGACGGCGACCGCCTCCTCGCCGTTCGCGGCCTCGCCGACGACCTCGATGTCGGGCTCCAGGCCCAGCAGGGACGCCAGCGCGCCGCGTACCATGCCCTGGTCCTCCGCGAGCATCACCCGGATCACGCGCACGCCTCCACCCTGGCGGGGACCCGCACCCGCAGCCGGTGACCGCCGCCGGCCTCGGGACCCGCCGCCACGGTGCCGCCCGCGTCCGCCACCCGCTCGCCGAGACCGCGCAACCCGCTGCCCAGTTCGTACGCCCCGCCGCCGCTTCCGTTGTCCATGATCTCCAGGGTGGCGTGCCCGCCGTCGAACGTCACCTTGATCTCGCAGGATGTCGCCCGCGCGTGACGTACGACATTGGTGGTGCCCTCGCGCACCGCCCATCCGAACAGCCCGTCGAGCGGGGCGGGCAGCGGCGTGCCCGAGATCCGCACCTGCTCGCGCACACCCGCCGCCCGCAACACGGCCCTGGCGCTGTCGATCTCCTCCGGCAGGCTGCGCTGCCGCCAGCCGGTGACCGCCTCCCGCACCTCCACCAGGGCCTTCCTGGCGACCGACTCGATGTCCTCGATCTCCTTGCGCACCTGCGGCGACTGCTCGGCCAGCCGCCCGGCCAGCTCGCTCTTGAGCACGATCAGCGACAGGCTGTGGCCCAGCAGGTCGTGCAGGTCGCGGGAGATCCGCAGCCGCTCCTCGGTGGCGGCCAGCCTGGCCACCTCGTCCTGCGCCACGCGGAGCTTGACGGTGAGCGCCCGGCTGTTGCGTACGCTGATGAACAGCACCCCCAGCGTCACGACCTGGAGGGCCAGCACGAGTATGCCCCCCAGATCGTTGCCGTTGATGATGCCCGCGCCGATGACCACGACCAGGTTCGCCAGGATGGCCCACAACGCCCACGCGGCGGGCAGCGTGAACCCGTAGAGCACGACGGTGTAGACGGGCAGGCTCAGCCAGGAGCCGCCGAAGACGAGCGCCCCGACCACCCCGAGCACGGTGGTGACCCCGAGCAGGGGGTAGGTCCAGGGGCCGCGTTCGAGGAAGCTCTTGGCGCTCAGCACCGTCGACAGGAACGAGGCGACGAACGCCAGGAGCACCACGCCCGCCCAGATCGCGCGGGTCCCCGTGACCACCCCCATCACGATCTCCGTGATGGGGAAGACCAGATAGACAAGGCCGACCGAGATGCCGAGCAGCCGCCGCTTGCGCGACGGCGTGCCGTCGGCCTCCCCGAAGCTGATCCTGTCCGCGAAGCTCATGCTCGTACGGTAGCCCGCCGGTAGAGGTAGGCGGCCGCGCCCCCGAGCACGACCGCCCACCCGGCGACGACCAGCACGTCCGTCAGCGGCAGACCGTGGCCGGCGACGAGGCTCTGGCCCAGGTTCGCGTAGTGGAACGACGGAGTCAGGTCCGCGACCGTCTTCAGGGTGTCGCCGAGCACCTCGGGCGGGAACCACAGTCCGCCGCCGATCGCCAGCGCGAACATGCAGATCATCGCGGCCGGCTGGGCCGCGTCGGCCGACAACACGGACCCGATGGCCAGCCCCAGCGCGACGAACGGCAACACGCCGAGCCACAACACGAGTAGCAGTGGCACCCACGTGCCCACCGGCAGCGACACGCCCTGCTGCACGATCGCGACCACGCTGACCAGCACCAGCGACGGCAGCACCAGCACCAGCGCGGCACCCAGCTTGGTGGCGATGATCGCCCAGCTCGGCAGCGGGGTGATCTGGAGCTGGCGCAGCCAGCCCGACTGCCGCTCGGTGGCCCACGGGACCGCCGAGCTCATCATGGAGGCGGCCAGCGCCCCGTAGGCGGCCATCGACACCATCAGCACGACGTTGTACGGCACGCCGCCCGGGTCGGTCTGCTTGCCGTAGATGTTGGCGTTGATCAGGTAGAGCAGGACGGGGAAGGCGACCACGAAGATGAGGTAGCGCCGGTTGCGCAACATCCGCAGGGCCTCGGTCTTGGCGTAGTAGAGCATCAGGACTCCCTGGTGAGCGCGAGGAAGGCGGATTCGAGGTCGGCGCCGGACAGTTGCAGGCCGCGCACGTCGAGCGTGGTGCCCCGGTAGAGCCCGGCGAGGGTGGCATCCACGTCGGAGGTGTGCAGCGTGGCCGTGCCCGCCAGCACCTCGACGGCGGTGACGCCCGGCAGCAGGTCGAGCCCGGCGGCGGGCTGGTCGCCGATGGCGAAGCTCACGCTCTGGCCGCCGACGCCCGCCTTGATCTCGGCGGCGGTGCCGTCGGCCGCCAGCTTGCCCTTGGCGATCACGATCACCCGGTCGGAGTGCTCGTCGGCCTCCTCCAGGTAGTGGGTGGCGAACAGCACGGTCCTGCCGCCCGCCGCGTAGTCGTGCATGCTGGCCCAGAACCGCAGCCTGGACTCCACGTCCATGGCCGCGGTGGGCTCGTCCAGCAGCAGGATCCTGGGCGCGCCCGCGATCGCCAGGGCGAACCTGACGCGCTGCGTCTGCCCGCCGGACAACTTGTTGGCCCGCCGCGCGGCCAGGTCGGACAGGTCGGCCAGCGCGAGGATCTCGTCGAGGTCGAGGGGGCGCGGGTAGAGCCTGCGTACCAGGTCGATGAGCTCTTTGACGGAGAGTTCGGGGATGAGGGCGCCGTCCTGGAGCATGGCGCCCAACTGGCCCGCTTTGACCGCCTGGGCGGGGGTGTTGCCGAGGAGGGTGATCGTGCCTTGTGTGGGCGTGAGCAGGCCGAGGAGCAGGTTGATGGAGGTCGACTTGCCCGCCCCGTTCGGGCCCAGCAGGGCGACGGTGTTGCCGGGCTCGATGGCGAGCGAGAGGTCGTCGACGGCGAGCACGTCCCCGTAGTGCTTGCTGACGTGGTCGAACACGATGGCGTTCATGTAAGGAACGCTACGGGTGGGGATCTTGCCAGGTTAGTGCGTTCCCTCCGGCGTCGGCGGTGACATTTGTCAGGCGACGCGGCTCATCAGGCCCGTGTCGAGGCTGTAGTAGGCGCCGATCACGGTGGCGGCGCCGTGCACGAGGGGGTCGGCTCTCAGGCGCGAGACGGTGCGCAGGATGTGGGCGCGGACCATGGGCTCGACCTGGCCGTCGGAGGTGGCGTAGGCGGGTTCGAGTGCCGCGACGAGGTGGGGCAGGTCGCCGGGCAGCGTCTCCCGCCTGCGTAAGGCCCGGGCGGCGGCGGTGACCGCGCCGCAGCGCTGGTGGCCTAAGACGACGACGAGGGGCGCGCGCAGGGCCTGCGGGCCGTACTGCACGGCGGCGGTGACCAGCGAGTCGAGCGTGTGCGCCGCGGTGCGCACGACCAGGAGGTCGCCGATGCCGGCGTCGAACACCACCTCGGGCGGCACCCGCGAGTCGATGCACGACAGCACCACCGCATGGGGTGACTGGCTCGCCGCGACCTGTCTCCTGCGTTCGGGGTCCTGGCGGGGGCGGTGGGACGTGCCCGCCGCCCAGCGCCGGTTGCCCTGCTCCAACATGGCCCACATCTGCCTGGCGGTGCCACGCCAGGCGACCAGTTCGTCACGCACGGTTCCGATATGCCCGCCCTGCCGGTGGCCTAGCGGGCAGATCTCACAGGCGGCAGGCGTAGATGTCGGTGACCAGGATGGCTCTTGCGCCGATGTCCCATAGCTGGTCCATCACGTGCTGGTGGCCCTTGCGCCGGACCATGGCGCGCACGGCGACCCAGCCCTCGCGGTGCAGCGGCGAGACCGTGGGGCCCTCCATGCCGGGGGTGAGCGCGATGGCCTCCTCGATGCGCTCGGCGCGGATGTCGTAGTCCATCATGACGAAGTCGCGGGCGTGCACGACGCCCTGGACGCGGCGCACGAGCTGGCCGAGGCCCGGCGTGTCGGGCGCGCTCTGCCGCTTGATCAGCACGGCCTCCGACCGCATGATCGGGTCGCCGAACACCTCCAGGCCGACGTTGCGCAGCGTGGTGCCGGTCTCCACGACGTCGGCGACGGCATCGGCCACGCCGAGCCGGATGGCGGTCTCGACGGCCCCGTCCAGCTTGATCACGCGGGCGTCGACGCCCTGGTCGGAGAGGTATTTGTCGAGCAGGCCCGCGTAGGAGGTGGCGATGCGCCGGCCGTTCAGGTCTTCGACCGAGGTCATCGTGCCGACCCCGGCGGCCAGGCGGAAGGTGGAGCCGCCGAAGCCGAGCGGCATGATCTCCTCGACGGGCGCGCCGGAGTCGATCAGCATGTCCCTGCCGGTGATGCCGACGTCGAGCGTGCCTTCCCCGACGTAGACGGCGATGTCGCGGGGGCGCAGGAAGAACAGCTCGCAGCCGCTGTCCTCGTCGACGACGACGAGCTCCTTGCTGTCCCTGCGGGACCGGTAGCCGGCCTCTTTGAGCATGTTCTGGGCGGCCTCGCTGAGGGCGCCCTTGTTGGGTACTGCCAGACGCAGCATGTCAGGTCCTTCGGATGTCTCGCTGTTGCTTCTCCAGGGGCTCGACGGCGGGGCGCTCGGCGCCCTAGAGATGCTTGTAGACCTGGTCGAGCCCGATGCCCTTGGCGATCATGAGCACCTGCACGTGGTAGAGGAGCTGGGAGATCTCCTCGGCGGTCCTGTCGTCTGACTCGTGCTCGGCCGCCATCCAGGTCTCGGCGGCCTCCTCGACGACCTTCTTGCCGATGGCATGGACGCCGGCGTCGAGCGCGGCCACGGTGCCCGAGCCCGCGGGCCGGGTCGTGGCCTTCTCTGACAGCTCGGCGAACAGCTCTTCGAAGGTCTTCATGGTCTCTCTCGTGGGTTGGCTGACGTGCGTGTCAAGCCTAGTCTGCGCCAGGCAGTGGCGCCGCCTCGCGTCCGCCACGCGAGACGGCCCCTGGAAACAGCCCAAAGAAAACAGCGCTGCCCGCCGCGCCCTCTGGGGGCGCGGCGGGCAGCGGACGATCAGGTCAGCGCTCGAAGCGCCGGCCCGAGTTGCTGCGGTAGCCGCCGTTACCACGCTCGTCCGTACGGCCGCCGCCGGGGCGGTAGCCGTCACGCGGCCCACGCTCGTCGGAACGGTAACCGTCACGCGGCCCACGCTCATCGGGGCGGTAACCGTCACGCGGCCCACGGTCGTCGGAGCGGGGGCCACGGTCACGATCGGCCGAGAACGGGCGGCCACGGTCGGAGCCGAACCGGCCGCCGCGGTCGTCGGAGCGGTAGCCGCCACCACGCTGGCCGCGGTCGTCCTGCCGGAACGCGGGCCGGTCGTCGGAGCGGTAGCCACCGCGCGGTCCGCCGTCACGTCGCCTCTCGACGGGGCGGTCGTCACCGAACGTGCGCGGCTCCTGCGAACGGTGCCCCGCCCCGAACGGCCGCTCGCCCTCGGCGTGCCGGCGCGGACGACGGTCCTCGCCGGACGGCGTGCTCGGCCGGTCGCCGTCCTCGTGGCGACGCGGACGCCGGTCACCGTCGAACTCGCGACGCGGACTGCGGTCACCGTCGAACTCGCGGCGCGGGCGACGGTCCTCACCGGAGGACCCGGACGGCCGGTCGCCGTCCTCGTGACGGCGCGGACGCCGGTCACCGTCGAAGTCGCGACGCCCGCCACGGCGCCCGCCGCGACGCTCGGAGGTGCCCCCGTCGCGGCGCGGACGCAGCGGCTTGCGGACGTCCGGCTCCCAGACGGGAATGGCCTCGCCGCTCGGCACGCGGGCGCCGGTCACCTCGGCGAGCCGGGGGTGACCCGGGATGGCCTTCAGGCGGAACGGGTGGATCCCGGCGCGCCGGGTGAGCTGGTCGGTCGAGCGGCGCTCGTTGGGCAGCACCAGCGTGACGACGGTGCCCTTCTCGCCCGCGCGGGCCGTGCGGCCGCCCCGGTGCAGGTAGCTCTTGTGGTCCTGCGGCGGGTCCACGTGCAGCACCAGGCTGATGTTGTCGACGTGGATGCCGCGGGCCGCGACGTCGGTGCAGACCAGCACGCCGATGGAGCCCTCGCGGAACTCGGCGAGGATGCGGGTGCGCTGGTTCTGGCGCTTGCCGCCGTGCAGACCGCCCGCCTTGACGCCGACCCTGGCCAGCTGCTTGCACAGCCGGTCCACGCCGTGCTGGGTGCGGACGAAGATGATCGTACGGCCCTCGCGGTTGGCGATCTCGGCCGTGACGTCGAACTTGTCGTCACGCGAGACCTGCAACACGTGGTGCTCCATGGTCTCGACCGGCGAGGTCGCGGGGGCCACGGAGTGCGTGATCGGGTTCTTGAGGAAGCGCTGCACCAGCTTGTCGACGTCACCGTCGAGCGTGGCAGAGAACAGCAGCCGCTGCCCGCTCGTCGGCGTCTGCGCGAGCAGGTCGGTGACGACGGGGAAGAAGCCGAGGTCGCACATGTGGTCGGCCTCGTCCAGGACGCTGACCTCGATCTCGGACAGGGAGCACTCGCCCTGCCTGATCAGGTCGCCCAGGCGGCCGGGGGTGGCGATGATGACGTCGACGCCGCGCCGCAGGGCCTCGATCTGCTTGCCCATGGACATGCCGCCGACGACGACCTTCATGCGCAGGCCCAGGCCGCGGCCCAGCGGCTCCAGGGCGTCGTGCACCTGGAGCGCGAGCTCGCGGGTGGGCACGAGGATCATCGCGCGGGGACGGCCGGGGGACGGCTTCACGCCGGCGATGCGAGCCATGGTGGGCAGGCCGAAGGCGAGGGTCTTGCCGGAGCCGGTCTGGCCGCGGCCGAGCACGTCGCCACCGGCGAGCACGTCGGGGATCGTCGCGCTCTGGATGGGGAACGGGCTGTCGATGCCCTGCTTGGCCAGCCCGGTGACGAGCGGCTTGGGCAGGCCCAGCAGCTCGAACTCGGAGGGGCCCGGCTCGGGGGTTTCGCCTAGCGAGGGCATGACAGTGTCAAGCATGGTCACGAAAGTCGTGCCTTTCCGTCAAAGTGGCGCGTCACTTCTGCGAAAAGGACGAGCCGGGACGTACGGCGTGGGCCGTACACGTTCAGGGCACCCGCCGTCTGGGCGGGATGGAAAAGGGGGAATACACCAGGCACCGGCCGCAGGCGGCGCGAGACGCGCAATGAGGCGTCAGGTGTATCTGGTGCGTGCCAACGCCGGGATGTTATCGGATATTCCCCGGACGGGTCCGGACCTTCCGCAACCCTCTCTGGCACGCTGAAACGGCTGACGCTTTACGTCAGCCATAACAGCAGAAAAGATCAGACGTTAAATCCTAGCATACGGAGCTGGTCACGCCCCTCGTCGGTGATCTTGTCCGGGCCCCACGGTGGCAGCCAGACCCAGTTGATCTTGACGTCGGAGACCATGCCGTCGAGCGCGGAATGGGCCTGGTCCTCGATGACGTCGGTCAGCGGGCAGGCCGCGCTGGTCAGCGTCATGTCGATAGTGGCCACGGGGTGGCCGCCGTCGGCCGGGTCGAGGTTGAGCCCGTAGACGAGGCCGAGGTCCACGACGTTGATGCCGAGCTCGGGGTCGACGACGTCCTTGAGCGCCTCCATGACCTCCTCGACGGTCGTGTCACCGTCAAAGCCGGTCGGCGTCTCCACAGGCTTACTCATTCGGCAGCACTCCTCACAACAGCGTCCTTATAAGCCATCCAGGAAAGCAACGCACATTTAACACGCGCCGGGAACTTGGCCACGCCCGCGAACGCTACCGCGTCGCCGAGCACCTCCTCGTCGGCCTCCACCTGTCCCCTGCCCTGCATGAGCCTGGTGAACTCGTCGACCACGGAGAGCGTCTCGCGGACCGTCGAGCCGGTGGCCAACTCGTGGAGCACGGAGGCGGCGGCCTGGCTGATCGAACAACCCTGGCCTTCGTAGGACACGTCCAGGATCTTGCCGGCGTCGCCCACCTTGACCCTGAGCGTGATCTCGTCGCCGCACGTGGGGTTCACGTGGTGAACCTCGGTGTCGTACGGCTCCCGCAGCCCCCGCCCCTGCGGGTGCTTGTAGTGCTCCAGGATCAGCTCCTGGTACATCGACTCGCCGATCATGGCTATGCGAACACCTTCTGAACGTGGTGGAGACCGCGCACCAGGGCGTCGATCTCGCCCGTGGTGTTGTACAGGTAGAACGACGCCCGCGTGGTCGCCGGTATTCCGAACCGCAGGTGCAGCGGGCGCGCGCAGTGGTGCCCGACGCGTACGGCGACGCCGAACTGGTCGTCCAGGATCTGCCCCACGTCGTGCGGGTGTATGCCCTCCAGCGTGAACGAGACCGTCCCACCGCGCTGTTCCAGCGTGCCGGGGCCGATGAGCCGCAGGGTGGGCACCTCGCGCAGGGCGTCGAGCGCGTAGGCCGTCAGCGTGCGCTCGTGCGCCTCGATGGCCTCCATGCCGACCTCGGTGAGGTAGTCGACCGCCGCGCCGAGCCCGATGGCCTCGACGATGGGCGGCGTGCCGGCCTCGAACTTGTGCGGCACCGCCGCGTACGTCGAGTGGTCCATCCAGACCGCCTCGATCATCTCGCCGCCGCCCAGGAACGGGGGCATGGCGTCGAGCAGCTCGCCCTTGCCCCAGAGCACGCCGATGCCCGAGGGGCCGACCATCTTGTGACCGGTGAAGGCCACGAAGTCGGCGCCCAGCTCGGCCACGTTCACCGGGTGGTGCGGCACGGACTGGGACGCGTCGAGCATGATCAGCGCGCCCACCTCGTGCGCCCGCCTGGCGACCTCGGCGACCGGGTTGACGGTGCCGAGGACGTTGGACTGGTGGGCGATCGAGACGATCTTCGTACGCTCGGTGATGACCGCCGGGTCGTAGTCGAGGCGGCCGTCGTCGGTGACGCCGAACCACTTCAGCGTCGCGCCGGTGCGCTGCACGAGCAGCTGCCACGGCACGATGTTGGAGTGGTGCTCCATCTCGGAGATGACGATCTCGTCACCGGGGCCGAGGGTGAAGCGCGGGTCCGTGTTCGACCGGTTGCCGAAGGAGTAGGCGACCAGGTTGAGCGCTTCCGAGGCGTTCTTGGTGAAGACCACCTCGTCGCGCGACGCCCCGACGAAACCGGCGACCTTGTCGCGGGCGCCCTCGTAGGCCTCGGTCGACTCGGCGCCGAGCACGTGCATGGCCCGCCCGACGTTGCTGTAGTGCAGCGCCAGGTGGTCGCGCATGGTCTCGATGACCTGGTTGGGCTTCTGCGAGGAGTTGCCCGAGTCGAGATAGACGAGCGGGCGCCCGTCGGGCAGCTCGCGGGAGAAGACCGGGAAGTCCTTCCTGATCTTCTCCACATCCAAGCTGTTGGAAATCATGCAGACGCCTTCGTGTACTGCTCGTAGCCCTCGGCCTCGAGCTTCTCGGCCAGTTCCGGGCCGCCCTCCTCGACGATCCGCCCGCCCGCGAAGACGTGCACGAAGTCCGGCTTCACGTAGCGCAGGATGCGGGTGTAGTGCGTGATGAGCAGCACGCCGGTCTCGCCGGAGGCGCGGAAGCGGTTGATGCCCTCCGACACCACGCGCAGCGCGTCCACGTCGAGGCCCGAGTCGGTCTCGTCGAGCACCGCGATCTTCGGCTTGAGCAGCTCCAGCTGGAGGATCTCGTGGCGCTTCTTCTCACCGCCGGAGAAGCCCTCGTTCAGGTTGCGCTGGGCGAAGGCGGAGTCGATGGACAGGGCGTCCATGCCGTTCTTGAGGTCCTTGGCGAACTCGCGCAGCTTGGGCGCCTCGCCGCGGACGGAGGTGACGGCCGAGCGCAGGAAGTTCGAGACCGACACGCCGGGGACCTCGACGGGGTACTGCATGGCCAGGAACAGGCCCGCGCGGGCCCGCTCGTCGACCTTCAGCTCCAGCAGGTCCACGCCGTCCAGCAGCACCTGGCCGCTGGTGATGGTGTATTTGGGGTGGCCGGCGATCGCATAGGCGAGCGTCGACTTGCCCGAGCCGTTCGGGCCCATGATGGCGTGGGTCTGGCCGGACTTCACGGTCAGGTTGACGCCGCGCAGGATTTCCTTGCTGTCTACGGCGACGTGCAGGTCACGGATCTCTAGGACTGACACTTATGACTCCTTCGAGAGCGAGACGAGGACGTCGTCGCCGTCGATCTTGACTGTGTAGACGTTCACGGGCCTGGTGGCGGGCGGTCCTGTGGGCTTGCCCGAGCGGATGTCGAAGCACGAGCCGTGCAGCCAGCACTCCAGCGTGCCGTCGTAGACCTCGCCCTCGCTGAGCTTCACCTCGGCATGGGAGCACACGTCGTGCAGCGCGAACACCTCGCCGCCCTTGCGGATGAGCGCGACCGGCGTCTCGCCCACCTCGACTCCGAGGGCACCCCCGTCGGGGATGTCATCGAGCTTGCACACCTTCTCGAAACTCATCGGGCGAGCTCCGCCTCCACCGCGGTGAGCACCCGCTCGCGGATCTCCTCGACCTGGATCTTCTCGATGAGCTGGCCCAGGAAGCCCCTGATGACCAGGCGGCGGGCCTCGTCGTAGGGGATGCCGCGGGCCTGGAGGTAGAAGGTGTGCTCGTCGTCGAGCCGGCCGGAAGCGGAGGCGTGCCCCGCTCCCGCCACCTCGCCGGTGAGGATCTCCAGGTTGGGCACCGAGTCGGCGCGAGCGCCGTCGGTCAGGATGAGGTTGCGGTTGAGCTCGTAGGTGTCGGTGCCCTCGGCCTCGACCCTGATGATCACGTCGCCGATCCAGACGGCGTGCGCGTCCTCGCCCTGCAGGGCGCCGCGGTAGTCGACGTTGCTCTTGCAGTTGGGCTGCGAGTGATCGACCAGCAGGCGGTGCTCCAGGTGCTGGCCCGCGTCCACGAAGTAGACGCCCGACATGTCGGCGTCGCCGCCGGGACCGGTGTAGGACACCGTGGGCGACAGCCGTACGAGGTCGCCGCCGAGCGTCACCACGAAACCGCGGAACGTCGCGTCCTTGCCGAGCTGCGCGTGGTGGTGCGAGACGTGCACGGCGTCGTCGTCCCACTCCTGCAGGCTGACGACCTTGAGCGTGGCGCCCTCGCCGACGACGAACTCGATGTTGTCGGCGTAGACCGCCGTGCCCTCGTGCTCGATGACGACGGTCGCCTGCGCCAGGGGCTCGACCACGACCACGATGTGGCCGTAGGCCGCGCCTTCGCCGCCGCGCCCCTTGATCTCGATCGAGATGATGTCGGCGAGCTCGGCCTCCTTGGGCACGGTCACGACCAGCGCCTTCTCGAAGGCGGTGTACGCCTGGGCGCTGACGCGGTCGGCGGGCACGTAGGCCTTGCCGATGCGCTCGTCGTCGCGGCCGACCCATTCGGCGCGCACGCCCTCGGGCGTGTACGCCTGGGTGACGACCTGCCCGTTGGCGGCGGCCTTGCCGTTGTGCAGGCCCTTCAGGCGCGAGAGCGGCGTGAAGCGCCACGCCTCCTCGCGCCCGGTCGGGACCTCGAAGTCGGCCAGGTCGTAGGACGCCTTCTCGTGCAGGGTCGACAAGGGCTTCTCGTTCAGGCCCATCAGCCGACGGCTCCTTCCATCTGCAGCTCGATCAGCCTGTTCAGCTCCAGGGCGTATTCCATCGGCAGCTCACGCGCGATCGGCTCCACGAAGCCGCGCACGATCATCGCCATCGCCTCGTCCTCGTCGAGTCCGCGGCTCATGAGGTAGAACAGCTGGTCCTCGCTGACCTTGGAGACCGTGGCCTCGTGGCCCATCTTGACGTCGTCCTCGCGGACGTCGACGTAAGGGTAGGTGTCGGAGCGGCTGATCTGGTCGACCAGCAGCGCGTCGCACTTGACGGTGCTGGCGCTGCCGTGGGCGCCCTCCTCGATCTGCACGAGACCGCGGTAGGAGGTACGGCCGCCGCCGCGCGCCACCGACTTGGAGATGACGGTGGAGCTGGTGTTGGGCGCCAGGTGCACCATCTTGGAGCCGGCGTCCTGGTGCTGGCCCTCGCCCGCGAACGCGACGCTCAGCGTCTCGCCCTTGGCGTGCTGGCCCATCAGGTAGACGGCCGGGTATTTCATCGTGACCTTGGAGCCGATGTTGCCGTCGATCCACTCCATGGTCGCGCCCTCGTACGCCACGGCGCGCTTGGTGACCAGGTTGTAGACGTTGTTGGACCAGTTCTGGATGGTCGTGTAACGGCAGCGGGCGTTCTTCTTCACGATGATCTCGACGACGGCGCTGTGCAGCGAGTCGCTGGAGTAGATCGGCGCGGTGCAGCCCTCGACGTAATGGACGTAGCTGTTCTCGTCCACGATGATCAGGGTCCGCTCGAACTGGCCCATGTTCTCGGTGTTGATCCGGAAGTACGCCTGCAGCGGGATCTCGACCTCGACGTTCGGCGGCACGTAGATGAACGAGCCACCGGACCACACGGCGGTGTTGAGCGCGGCGAACTTGTTGTCGCCGACCGGGATGATCGAGCCGAAGTATTCCTGGAAGATCTCCGGGTGCTCCTTCAGGCCCGTGTCGGTGTCGAGGAAGATGACGCCCTTCTCCTCGAGGTCCTCACGGATCTTGTGGTAGACGACCTCGGACTCGTACTGGGCTGCGACACCGGCGATGAGGCGCTGCTTCTCCGCCTCGGGGATGCCGAGCTTGTCGTAGGTGTTCTTGATGTCGGCGGGCAGCTCGTCCCAGGAAGCGGCCTGCTTCTCGGTGGAGCGCACGAAGTATTTGATGTTGTCGAAGTCGATGGCGGTGAGGTCGGAGCCCCACGTGGGCAGCGGCTTCCGGTCGAACAGGCGGAGGCCCTTCAGGCGAAGGTCGAGCATCCACTCCGGCTCGTTCTTGAGCCCGGAGATGTTGCGGACGACCTCTTCGGACAGGCCACGCTTGGCGGCCGCACCCGCGGCATCCGGGTCGGCCCAGCCGAACTTGTAATTCCCGAGGCCTTCCAGCTCCGGGCGGTCGGTGACAGTCACCTTCCGGTCTCCTTGCTCTTGTCTCTATGTGCGGATTGGCCCAAACTCTGCGGGCTCACGTGTGTCGTGCAGACCCCGTCGCCGTGCGCGATCGTGGCCAGGCGCTGCACCGGAGTGCCGAGCAGTTGCGCGAACGCCTCCGTCTCGGCCTCGCACAGCTGCGGGAACTCCGCAGCCGCGTGGGCCACCGGGCAGTGATGCTGGCAGAGCTGGTCGCCGCCCGACTTGGCCTTGCTGGCCGAGGCGGCATACCCCTCCGCCGACAGCGCCTGCGCCAGCACTTGCACGCGCTGGTCCGCCGGCACCGTCCGCATGACCGGCTCCAGCCGCCGCAGCAGGCTCGAGACCTGCGAGCGGGCGAAGTCGGACACCGCTTGTTCTCCCATGCGCTCGGCCAGGAACCGCAGCGCGCTCCCGGCCAGATCGTCATAGGCGTGCTCGAAGGCACTGCGCCCCGCGTCGGTGATCGCGAACAGCTTGGCGGGCCGTCCGCGCCCGCGCTGGCCGCGCGGGCGAACCGTGCGAGGCTCTATCATCCCGTCGGCCAGCAGCGCATCGAGGTGGCGGCGCACGGCTGCGGGGGTGAGCCCGAGCCGCTCGCCCAGCGCGGCCGCCGCGACGGGACCATGCTCGAGAATCAGCCTGGCCACGCGGGCGCGCGTAGTGCGCTCGCTACCGGGCTCCATCAAGGCCTGTTTCACTTGGTCGCTCACCGCTCCTCACTCGCTCCGCGGAGTCCCTTCCTTCGTCGGGGCCTCCACTCCGCTCGCTGCGTCGGGTTCGCTCCCGCTTTTCACAACATCAGTGTGCCGTAATTCCTTCCCGCCGCACAAACGGTTCGGAGCAGGTCGGGAATGGAATTCCTCACGCAGGCAAGCCTTACCTAATCTTGGTGCGCCCCAGGACGGCGAATGTCAAACCCGAGCAAAGGATGAGCCCCAGCATGACGCACGCCATCGGCACGGCGGTCCCCGCCCCGACCAGGCCGACCAGTGGGGCAGCCGCCGCCCCCAGTGCGAACTGCAGCACGCCGAGCAGGGCGGACGCGCTGCCCGCCACCTGAGCGGGCTGCGACGCGAGCGACAGAGCGCCGGTGCCGGGCAGGACCAGGCCCTGGCCGAGCATGATGACGAACAGCCCGCTCACGATGCCCCACAGGCCCAGCCCCGTGAGCGCGGCGGTCAGCAGCATCCCGGCGCCGACCAGGGCGATGAGCAGGCCGATGCGGACCAGGAGCACCGGCGGCACCCGACCGGACAACCGGCCGCCGAGCTGGGCCATGGCGGTCAGGGCGAACGCGTTGAGGCCGAAGATGAGGGAGTACTGCTGCGGCGTGGCGCCGTACACCTCCTGGAGCACGAACGGCGAGCCGGAGATGTAGCCGAACATCGCCCCGAACGCCAGCCCCGCGGTGAGCGCGAAGCCCATGAACGAGCGGTCGCGCAGGAGCCGCCAGAACGTGCCCGCCGTGTGCTTGAGCCCGCCGCTCTCCCGCTGGCCGGCGGGCAGCGTCTCGCGTACGCCGGGCAGCACCGCCAGCAGGAGCACCAGCCCCGCGACGCTGAGCGCCACGAAGACGCCTCGCCATGAGGTGAACGCGAGCAACTGGGCCCCCGCGATGGGCGCGAGGATCGGCGCCAGGCCGCTGACCAGCATGAGCGTGGCGAAGATGCGGGCGATGGCGGCGCCGTCATAGAGGTCGCGGACGACGGCGCGCACGATGACCAGGGCCGCGCCGCCCAGCATGCCCTGGAGCAGGCGGAAGGCGATGAGCATGGGCACCGAGGGCGCGAACGCGCACAGCAGCGAGGCCACCATGAACCCGGCCACGCCCACGATCAGCGGCACCCTCCTGCCGCGCACGTCGCTCACCGGCCCCGCGATCACCTGGCCGACGGAGACGCCGATGAGGCAGGCGGTGAGGGTGAGCTGAACCTGGGCGGGGGCGCTGAGCATCTCGGAGGTGATGGTGGGCAGCGACGGGAGGTACATGTCGATGGAGAGCGGCCCGATCGCCGACAACGCACCGAGGATCAGTAACAACAGTCCGCGACGGCCTTCCCGCCTCTGCTCGACGGCGGCGGACGTGGCTTCTGCCACGGACATGCGTGAACCCCTCTCCCTCGCAGGCTTGTGGCCCACGAGGGCCGAGAGATCAAACCAGGATTCGGTCCTCCTAATTCCCGTCCGGGAATTAGGAGGACTCGGGTTGGGGGTTTGGGGG